>JAEZED010000108.1 GCA_023417885.1 Planctomycetota bacterium
CCACCGACGAGATCATGGCGGGCCGCGCGCGCAACGCCTTCTGCGGCGTGAGGCCGCCCGGCCACCACGCCGAAGCGGTGCGGGCGATGGGGTTCTGCTTCTTCAACAACGCCGTCGTCGCCGCCCGCCATGCGCAGCGCAAATATGGGGCCGAGCGCGTGGCGATCGTCGACTTCGACGTCCACCACGGCAACGGCACGCAGGCGATCTTCTGGCGGGACCCGAGCGTGCTGAACGTCAGCCTCCACCAGGATCCGCGGACACTCTGGCCCGGAAGCGGTTTCGCCGGGGAGACCGGCGAGGACGCAGGTCGCGGCTGCACGCTCAATGTCCCCCTGCCGCCAGGCACCGGTGACGAGCGATTCCTGGCCGCCTTGAACGAACTCGTGCTGGACCGCGTCGCCGGCTTCGCGCCGGAAGCGATCGTCGTCTCCGCCGGGTTCGACGCCCACGCCTCCGACCCGCTCGCGCAGCTCGAGCTCTCGTCCGACGCGTTCGGCCGGATCGGAGCGACGCTGGCCCGCCTCGCCGAGGACGTCTGTGACGGCCGGCTGATCGCGCAGCTCGAGGGGGGCTACGACCTGCGAGCGCTCGGGCAGAGCGTGACGGCGTTCCTGCGGGGCCTGGCGCCGCCTACGGCATGAGCGCCGCTACGCTACCGACATGCTCATCGCCGACGCGCACCTGGACCTGGCCTACAACGCCCTCCGCGGGCGCAACCTGAGCCTGCCGGCCTCGCAGCAGCCGGCCATTCACGACCGGACGCCGGAGACGGCGACCGTCGGGCTTCCGGATCTCCAGCAGGCAGGCGTCGGCCTGGTCTGCGGCACCATCTACTGCACACCACAGAGCGGTGAGCGGCCGGGATATGTCGATCATGCCGGCGCGTTCGCCCAGGCGGGCGACCAGCTCGCGATCTACCAGCGCCTCTGGGACCAGGGGCGGCTGCGCCTGGTCCGCTCCCCCGCTGATCTGCCTGGCTCCCAGGCGCCGACGCCCGAGGCTCTTGCGATGATCCTGCTCATCGAGGGGGCGGATGCCGTGGCGCTCTCGTCCGAGTCGGACTCCGCCAGCGCCGCCGCGTGGTTCGACGCCGGGGCGCGCATGATCGGCCTGGCATGGGGCGGGACGCGGTACGCCGGCGGAACCGGGGCGCCCGGCCCCCTCACCGCCGAGGGGCGCCGCCTGGTGTCGGAGCTCGACGCTGCAGGTTTCGTCCACGACGCCTCGCACCTCGCCGAATCGTCGCTGGATGATCTGCTGGGCCTCGGGCAGCGGCCGATCTGCGCCTCGCACTCGAACTGCCGCGCGATCGTCGGGGAGGATCCGCGCGGCCGGCATCTCGCCGACCGGCACATCCGCGCCATCACCGATCGCGGCGGCGTGATCGGGATCGTCCTCTACGACCGCTTCCTGCTGACGCCTGCGGAGCTGGCGAAGCGGCGCGCAGGATGGTCGGACGTCGTTCGCCACATCGACCACGTCAGCCAGCTGACGGGCGACTGTCTGCACGTCGGGATCGGCTCCGACCTCGATGGCGGATTTGGACGCGAGAACGTGCCGCACGAGTTAACGAGCATCGCCGATCTGCCCGGGCTCGCCGATGCCCTCTCGGCCGCCGGCTTCGGGGACGAGGACGTTCGGCGCGTCATGGGAGCCAACTGGCTTTCGTTCTTTCGCCTGGCCCTGCCGGACACCGTCAGATGAGCATCGCGAACAGGAAGATCGCGAAGTAGAACGCGATGACGACCAGCAGCATGATACCCGACAGCCGCCAGAACGACTTCTGTGACGCCAGCGCCCGCTCGAGCGCCTCGGGGCTGCGCGACCGCGCTGTTGCGGCGATGCCGGAGGCGTAGCGAATGAGGTGCACGCCCATCATGATCCAGGCAAAGGCAACGAGGCCGTACGCGACGGCGAAGAGCAGCATTCCGGGCAGGCGCGGGGCGGAGCCGGCCATTGCGATCAGGATCCCCAGGACGCCCAGGATGCTGAAGCCCGCGGAGATGAACAGCGCGACCGCCCAGAGCATCACCCAGCCGCGCGTCGAGGCAAGCGAGGCCAGGGCACGCTCGGTGACGACAACCGTTCCGCTCGCGGCTCCGCGGTAATCGATATCGCGCACGGGTGGCGCCTGTTCCGCCTCCTCGGCGGCGATCGCCTCCAGTGGTTCGCCCGCCCGCGCGCCGTCACCGGTCATGTTCACCAAGTGCCCCTTCTCCCGCTCTCGGGAGAGGCAGGATACTCGCCATGCGGACGAACGGGAAGGAAGCTCGGCGCGTACTATCGCGTGTTATCGGGCCTTCCCCGCGGTCGCGCGCTTCGGATGCGACGCGGCAGGCACAGCCGATGCTTGTTGGGTCGTGCGGCGCGCTTCGCGTCGCAAGAAGTTCCACCGATGCCCAGGCATTTCTTCCGCAAGATCGTCCCCAGCGAGCACGCGATGCGGCAGAACCGGGTGGTGCGCCTCTTCGGCTCCTCACTCCTGAGCAGGCGGTTCTGGCACCTGAATCGACATTCGACCGCCTGGGGCGTCGCCAGCGGGCTCCTCTTCGCTTTCGTGCCCCTGCCGATCCAGACGCTCGCCGCCGTCTCCGCCGCGATCGTCGGCCGTGGCAACGTGGCCCTGGCGGTTGCCTTCACCTGGGTGAGCAACCCCCTCACGTGGCTCCCGTGCTTCATGCTGAGCTATCAAGTGGGCCGCCTGATAACGGGCACCCCGCCGATTCCCAACCTCATGGAGCAGGTGAAGGCGGCGATGGACGCCGGACTGGTGGAAGGCTCGGGCATGGCGGTGCAGATGCTCTGGGAGGATCTCCCCCACTTCTACCCGCTCATCGTGGGCGGCCTGGCCCTGGGCGCGGCTTCGGCCGTGCTCGCGTTCGTCATCGTCAAGCTTGCCTGGCGATGGCATGTCGTCCGGCGCTGGCACACGCGCCATGAGCAGCGGCGGCGCTTCAACCCGGCGCAGCGGCTGACCAGCGGCTTCGCCCACCTGCACCGGATCGCCTCGCGCGGCCGCGGAAGCCGCCGGCACGAGACCGTCACTCCGCGGTGAAGCGGGTGCGCAGGGTGCCGAGGCTTCCGATATCGATCTCGGTGACGTCGCCGGGCCGGAGGAAGACCGGCGGCGTGCGCGCCATGCCGACGCCTTCGGGCGTGCCGGTGAGGACGATGCTGCCGGCGCGAAGGGTCATCGTCTGACTGAGCGAGGCGATGATCTCCGCGACGCTGAAGATCATGTCGCTCGTGTTGCCATCCTGCATTACCTGCCCGTTGAGGCGCAGCGTGATCGGTAGCGCGTTCGGATCGGGCACCTCATCCGCGGTGACAATGGCGGGGCCGATCGGGCAGAACCGATCGAAGCTCTTGCCGCGCGCGAACTGCCCGCCGTTGAGGTCTTTCTCCTTCTGCCAGTCGCGCGCCGAGACGTCGTTTGCGATGGTGTAGCCGTAGACGTAGTCCAGCGCCTGCGCCGGGCTGAGGCGCCTGGCATCGCGCCCAATCACGACCGCCAGCTCGGCCTCGAAGTCGACCTTGTCGCTGTTGGACGGCAACGGGACGTCTTCCTCCGGTCCCGCCAGCGCGTTCCCGCTCTTGATGAAGAGCATCGGGTTCTTCGGCAGCGCCGACCCCTGCTCGGCGGCGTGCGCTCGGTAGTTGAGGCCGATGCAGAGGATGTCGGCCGGGACGATGGGGGCGAGGCGGCGCCCGATCGCGACGGTCCGCCCCGTCGCGACGAAGTGGGGGAAATCGCCGGCAATTATCTCGGCGGATCCATCCCCGCGGTCGTCCGCGACGACGGGGGTGCGGGTTTGTTCCTCGATGAAACGAACGATTCGCATTCGCGGCATCCTATCTTCGCCAGAGTTCCTATCTGTTGGCGGCGGGCCAACTGGTTTGCGATACTACGGCGTTCGCTTCATTCGCACGTGCCAAGCGTGCCGTGAGGTGAATTGCCCTAAGCAGACGGGCAGCACGACCAGATGAACACGGAGTGGAGACCACACGCCCGCGTCGCGAGCGCGTGTGTTGCCGCACGTGACCTGGAGGCTCTCATGGGGTTCACGAGGTGCCGGATGCCCCGCGTGTTTATCGTAAAGCTCGACCTGGCGCGCCTGCGCGCGAACCTGTCGGCTCAGGAGGGCCGGCCCGTGCAGCAGCATGAAGTCGAGCAGTGGCTGACCGACGCCGGCTTCCGCTGGCACGACGACGCCCGCTGGCGGATCGAGGAGCCCCACCTCGGCCAGCTCCATGGGTCCGAAGTCGTCGAGGCGGAGATCGTGGACGAAACAGACGATCCGCCGGCGGCCGATTGAACGTGGACCCTTGCGACGAGCAGGCGTGCGATCCGCACGCGTGTCGCGTGCGTAGGATGCAGTGCATGGGCCGTTAGCTCAGTTGGCCAGAGCGCCTGCCTTACAAGCAGGATGTCGCAGGTTCGAGCCCTGCACGGCCCACTTTACCCCCCTTCATCCCACGACCACGTCCTCGTTCGCGAAGCGCTGGATCGTGCGGCTTGACGGATCGACCCGCGACAGCGCCGCCGCGAACGTCAGCGGCCCGATCCGCCCCACGTACATCAGGACGACGAGCAGCACCCGGCCCTCTGCGGAGAGCAGCGGCGTGACGCCGGTCGAGAGACCGACAGTCCCGAACGCGCTCGTCGCTTCGAACATGTAATCGAGGAAGCCGAACGGCCGCGCGACGGACACGCCGAACGCCGGGGGCGGCGACACGCTGCTTCCGAGTTCCGTCGCCGCGAGGATCGCGATGCCGGCAGTGAGGAAGATGAAGGCGAACGCGAAGAGCCCGACCGCCCTGTTCGAAGTCTGCTCCGGAATGCTGTCCGGCATGCGTCGGTGGCGTGCGACAACCTGCTGCTGCATGAGCTTATGAGACCACCGGCGAGGCGAATCCGCACGGCTCGCGGCGGTCGATAGGCGGGGCATGAGCCGTACCCCTTCGCGAGCCGTCGCCTCCCTCCCCACGCCTTCCCAGCGCCAGATTCGGCGGCGCATCGAGGAGCTGGCCGAGGCGCTGCGAGCAGAGCGCTTCCCCCTTCTTGCCAGGAGCGCCGAGGCCTTGGCGATACAGGCCGGCCGCGAAGGACGGGATGCGCTGGTGCGTCCTGCTGCGCGTCTCTTGATCGCCGCCGAGCAGCGCGACGCCGCGGCGAGCGTTGCGGCTCTTGTGCGCCTTGCCGAGGCGGTGGATCGAACACTGTCGCGCGCTGCCTGATGCGATGCTTCGCCGAAACAGGCGAGAAGCGTTGGCGTACTTGGGTGGCGGAGGGGCGACGAAATGCGCCTCATCTTGTGAAGCTGGGACCTTTTCTGTAAGTCTTGTTCCAGCGTGACGTTGCCCACGAATCAATGAATCCCGATGTAACGATGTTTCGGGATTGCCGGTTTTTTCGGGTCTTCCTGACTAACCCCTCCACTCGAAGGCGTGTCCGGCGGAGGGCAGGAACCGGATCGGTTGCCGGCAGGATCGGCGCTGATCGCGAGTTCCGCGGCTGACCGGGACTGGCCGCAGGTTGGGCCGCAGGCGATCCGGGCTATCGATCGCAGCGGCACCGAGAACCGCGGCCCCGGCCGACATCCGGTGCCGAGCCTCTCGGCGGCACGGACGGATGCCGGTCGCATGTCCCGGCCAGCCAGGCGGACACCTCTTCGAGGTGTGCCCGGGAAGTTACCAGGTGCGGGAAGAAGTGGATGGAGATGGTTGTGCCGCAGGATGCGGCCTGCCGCGGCTACAGGGCCGCTCGGTGGCGCCGGGGTGAATCCCGGCGACCACGACGCGGGCCGAAGCCGGCAGGAAACGGCGCGATCCCCCGAGGCTCGCGCCCGTACGGAAGGAGACCCCACCGCCGCGATCCCATGCGGCACTCGGGATCCCCCTGACGCGTGGACGGCCGACTAGCCACAAGCTCGCACGACTCACGACACGTTGACAGGAGACTTCAGAAACCCGACCGCCCTCCGATGGATCGGACGGGCCAAGAACAAGCAAGGAGGCAGCGGGCGGCCAGACCGGAGTCATCCGGCGTCGCCCAACCGGTTCCGGAGATCCGGGGAGATGCATTACCCCACCCGTTCGTGGATGTGCACGAGCGGCTGGATATTCCGGAAAGGGAGAGATGATCCCATCAGATCGCCCGGTTGCTGTCCCGTCTCGAGCGCGCTGTTCGGCCGCTTGAGCAGACGGCGGTAACACCAGTGCCGCGGCCTTTGGCCGCACACTCGGGAGAGACGAGGGATTCAAACGGGCCGACGTCAAGTCCGGGTCGGGAAGTGCCGACCTCGGAGACGACAGCCCGATACCGCGGCGCACGACATGGGCGTCGCCTCTGTGCCTCCCAAGCAAAGCCAAGTGAATAGAAGCCGCGCCAGCGCAGCGACGCCTTGTGGCGTCGTGCCGGAGTTACACCCGACGCCGACGGTCAAAGCAACCTGGGCGTGAGCCGACGTGCAGGAACCCACGTCTTCCGGAGCAGGGAAACCCGCCACCCACGCCACGTGGGAGAAACTGGAACAAACGGCGTGCCACGAGGCCACGAGTCATTGAAACGACTCAAGCCCGGCAAGCCAGATCGAGTTTTTGTGTTCGTTTGTTTTCGTTGCCACTTACCGCGTTTCGCCGACTCCCTGACGCATGTCCGCGACAACGCCCACCTCTACCCCGACGAGTAGCGAAGCAAACCCCCCTTTATTCATTGCCGGCGACGCCTGACGCGACGCCACCCCGAGTCAAGTCGAGGAGACAGGAAGAGATGTCCAACCACACCCGCGACGAACGGAATGCCAGCATGCAAGGCAGCAGCTACGACGCACATCACGGAACGATCACCCGTTCGTCCGACCCTGCACTCGACGGACGCCTGAGCGCGGCGCTTGAGACCACGCTGCGCGGTGAGCACAACGCGATCTTCGAGCCGCTGGAGCAGCGCCGACTGCTGTCGTCCGTCTCACTCCAGGACGGGATGCTCCGCGTCGATGGCGACAAGTACAGCCCGAACCAGATCTACATCCACCAGCAGTCCAACAGCATCAAGGTGGAGATGAACGGGCAGACGCGCGGCTCCTACAACGCGGGTGATGTCGATCTCATCGTCGTTGTCGGCGGCGAGATGGACGACGGCATCAACGTCATGGACGGGCTCAACCGCCCGACGCGCCTCTACGGCAACGGCGGCAATGACGGAATCCACGGCAATGACGGCCCGGACACCATCTGGGGCGGCCGTGGCAATGACGAGATCTGGGGTGTCGGCGGCAACGACGTCATCGACGGCGAGAGCGGCACCGACTGGGTCGACGGCGGCGCCGGCTGGGACAGCGCCAAGAACGCCGAGACTACGCAGAACATCGAGAGCGGCGGCGGCGGCGGGTCGAATGCCTTCCAGGAGAGCGGCGGCCGCGTCGACTTCGAGGCCGAGGCATTCACCGGTCAGGGCGCCGGGATGGGCGTCGGCTCGAGCTCGACCTGGAACGTCTACTCCGACTCGGGCGCGAGCGGCGGCAAGGGGATCGTGGCTTCCCCGAACACGGGCGTGACCACCGGCGAGAAGCTCGACGGCGCCCGGCGGGACTTCGCCGTCAACTTCGGCACGACCGGCACCTATTACGTCTGGGTGCGGATGCAGGGCGCCAACAACGTGGACGACTCGATCCACGTCGGCCTCGATGGCAACGCCACCAGCCTCGGCAAGTGGGGCGTGAGCCCGACGCAGTACAACCAGTGGCAGTGGGTGAACGAAGGGGGCAGCTCCGACCGCCTGAAGGTCAATGTCTCCTCCGCCGGCGTCCACCAGTTCAACATCTGGATGCGTGAGGACGGCGTGAAGGTCGACCAGGTCATCCTGACGAAGGATGCAAACTTCAACCCGAACGGCGGCAGCGGCAGTGGCGGCGGCGGTGGTGACAGCGGTGGCGGCGGCGGTGGCGGTGGCGACAGTGGTGGCGGCGGCGGTGGTGGTGACACCAACGCTCCGCGTCCCACGGCGAAGATCAGCGCGGTGAGCTCGCTGAACATCATGGCGGGCGTTGCGGTTCACGTGAACGCCCTGGGCACGACGTTCAACGCCGGCGACATGGACACGGCGCGCTTCGAGTGGGACTTCGGCGACTCGAACGGCAAGCGCAACTCGATGGTCGGCTGGAGCGCCGCCCACCTCTACGAGAACCCGGGCACGTACACCATCAAGCTGAAGGTCTGGAACGAGAAGCTGGGTTACGACGAGTCGACCGTCACGGTGAACGTCGCCCAGAACACGCGCAAGAAGATCTACGTCAGCTCCAACAGCGGCAGCGACAGCAACTCCGGCTCCTCCAGCAGCCCGGTGCGGACGATCCCGCGCGCCGTCGACCTGATGAAGGCGAACAACGGCAACGCCGAGATCCTCCTGAAGCGCGGCGAGCGCTTCGACCTGGCCCAGGTGATGTCCGTTGACCGCGGAAACGTCGTCATCGGCGCCTACGGCTCGGGCAACCGCCCCGTCGTCAACTGGACGCGCGGCCGCTACGACACCAAGGGAATGTTCCAGCTCGGCTGGGGCGTCAGCAACCTGACGATTCGCGACCTGGCGTTCGACACCCCCTACGGCGGCGACACCAGCAGCCACAACATGCCCCACGCCGTCTCCCCGGCCGGGACGAACATCTCCGTCATCAACAACGAGTTCCGGCACATCGGCGACGCCGTCAACGGCAACCTCCAGCCCAAGGCCGTGCTGGTGCAGGGGAACAGCGTCCCGGGCGACACCTACCTCCGCCGCTACTTCACCTGGATCGAAGGCAGCGACTGGACGGTCACCGACAACACCGTTCCGAACTCGACGCGCGAGCACATCGTCCGCATGGGCAACGGCACGCGGTTCAATGTCAGCCACAACAACTTTGGCAACAAGGACCGCCGCGACTCGGGTGACCCGTACGACTACGCCAAGGGCGTGCTGAACATCCAGAAGGGCAGCTACGCCTACATCGCCCACAACGTGGCCAACGGCCCCAGCGGCGTCGGCCCGCTCGGCGACGGGGACGGCCTCACCGAGAAGTCGGCGCGCTTCCTGCACGCGGTCTTCGAGGGCAATCGGCTCAACGGCCAGTTCATCGTCGAGCACGGCGCCGAGGACATCGAGGTTCGCAACAACATCTTCAACAGCGACCACGACCTCACCGTCACCGTCGAGGGCTACGACGCCACCTACGGCCGCGGTACCCGGAACGTGCGATTCGCCAACAACACCGGAATCAACACCAGGAGCTCCGGGCAGTTCATGCGGATTTGGTCCGGAACGTCGAACCTGGTCGTCAGCAACAACCTCTACTACGCGCCGAATCTCGTCGCCGGCCACTACGGCACCGCCGTCCTTCGTGTCGATGCCAGCAGCCTGAACGGCTTCAGCAAGATCGACAACAACGTCTGGGCCGACGCGGAGTGGATCGACTGGGCCGGCGGACTGATGTGGGTCGGCACCGGCTCCGACAACTCCGGCTACCTGGACAAGAACCAGTGGCTGGCGATGCCGCAGGTGCACTCCGATAAGTTCAGCGACTCGCCGATCGACGGCAGCTTCCGGCCACAGTCCGGCAGCACCGCCGCCACCGCGGGCGATCCCGAGCCTGGCGTCATGGTCGACTTCTACGGCAAGTGGCGTCCGAATCAGACCGGTCGCACTGCCGGCGCCGTCACCCTCTAACGGCCGACACCCTCAACTGACACTTCTGCCGCCCGCGCCCCCGGGGGGGGGGGGGGGGGTTTGTG
>JAEZED010000170.1 GCA_023417885.1 Planctomycetota bacterium
CCGGCCCCACCTGCGACCCCCAACACAGAAGCGCCGCGGGCCTGGGGCTCGCGGCGCTCGAGGTTCACCGGGTGGCGGGCGGTCACTTTCCGCTCATTGCCATCAGCTTGACCATGTCGACGATGCGGCTGGAGTATCCCCACTCGTTGTCATACCAGCTGACGATCTTGAAGAAGCGGTCGTTGAGCTCGATGCCGGCGCCGGCATCGAAGATGCTGCTGCGCGGGTCGGTGACGAAGTCGCTGGAGACGACCTCCTCCTCCGTGTAGCCGAGGATCCCCTTCATCGGCCCCTCCGACGCCGCCTTCATCGCGGCGCAGATCTCCTTGTAGCTCGTCGGCTTCTCCGTCCGGAAGGTCAGGTCGACCGCCGACACGTCCGCCGTCGGGACGCGGAAGGCCATTCCCGTCAGCTTCCCCTTGGTCTGCGGGAGGCAGAGCCCGACCGCCTTGGCGGCGCCGGTGCTGGCGGGGATGATGTTGGTGTAGGCGTTGCGTCCGCCGCGCCAGTCCTTCTTGGAAGGCCCGTCCTGCGTCGGCTGGGTGGCCGTGACGGCGTGGATGGTCGTCATGAGGCCTTCCTCGAGGCCCCAGTTGTCGAGGATGACCTTGGTGATGGGGGCGAGGCAGTTGGTGGTGCAGCTGGCGTTGCTGACGATCTTGGCCGAGCCGTCGAACGCCTCGTCGTTCACGCCGAGCACGATCGTCGGTACCTTCTCCGGGTCCTTCGTGGGGGCGGAGATGACGACCTTCTTCGCGCCCGCGGCCAGGTGCTGGGCGGCGCCGTCGTAGTGCGTGAAGATGCCGGTGGACTCGACCACGACGTCGACACCAAGGTCGCCCCACGGGAGCTTGCCCGGATCCTTCTCGCTGAAGCACTTCACTTCATTGCCGTCGACGGTGAATGAGCTCTCGCCTCCCTTCACCTCCCGCTGGAAGCGGCCGTGCGTCGAGTCGTGCTTGAGCAGGTAGGCCAGGTTGTCGGCCGGCACCAGGTCGTTCACGCCTACCACCTGGATGTCGTCGTCCGTCCGGTAGGTGGCGGCGCGGAAGACGAGACGGCCGATGCGGCCAAATCCGTTGATGCCGACTCTGATTGGCATGACTGATTGCTCCTGCGGGGACGGGAACCTGGCCGGCTTGGCGCGTAAACAGCGCCGATGACGGCCTTCGGCGCGACGGTAGATGCATCCCCAGAGCGAGTCAACGCGGGTTCGGGGCGACAGATGCGGGCGGGACCGGTGTAGAGTTAGGATGTGGATCTCGTGACGCCACCTGCTGCCGAGACACCGCCGGACGACGCATCGACCATGCCCAACGGGCAGGCGCTGGTGGTCGCCGACCCGTCGGCGGCGGAGGTCGTTCGCGCGGCGCTGGGTCACGTCGGGTACGGCGGCGTCATGGTGAGCGACCCGTACGAGGCAATCCTGGCGCTGGCTCGGCGTCCCTTGGCGTTCCGTGCCGTGCTGCTGAGCCTGCCGGCGCTGTATCCGCCGGAACTGCGCCTGATCGAGGTGATCAAGCGGCGCTATGGTCACGTGGAGGTGATCGTGAGCGACGTCCGGGGTCGCAGCGCCGGCCTGGCCGAGGCGGCGCGGCTCGGTGCCGACGCCCTGCTCGAGGACGGCCGGCTCCACCGGCTGGCCCCCCGTAGCGGAGAGCCGGCGACCGTGGGCCGTGCGGCGCCGGGAGCGTACGGACCGGCGGAGCTTCCGCCCCGAAGCGCCCCGGCGAGTTCGCCGGACGCGGTGCTTTCGGCCGAGGAGCTCAAGGCGTTGCTGGAGGAGTGAGAACCCGCCCCGGAGAGTGCTTCGGCGTCCGGGGCCGGGAAAATGGGCAACCATTTGCCGGAGCGATGGACGTAGCAGACACTTGAACAACGTGCTCAAGGCCGTACGGATCAACGGCTCACTCGGACTTCGTCCGCCCCGGATCCTGGTGGTGGGAGACCAGGAGGGGTCGGTGCGCGCCGCGCTCGAGGAGGCGGCTCCGGACGTGTCGACCACCAGTGTCGATACCGTCTTCGATGCGCTGGCCGAGTTGCAGGCGGCGGAGTTCGGAGCGCTGCTGGTGAACGTCGAGCCGCTGGAGCACCGCGCCGAGCCGGCTGTGAGGTCGCTGCGCGAGCAGCTCCAGTTGGCGCCCGGGCCGCGTCCCCCGCGGCTGGTGCTCTTCGGGCGCACGTCGCACGAGCCGCTCGCCCGGCGCGCGGTGGAGATGGGAGGCGACGACTACGTCATCCTTCCGGCGCAGGCCCGCGAGCTGCGCGAAGCGCTGACGGCACCGGCGGTGCGGTCACCGGTCAATCATGCCGCTCCGGTCGAGTCCAACGGAACCGCCGCTCCCGCGGAGCCGGCGCCAGACGTCGAGCCCGCTGCCCTTCCGCTGCTTCCGGACGACATCCCGCTGACCGCCATCGTGCTCGATGCGCTGACGAGCCGGGCCGGCGCCGCCCTGCCCCGCGCCGTGGAGCGCATCAACACCTACCTGCCGACGGCAGTCCGGCTGGAGCTGGCCGACGAGCCGCCGGAGGCGGGTGATCTCGTGAGTGTCCCGCTCGTGGCCGAAGGCACGCGCAGCGCGCCTGATCCGGAAGAGGAGGCGGAGGAGGAGCTGCGATACCTCGTGCTTCACGTCCCCGCCGCCGCCGACGAGGCGGACAGGGAGCTGGCGCAGCACGACCTGAAGCTACTCGCGATCGAGCTGGCGAAGGTGGCGGAGCTCGATTCGCGACACCGCCAGCTTCAGCGGCTGGCGCTCACCGACGACCTCACCGGCTGCTACAACCGCCGATACTTCCGTCACTTCCTCGAGAAGATCATCGCCAAGGCGCGCAGCGAGCGATTCCCCGTGACGCTGCTGCTCTTCGATATCGACGACTTCAAGCACTACAACGACCGCCACGGCCACCGCATCGGCGACGCGATCCTGAAGCAGACGGCGGAGCTGATCAAGCGCTGTGTCCGCGACCACGACCTCGTGGCGCGGATCGGAGGGGATGAGTTCGCGGTCGTCTTCTGGGAGCTGGACGCGCCGCGCGTGCCGCACGACCCGGCGTCCGCCAGCGGCGGGCGCTTCCCCAAGGGGCCGCTCCAGATCGCCACGCGTTTCCGGAAGCTTCTGGCCGAGCCGGATTTCTTCGCCCTGGGCGCCACCGGCAAGGGGAGCCTGACGATCTCGGGCGGAATGGCTGTGTATCCCTTCGACGGCCGCGACGCCGACGAGCTGGTCGAGGCGGCGGATCGGGCGCTGATCTTCGGGAGCAAGCGGAGCGGGAAGAACGGGATCAGCCTGGTGGGATCGGATCCGGAGCAGGAGATGCACACGGAGCTGGATCCGGGCGGCGGGATCGAGGACGGGATCGAGGAGGAGTAGGCGAGTTACCGCCGAACGAGAAAGCCGCAGCACCTGGTGCTGCGGCTTTGGCGTTGTCTGGTGTCAGTGCGTCCCCGGCTCAGGCGTTGATGCCGGTAATCTTCACCTTGAGGTAGTGCTGGCGGTGCCCCTTCTCGATGTGGGAGCCCTTGCGGCGCTTGTACTTGACGACGCGGAGCTTCTTGCCCTTGCTCGGGCCAAGCACCTCGGCGGTGACGGTGGCGCCGTCGAGCAGCGGTGCGCCGAGCCTGGGGTCTCCCTCGGCGCCGGCGACCAGCAGGACGCGGTCGAACGTCACCTCGGCAGGCCACTGCTCGCCCTCGGCGGGCGCGGGCCGGTCGATCTCGATGACGTCACCGCTGGTGACCTTGAACTGGGTGCCGCTGTCTTCAATTACTGCGTACATGGTGCTTTCGGGGTAGGAGGCGATTGTTGGTCGGGCGCCCCGGAAGTCAAGCGCGGCGGCGGGCCGGAGAAACTTGCAATCGGTCTCCGATCCCCCTAAAAACGCCGCGCACGTGCGATTCCATCTGCTGGACAGGATCGAGACGGTCACGGACGACCGGCTTGTGGCCGTCAAGGCCGTCAGCCAGGCCGAGGAGTACCTCGCCGACCACTTCCCGACCTTCCCCGTGCTTCCCGGGGTGATGATGCTGGAGGCCGCCACGCAGGCGTGCTTCTGGCTTGCCCTGCGGCGGTCGGGCTTCTCATTCAGCGTAGGGGTACTGAAGGCTGCCCGGAACATCCGGTATGGCCACTTCGTCTCCCCGGGGCGCACGTTGCGGATCGCCACGACCTACGACAAACCGACTACCGGGGGGCACGCCTTCCGGATCGAGGGGACGGTGGAGACCGGTACCCAGACCGCTACCGCTATCACCGGGAAGCTTGAGTTGGCCTGCTTCCGGCTGGCGGATCGCGGGGAGGGGCTGTCGGGGCTCGACGAACGCCTGGCGGCTGCTCACCGGGAGCGCTGGGCAGACCTCACGCTGTCGGAAGCGAACCTTGCGTTACCCGCGTGAGGCGTGCGGCGCCTACGCTTGCAGCCCGGCCAGAGGCCGGCGAATGAGCCCGCCGTGCCTGCGGCGCGGCCCCTCCCAGACTCCAGGACAGGACGCCACGATGACACGTGATGAGATCTTCGAACGAGTGAGGACCGTGCTGGTCGAGGCGCTTTCCGTTGAGGAGGACGAGGTGACCCACCAGGCGGTCATCCGCGACGACCTGGGGGCCGAGTCGATCGACTTCCTGGACATCCAGTTCCGGCTGGAGAAGGAGTTCGGGATCAAGATTCCCAAGGGAGAGATGATGCCCGAAGATCTCGCCAGCGCGGGCGAGTTCGTCCAGGACGGCAAGCTGACGCAGGCGGGAATCGACGAGTTGAAGAAGCGCATGCCCCACGCCGACTTCAAGGACCTCAGCGCGGGAAGCGACCTGGAGGAGATGAGCAAGCTCTTCACCGTCGATGCCGTCGTCAACTACGTGGAGCGAAAGCTGCAGGAGGCCTGAGCCAGCGAGCAGGTCGCGATGCGCCGGGCGTTCCCGGCGCCGCCTGCTTACCCGCTGCCTGACGGGCGCGACCTCATGAGATGGATCTGGATCGACAGGTTCGAGCGGTTCGAGAGCGGCAGGGAGGCCGTGGCGGTGAAGGCGGTCACCGCCGCGGAGGAGCACCTGCATGATCTCTATCCGGGCTTCCCGGTCTTTCCCCACTCGCTGATCGTGGAGGGGATGGCCCAGACCGCCGGGATCCTCGTGGGGGAGGCCAAGGGGTTTGCGGAGAAGGTGATCCTGGCCAAGATCGGCAAGGCGGAGTTTCACCGGCTGGTCCGGCCGGGCCAGACGCTGCGCTACCACGCGACGGCGGACACGATCAACGACGCCGGAGCGAGCATCACGGGGCGGGTGACGGCCGGCGATGGGGAGGCGGAGCACGTGGCGGACATCTCGCTGATGTTCAGCCACATCGATCAGAACATGGCGGGGATCGAGTTCCCGGAGCACAACTTCGTCTTCACGGAGCAGTTCATGGAACTGCTGGCGAACTTCCGGAAGGATGTGGACGTTCGGCTGTAGGCGCTGCGTCTGCTTGTCGCTGGTGGCTCGTCACTGGTCATTCGTTTCCCGAGCCGGGACTGAACGCGTCGCCGGACAAGCGACAAGGCAGATGGCGAGTGACAAGGGAGAGGTGACAGCAGATCCATGACTATGCGTCGCGTCGTCATCACCGGCATTGGCGTCGTCTCCCCGATCGGGATCGGGGTGGAGGCGTTCTGGAACAACCTGCTTGAGAAGCGGGTTGGTCTTGCGCGCATCAGCGCGTTCGACCCCTCCGGCTTCGCTTCTCAGGTCGGCGGGCAGGCGCCGGAGTTCAGGATCGCCCAGGAGGTGCCCAAGAGCTACCGCAAGGCGACGAAGGTGATGGCGCGCGACATCGAGCTGGCTGTCCTGGCCGCAAAGGACGCCTTCGCCTCCGCGGGCCTCAAGAGCAAGGCGGACGAGCCGGAGAAGCCCGACTTCGATCCCGCCCGCTTCGGCTGCAACATCGGCGCGGGGCTGATCTCGGCTGAGCTGAATGAGCTGACCTACGCCTTCGACCAGGCCCGGAGGGCGGCGAATGCCAGCGAGATCGACTGGGCCAGGTGGGGTGAGCATGGCATGCAGCAGCTCACGCCGCTCTGGATGCTCAAGTACCTGCCGAACATGCTCGCCAGCCACGTGACGATCATCCACGGGCTGACCGGGCCGTCGAACAACATCACCAGCGCCGAGGCCAGCGGGCACCTGTCGATCGGTGAGGCCTTCCGCACGATCCAGCGCGGCGACGCCGACTTCGCCATCGCCGGCGGCGCCGAGAGCAAGATGAACGTCATGGGCCTGATGCGCGAGCAACTGCTCGGCCGGCTCAACACGTCCGCCAACGATTCGCCTGCGGAGGCGGTTCGGCCCTTCGACAGCGATGCCGCCGGGACGGCCGTCGCGGAGGGGGGCGCGCTGCTGATCCTGGAGGAATGCGAGCACGCGCGGGCCCGCGGCGCGACGGTGTTCGCGGAGGTCGCGGGGTTTGCGGCGCGGCAGGATCCGTTCGATCCGGTGCTGCCTGATCCGGAAGGGCTGAGCTACGCCGCCGCGTGCCGCGCGGCGCTCAGGGAGGCAGGCGTGGCGCCGGCCGAGGTCGACGCGGTCGTGCCGCACGGGCTGGGCATCCGCGAGCATGATGCCAGCGAGATCGCGGGACTGGCGAGCGTCTTCGGCGGTGATCTGAAGCGCCCGGCGATGTGCCCAATCAAGGCGCAGATCGGCAACCCCGCCGCCGGCTGCGCCATCGACGCCGCGGCCGCGGCGATGATCGTCCACACCGGGAAGTACCCTGCCGCGATCAATACGGTCAACGACGCTTTGAACGTGTCGCGAGAGGTTCGTGAAGGTCAGCCGCGGCACGTGCTGACGAGCACCTTCGGCCTCGGCGGGCAGAACGCGGCGCTGGTGCTGCGGAAGGCGTGACCGGGGAGGACCTGCCGATGTGGCTCATCGACCTCGTGGTCCACTGCCTGCTCGAGTGGCTGTTCCAGCGCCACGCTCAGTGGCTCTGGATACTGGCGGGGCTCCTGTTCGCCGGCCTGGGCCTGGCCGCGATGGGCACGTCGTTGCCCACAGGTCTGGCGATCACCGGTGTTGGCGGGCTTGCGGTAGCGTGGGGCGTATTGAGTATCTTTCGCGGAGGTGACGAATGAATCGTGTGGTCATCACCGGCACCGGCTGGGTCACGCCCATGGGGCATGACATCGAGACCGTGTGGCGTCGCCTCCTGGCGGGCGAGAGCGGAATCTCGCGCACCGAGATCTTCGAGGCCGGCACGTTCCCCACGCGCGTCAGCGCGCAGGTGACCGACTACGACCCCGCCCGCTTCGTCGACATGGGCCGCTTCAACGGCGTGGGGCGGAACACGCGCTTCGCCCTGGGCGCCGCCGCCCAGGCATGGCGGCAGGCGGGACTCGATGCCGCCGGCGTCGATCCGGAGCGCGTCGGCGTCTACCTCGGCAGCGGCGAGGGTTCGCTTGACTACGCTGCCTACACCACCGCGGCCCTGGCGGCGTGGGATCCGGAGAAGCGGGAGATCAACGCTTCCCGCTGGGCCGAGACGGCCACCGCGCTCATGGACGCCGTGCGCGAGCACGAGCAGGAGCCGAACATGCCGCTCTGCCACGTCTCGCGCCTCCTCGGCGCGCGCGGGCCCGCCTTCAACTGCCTTACCGCCTGCGCCGCAAGCTGCCAGGCGATCGGCGAGGCAACGGAGATCCTCCGCCGCGGGGACGCCGACGTAATGATCGGCGGCGGAGCGCACTCCATGATCCATCCGCTGGGCGTCACCGGCTTCAACCGGCTGACCGCCCTGTCGGAGATGAATGACGACCCCCCCGCCGCCTCGCGCCCGTTCGACGCGACGCGCAAGGGGTTCGTGCTTGGCGAGGGGGCGGGCATGGTCGTGCTCGAGACGCTGGAGCATGCCAAGGCCCGTGGCGCGACGATCCTGGCAGAGGTGATCGGCTACGGCAGCACGGCGGACGCCTTCCGCATCACCGATCAGCACCCGGAGGGGGAGGGCGCGGTGCTGGCGATGAAGCTGGCGCTGGAGGACGCCGACATCGCGCCGGGCGAGGTGGATTACATCAACGCCCACGGCACGGGCACGGGCGAGAACGACTCGACGGAGACGATGGCGATCAAGCAGGTCTTCGGCGAGGCGGCTTACCGGATTCCCGTCAGCAGCATCAAGAGCATGATGGGCCACCTGATCGCCGCCGCTGGCGCCGTGGAGTTGATCACGTGCATCCTGGCGATCCGTGACAACATGCTCCCGCCGACGATGAACCTGCATCATTCCGACCCGGAGTGCGATCTCGACTACGTCCCGAACCAGGCGCGGTCGGCAGAGGTGAACGTTGCGGCCAGCAACAACTTCGGCTTCGGCGGACAGAACGACACGATCGTCGTGCGGCGGTTCGTTGGGTGATTGGATCGGCCAAAGCGTATCGCTGATGGGGCGAAATCAAGACCTGCGGCCATGAATGATGCTTTCGGACAACGCTGGAACCTCCATTGGGCGGCGCAGACGGGGGATATGGCGCTTGTTGAGAAGTGCATCGCGCAGAAGTACCCCCTGAACCGCTTCGATGAGCCGCTGGGCTGGACGCCGCTTCATTACGCTGCAGACAATGGGCACCTTGAGATCGTCGACCGCCTCCTCGCGGCGGGCGCCAACGTGAACGCGTACTGTGAAGCGCTCATCGGGGAGACACCGCTGGGCACGTGTATCGCTCGCTGCTCGTACGCGATGGCCCAGCGGCTGATCCGGGCGGGCGCGGATCCGACGATCCCCGGCTGGATGCAGTTGACGGCTCTCGATCGGGCGGCGGAGCGAAGGGATCCTGATGCCGATCGGATTCGCCAGCTGCTGGAGGGCGCAGCGGCGCGGTTGAAGCAGCAGAAGCAGTAGCGTTGCCTGCCGGGCGTCGCGTGCCCGGCGGTTCGTCGGAAGTGTGGCTTGGGAAACACCAAGACGTCCGACCGGTGTCGCCGCCAGCATCGGTTTAGTTCGGCTCCCACTGGCCGTTAGCGCGTGTAGTCGGCGGGAGTGACTTCGTCGCCTGGAGTTGGCTGCATGGTTACTCTCCGCCCCGTCACCGCCGATCGCGTCGAGAGCTACCGGGCGGTGCGCCTGCGGGCGCTGGCGGAAGCGCCGCTGGCGTTCGGGTCGACGTTCGCCGTGGAGTCGCGTCGGACGGGCGACGAATGGGCGGCGCGCGTCGCGCGGTTCGACGGCGCGCGGGCGACTTGTCTGCTGGCGTGGCCTGAGGGGTCGGCCGAACCGTGCGGAATGGCGGGCGGGCTGATCGATGAGCCGGACGGGGCGCGGGCGGAACTGGTTTCGATGTGGGTGGATCCCGCGCACCGCGGCGCCGGCTTCGGGCGGGCGCTGGTGGAGGCGATCACGGCTTGGGCGAGTGCTCGCGGCGCATATGCGCTTCGGCTGATGGTGACCTTGGCGAACGCCGGGGCGATCCGCTTCTACGAGCGTCTCGGCTTCGCGCTGACCGGCCTGACGGAGCCGTACCCGAACGACCTGGCGCTGGTGGAGCTGGAGATGATCCGCCGGCTGGATTGATGTGCCGCTCGGCAGGGGCTGCTGGCATCACCGCTAAGGTGTGGTCAGTATGACCGCCCCGCTCACGTCCGACCTGGCCGCCTCCTTCGCCTCCCTCACCCTTGCACACGTCGCGCGGGAGTATCCGAACGCGCCGGGGCTGGTGCTGGAGAGCGATGCCGACCTGCGCCCGCCGCGCGAGTTGCACCCGGCCTTTTACGGGAGCTTCGACTGGCACTCGTGCGTCCACGGCTACTGGCAGCTCGCGAGCTTGCGGCGGATGTTCCCCGACCTGGCGCAGCGGGAGGCGATCGATGAACGCTTCGATGCGGCGCTGACACCGGAGAACGTGGCGGCGGAAGTGGCGTACTTCGAGCGGCCGACGAGCCGGGGGTTCGAGCGGCCGTACGGCTGGGCGTGGCTCCTGGCGCTGGCGGAGGAGCTGTCGCGCCATACGGACGAGCCGGGCCGGCGCTGGCACGCGGCGCTGCGGCCGCTGGCGGGGCTGATCGTGCGACGCTTCGTCGCGTACCTGCCGAAGACGACGTATCCCGTTCGGGCGGGGACGCACGTGAACACCGCCTTCGCCGTCACGCTCGCCCACGCGCACGCAAGGTCGCACGAGGATTCGCCGCTGCGGTCGGTGCTGGAGGAGCGGGCGCGGGCGTGGTATGGCGGCGATGTCGATTGCCAGGCGTGGGAGCCGTCGATGAGCGACTTTCTCTCGCCGGCGCTGGTGGAGGCGATGTGCATGGCGCGCATCCTGCCGACGGCGGAGTTCGAGGGTTGGCTGGGGGCCTTCCTCCCTCGCCTGCTGGAGCGCGAGCCGGCGACGCTGTTCGTCCCCGTGATACCGACAGACCGGACTGACGGGCAGATCGTCCACCTCGACGGGCTGAACCTCTCGCGCGCGTGGTGCTTCCGCGGGATTGCCCGGGCCCTTCCTGAGGATGATCCGCGCCGCCCGATCCTGCTCGCCGCTGCCGATGAGCACCTGGCGGCGAGCTTGCCTCACGTGGCGGGCGACTACATGGGGGAGCACTGGCTGGCGACGTTCGCCCTGCTGGCGTTGACGGCGTAAGTCGCCGGCCTTGACGAGGGGCAGGCCGTGTGGGCATCCTGCCCGTCTCACCTGAGGCACGCATGGCGGAGATGAAGACGAAGGCGACAGGGGCGAGCGCAAAGGCGTTCATCGACGGGCTGGCGGACGAGTCCGTCCGGCGGGACTGCCGCGCGCTCGCGAAACTGATGAAGGAGGCCACGGGCGAGGCTCCGCGGATGTGGGGCCCGTCGATGGTGGGATTCGGGGAGTATCACTACAAGTACGACAGCGGGCGCGAGGGAGACTGGTTCATCACCGGCTTCTCCCCGCGCAAGGCGAATCTCACGCTCTACATCATGGCGGGCTTTGCGCAGTACGACGCGCTGCTGAAGCAGCTCGGCCCGCACAAGACGGGCAAGAGCTGCCTCTACGTGAAGCGCCTGGCTGACGTCGATGCGGGAGTCCTGCGCGAACTGGTCGAGAAGTCGGTCGCGCACATGCGCAAGACCTACCCCGCGGCATGACCGCCGGGCTGCGGCGCCTGCGCAGGATCACGCCTCGCGTCGCTCGTGTGCCGGCGCGGGGGCCTGCACGTCAAGCGGCTTCATCATGTGACGCGCGTGCTTGCCCGCGGCGTAATAGTCCGGGAGCTTGCCGATGTCGATGAAGCCAAAGCGCTTGTAGAGCGCGATGGCGGCCTCGTTGGCCTCGGCGACCTCGAGAAAGATCCTCGCGGCGCCGCGGGCGTGAAGCTGGGCGAGCAGCGTCTCGAGCAGGCGCCGGCCGGTGCCGCGCCCGCGCTCCGAGGGCGCGACCGCCAGCGTGTAGATGCGACCGCTGAGCCGCTCCTGCCCGCCGCGCGTCCGGTGACGACGCAGCAGGCCGATCCCCTCGCCCACGATCTGCGTCTCCCCCGCCGTCTCGCGCGCAGCGACGACGAAGACGGCCGACCGGCTGCGCTGAAGGTGGCGCAGCTGCCGCCGCGAAAGCGGGTAGGTGTCGATGAAGCATTGCTGCTCGAGCGCTCGGGCGGCGTCGAGGTCGGCCACTTCCGCGGCGCGGAGCGTGACGGGCGCGTCGTTCACGGCAGTCGAGTCTATCGCGGGCATGGGGGCGGGAGACGGGGTGGCCGCGAAGAAGCCGAAGGCCTCATCGATCTCCCTGGCGGCCTGAACGGCTGCCCCGATCCGTCCGCCGGTCGGCTCGACCCGATCGGGCGCTTCCTGGAACGGAATGAAGACGCTGACGGGGGTGAGGCGGGTCAGTGCGTGCTTGCTCAGCATGCGCAGGGGCCGGTAGCTTTGCTTGGTGCGGGCCAGCGTGTCCAAGCCCCAGTCGTCGCCGGCGTTGACGAGCGGGCGATGCGCCCAGCACTGCCGGCAGAACTCGCTGAAGATGAACTGCGCCAGCCCGCGATAGTCGCGATGCGCCTTCTCGACGAGGATGCTGCTCATGTCCGAGCCGAGCGGCTCGCCGAGCGTGAAGGCCACGAGTTCCGGCCCCTGGCAGTCCGGCGCCGGGTGAGGAGAGGCCGGGTCGTCGTGCCCGGGCTGGGGACCCTCCACCCAGACACACATGCCCGTGAGCCCGAGCCGGTCGGCATCGAGCATCTGGGCGGCGGCGGCCTGGGCCTCCTTGCGGCGCTTGAGGGTGTTCAGGGCGTCTTCGCCGGCGTGCTCGGCGTCGGACTGGTGGTGCCACACGTCCAGCAGCCGGGCGCACGCCTCGGCGTCGCGATTGACATTGAACGGCTCGGTGCGGTGCCGCCAGGCACGCATGAAGTGGTTCTTGTCGTGGCGCTTGCTCTTGAACGCCCCGCCGGCCAGTTCGATCATGTCGCGCACGTCATAGACGTAGTCGGCACCCTGCAACTCGCGCGCGTAGCCGGCGCGGGGCATGCGCGACATCAACTCGTCGCTGACGCTCTCGATGCGCGGTGCGGCGACGTGTCCGCCGGCGTGGCCGGTCAGCTCCGCGTTGTAGTCGTGCATCACCTCGCAGGCGCGGCGGAGGGCACGGTGCATCCCGGGCGTTCCGGGCGGGGCCATCGGCGGCATGAGCAGCGAGAGGTTGCTGCCATTGGCGAAGACGCAAAGGTGTCCGTCGATGACGCGCCACCAGAGGTTGAGCGCGGTGCACCAGCCGTAGACCTGTGCAAAGGTGTAATCCGAAAGCGGATGACTAAGGCCGGTGAGGTAAGGGGCGAACGTGTCGCGATCGGAAAGCTGAACCGGCTTCAGCTCCCAGGCGACGGGGGTTGTGAGCGCCATGCAGGCGGCAATCTCCGCGAGGAGACCCTCGTAAGGGCCCGAGCGGCGACCGGCGGGGGTCACGGGCGGAGCCGATGCATGCCCGTTCCCGTTGCGGTCGCCTCGTATGGCTTCGGGAAACTATATCGACCGTTTTCATCGACACCCGCAGTCGTGACCGGTTAAGAACAAAATCCGCTCCTCCACCAGCCCGCGTCCGGAAATGCGCGCACCGGCACGCCGGTCACTCGCCGGCCGGGCGCCGCAGCGCGCGGACGCCCAGGCTCGAGCCGACCGGGCGCTCCGTCCCCCGCTGGTTGAAGATCCCGACCGGCACGTTCAACACCCGGCTCCGGCCCGACTCGTTGCGGATGACCAGCGTCGTGCTCCCCCCGCCGTCCAGGTTGATCGCGGTCGTCACGCCCTCCTCCACCAGCAGGTCCGCCAACTCGCGCTGGGTCAGCCCCTCGCTCCGGCCCGCCTGCCGGCCGTCGACGATCGCCACGACGAGCGCGCCTTCGGCCGTCGCGCCCAAGGCCGTCCGCGGGTGGGGTTTGTCGGCAAAGTCTCCCACCACGTTCTTCCCCTCCCGGACCAGGACGCTGCTTCCCGCGACGACGACGTGGCGCCCCGCGAGATCGTCCCCCGGCGCCAGGAGATGCAGGCGGTTGTGCTCGTCGATCTCCACGGCCGGGAAGCCTCCTTCCGGCCGGGAGATGATTTCCCCACCCGAGACGGCGGCGCCGCAGAGGTCGGCGAAGGGGGTGGGAACGGGGCCGAGGCCCCCCTTGGCGCGGTAGAAGTGGGCGTTGAACGCCAGGTCCAGCTCGTGCTCGTCGAGAAAGCTGCGGGTGGTCTGAAGGGTCGTCTCCTCCGGCTCGGGGCCGTTGTCCGGCGTCCCTACGAAGGCGACGGCGGCAGGGTCGAGCCGCACGATGTAGACCACGTTCACGCGCGGCTCGGTGATCGTGCGGCGGGTGATCCGGCAGCCGGGAAACGGCTCGAGAACGCCATCCTCCGCCATCGGCCCGTCCGGCGCCGCCAGGCCGCACAGGAGCAGCAGCGGAAGGAGTAGCAGCCGGTGGAGCGGAGGGACGGGCATGAGTCGAGTCTACCCCGCCGTCGGCCGGATGCGCCGGGCGAGGTGAATCGAAAGAACGAGGTAGAAGGCGGGATAGACCAGCGAGAGAAGTGTGAGCCAGCCGGGCACGCGGTGCGGGTAGAAGGGCAGCATCGCCAGCAGCAGGATGCACCAGGCGAACGCCCCGCCGAGCACCGACACTCGCCAGGGCCGCGGAGCGAGGTTCGGGTAGAGCAGCCAGATGGGCGCCACGGTCAGTGCCGCGAGGATCAGCAGGATGAGCCCGTTGATCCAGGGCCCGGCCTGCGGAAGGTGCACGGCCGAGAGGCCCAGGTAGAAGGCGACGATGTTCCAGTAGCTTGGGAAGCCCCGGAAGAACCCGGCCGACTCGTCCTTGGCCACCACGTTCGCGAATCCGAAGAGGCTTGCGAGCAGTGCCGGCGCGATCCAGAGCCACGACAGGTTTGCCGGCCCCGGCACCCATCCGATTCGCCAGACCAGCAGCAGCGGGAGGAAGGTGAAGCCCAGGTAATCGACGATGTCGTCGATCTTCCGGCCGTCGATGTCCGCGGCGAAGCGCTTGACCTGGAACCGCCGGGCCAGCGGGCCGTCGATCGCGTCGATGAGCGTGGCCGCTATGAGCCAGACGAAGACGCGGACGGGATCGGGCTCGCGCGTCAACTCCATCGCGGCGGCCAGGAGCAGGAGGATGCCGCTGGCGGTGAGGAGGTGGACCGCGTAGGCGGCCAGAGCCTGGCGGCTGCTGCGTGGGGCGGGCGGGTGTTGTGGGTGTGGGTCGCTCAAGTTGCTCACGGTTCGGAGAGCGTCCCTTCCTCCTGCCCCTTTTGTTCCCGTTCGACCTGGGTTTCGATCGTCTCCTGGGCATCCTCGTGGTCGTCAGCGTCGGGACTGAGCCTCGCCTGGTCGCCCTGCTTCTCCGGCTCGAGCGAGAGAGTGATGGAGACGGGAAAGTGATCGCTGCCGACGTGGTCGAGCACCCGCAGGTCGACGAGCCGGAACTCGCGGCTGACGAAGACGTGGTCCAGCGGGAACCGGAACCAGCGGCTGTGGGCGCTGAAGGTGTTGTAGAAGCCGCGCCCGCGGCGCGGGTCGAGCAGGCCGCTGATCTTCTGGAACAGCCGGGTCGTGTGGCTCCAGGCGACGTCGTTGAGGTCACCGACGACGAGCGTCGGCTCGGCGTGCCCGTCCTCGCGCTCCTGCCGGATGCGTTTGCCCACGATGACCAGCTCCGCGTCGCGCGGGGCGCTGCTGTCCCCTTCCTGCGGCGTGGGAGGGCGCGGGTGGAGGCAGCGGAGCCGGATCCGCGAGCCGTCTTTCATGCACAGCGTGGCGTGAATGCTGGGGATGTCCTCCTGGACGATGAACTCCACCTCCACGTCCTCCAGCGGCAGGCGGGTCCAGAGGCCCATCCCGTACATGTTCTCCTGCGCCTGGATCTTGCCGTGGGAATGCGTGGCGCCCAGCGCCTGCTGGATGTGTCGCGCCCACTCCTCGTCCACCTCCGCCGCCACGATGACGTCGGCATCCTCCCGGGAGATCACCTCGGTCCAGCGGTCAAAGGAGCGGTTCTGCTGGAGGACGTTGCTGATGACAACGTGGATGACATTCGGGTCGCCCGGCCTGGCGGTGGCGGGCTGCACTTCTCGGCGCACGAGCTTCGTGTATGGATGAATGCGCCAAGTCTGCCAGGCGGCGACGCAGAGCATGGCCAGCAGGAAGAGCCAGTCATACCAGGCAGCCTGCCGCTGGAGGACGGCGGAGAGGGCTGCGCCGGCTCCGGCCAGCAGCGACAGCAGCGCGATCTGGACGCGCGGGAAGTCCCACCCCCGGACGTACCAGCCGGGGAAGCGCGTCAGGCTCGCGAGCGTTCCCGCGAGCATCAGCAGCCCGAGGAGCCAGAAGGCGACCCGGAGGGAGATCCAGAGCCAGTCGAGCGCCGCCAGGGGAAGGAGGGGGATCGGGAGCTGTGACATGGGCCCGCGCCAAGGAGAGCAGGCCGCATACCGGGCCCGCCCGCGCCCGCCAGTTGCGGCTACGCCTGCTCGTAAAGGACGATGACGACGATGTCGCTGGGCGTGTAGGACTTGCCGAGCGACGACTGCTCCGTGACGCCGCTCTGGGGGGCGATGTTGCCGGTGATCTGGATGACGCGGGCGCCGGTCTGCTTGAGCCAGCCGTTCATGCGGTTCTCCAGTTCCGAGAGTTCGCTTTCGATGCCTTTGAAGATCTTGATCTGCTGCATGGGTTTGTCGGGGGATGGGATATCGTGCCGCTACGTTGTAATCGCCCGGCATGCCTGCCCGCAAGCGGGCTCGTTGACCGGGCGTGTCGGGCTGTTTACCGTCACCTCCTACCCGAAACGACGAGACAGGCCATTACCCAGGGACAGAAAACCCATGCGAGCAAGTGACATCCGACGGGGGCAGGCGGTGATCATGGACGGGACGCTCTTCATCGTCACCAACGCCGACCACAACACCCCCGGCAACCTTCGTGCCAAGGTGCAGTTCAAGCTGCGCGACGTGAAGCGCGGCACCATCCTCGACAAGCGCGTCGGCGCAACCGACGACATCGAAACCGCCACGCTCGACCGCCGCACCGTCGAGTACCTCTACAGCGACGGCGACAACCACGTCTTCATGGACACCGAGACGTACGACCAGCCGGCCATCCCGGCCGACGTGCTCGGCAAGGACGCGCTCTACCTCGTCCCCAACATCCAGATGGTCGCGATGTACCACGACGGGCAGATGGTCAGCTACGAACTGCCCAAGACCGTTGAGCACACCATCGCCGACACCGCGCCCGGCATCAAGGGCGCCACCGCCACCAACCAGATGAAGGACGCCGCCACCGAGACCGGGCTCAACGTCAAGGTGCCTCCCTTCATCAATCCCGGCGACCGCATCCGCATCAACACCGAGAACGGCGGGTATCTCGAGCGCGTCAGCAAGTGACGCTCCCGCACCGCGCGCGACCTTGATTCCCGGCGCCCCCGCTTCCCGCGGGGGCGTTTCGATTGCGCGAACGCCATTGCTCGTTTCCGCGTCGGCGCGGGCGAGGGTATCCTGCGGCCATGTCTGATCCGTTCGGAACCCTCGAGTCGTCGCTCAGCGAGAAGCGTGTTTTCAACCCGCCGGAGATGTTCCAGCGCCAGGCGCGGGTGCAGTCGCTGGAGCAGTATCGCCAGCTCTACCGGCGCAGCATCGAGGATCCGGATGCGTTCTGGGGAGAGCAGGCTGACGAACTCCACTGGTTCAAGCGCCCCAGCATCGTGCTCGACTGGCAGGAGCCCTACGCGAAGTGGTTCGTCGGCGGTCGCATCAACGCCGCCTACAACTGCCTCGACCGGATCATCGAGGCGGGCAAGGGGGACAAGACCGCCATCCTCTTCGAGGGGGAGCCGGTCGTCGATCCGAAGCAGGACAAGACGCCGACCGACGTGCGGCGCATCACCTACAACGAGCTGCGCGAGCAGGTCTGCCGCTTTGCCAACGCCCTGAAGCAACTGGGCGTGAAGAAGGGGGATGTCGTCACCATCTACCTGCCGATGGTCCCGGAGGCGGCCGTCGCCATGCTCGCCTGTGCTCGCATCGGCGCGCCCCACAGCGTGATCTTCGGCGGATTCAGCAGCCAGGCGATCGCGGACCGCGTCTCCGACGCCCGGAGCCGCTTCATCATCACGTCCGACGGCGGGTACCGGCGCGGTGCGGTGCTCGCGCTGAAGCACAATGTGGACGAGGCCCTGAAGCTGCCGGGCGCCGAGGGCGTGGAGAAGGTCGTCGTGCTGAAGCGCGTCGGCCAGGAGATCGAGTGGCACGACGGGCGCGACGTCTGGTGGCACGAGGTGGCCGACGACCAGCCCGCCGAATGCCCCGCGGAGGAGATGGAGAGCGAGGACCTGCTGTTCGTGCTCTACACGAGCGGGTCGACCGGGAAGCCGAAGGGGATCATCCACACCACGGCCGGCTATCTCCTCTTCAACTACCTCACCTGCAAGTACGTCTTCGACCTGAAGGACGACGACCTCTACTGGTGCACCGCCGACGTCGGCTGGGTCACCGGGCACAGCTACATCGTCTACGGGCCGCTGGCGATGGGGGCGACGGTCATGATGTACGAGGGCGCTCCGAACTTTCCCGACTTCGGCCGGTTCTGGGAGATCGTGCAGCGGCACCGCGTCACCGTCTTCTACACCGCCCCCACCGCCATCCGGGCGTTCATGCGCGCCGGGCGCGACCTGCCGGACGCGTGTGACCTCTCCAGCCTGGAGCTGCTCGGCACCGTCGGCGAGCCGATCAACCCGGAGGCCTGGATGTGGTACCACGAGGTCATCGGCGGCGCCTCCTGCCCTGTCGTCGACACCTGGTGGCAGACGGAGACCGGCGGACACATGATCACCCCCCTGCCCGGCGCCACGCCCACCAAGCCCGGCAGCGCCACGCTCCCCTTCTTCGGCATCGACGCCGCCGTCGTGGATCGGAAGGGGAACGAGTGCCCGCCGAACACCGGTGGGCTGCTGGTGATCCGCAAGCCGTGGCCCGGCATGCTGCGCGGGATCCTCAACGACGAGGAGCGGTTCAGGAAGACCTACTGGAGCGACATCCCGGGGATGTACTTCACCGGAGACGGGGCGCGGCGCGACGAGGACGGCTACTTCTGGGTCATGGGACGCATCGACGACGTGCTGAACGTCAGCGGCCACCGGATCGGGACGGCCGAGGTCGAGAGCGCGCTGGTCGCCGACGACGCCGTCGCGGAGGCGGCCGTCGTGGGCATTCCGGACGAACTGAAGGGATCGGCGGTTGCGGCGTTCGTGGTGCTCCGCGCCGGGAACGAGGCTTCGGACGCGCTGAAGCAGCGGCTGATCGCGCGGGTGGCGAGCGAGATTGGCAGTTTCGCCAAGCCGGGGGTGCTGAAGTTCGCCGACGGGCTGCCCAAGACGCGTTCCGGCAAGATCATGCGTCGCCTCCTGCGCGAGGTGGCGGCGGGCGGGGAGGTGAAGGGGGACGTGACGACGCTGGAGGACATGAACGTGATCGCCCGCCTTCGGGACGCCCAGTCGGTGGACGAGGAGGAGGCCTAGACGTCTGGATGGCCGGTCTGGGGCAATAAAGGGCCCATTCCGGGGGAACACAGGCCCATAACCGAACGCGCGTGCGACATTCCAGCCCGGGTGCGAATCCGGGCGAGGGCAAGCCGGCGCCGGTGTGGTAGACTTGCAGCTATGACCGACTTCACTCTTCCGGGGCCGGCCACGCGCTATCGCGCCATCCTCCTCTTCGGTCCGCCCGGTAGCGGCAAGGGCACGCAGGGGAAGATCCTGGCGGCGATTCCGGGGTTCTTCCATTCCGCGACCGGGGACATCTTCCGCAGCCTGGACCTCCAGAGCAAGGCCGGGCGGATCATGCAGGAGTTCATGAGCCGCGGCGAGCTCGTGCCGGACGAGTTCACGGTGAACGTCTGGAAGAACTACATCCGCGGGATGGAGCTGGTCAACCAGTTTCACCCGACCAGCGAGATGCTCGTGCTGGACGGCATCCCGCGCTCCGTGAAGCAGGCGCAGCTCCTGGAAGACACGGTCGAGGTCGTCCGGATCATCCACCTGAAGGCGGACTACGACAAGATGGTCGAGCGCATCCGCCGCCGCGCCTTCAAGGAGGGGCGCGCTGACGACGCCAAGGAGGACGTGATCCGGCGGCGCATGCAGGTGTACGAGCGTGACACCAAGCCGCTGCTGGCGCACTACCCGCGCGAGCTCGTGGCGGAGATCGATGCCACCATGAGCCAGCTTCGCGTGCTCCGGGCCATCATCAACGTCCTGGCGCCGCTGAAGGACCGTTACGACAACGAGGAAGGGGCCGCCGACGAGGAGCCGGCGACGGGCGTGGCTGAGGCCGTGGCCGAGCCGGTGGGACTTGGCGTCTGAAGCGGGATCCCCTGGTGCAACTCAAGCCCCGGGTCCGGCCTGCAAGGTCGGTCCCGGGGCTTTGCCTTGGGTAGCGATCTCCCCTTCCTGGTCGATCGCCCCCCTCTTCTGGAGCAGCGTGGCGGCGGCGTATACCAGCAGGCCCCACGCAAGGCCGAGCAGCCAGCCGGCGACGACGTCGGTCGGCCAGTGAACCGCCAGCGCCACGCGGCTGAAGCCGACCAGCAGCGGGACGGCGAAGCCGACGGTGAGGATGTAGGCCTTCATCCGCGGCGACCTGGCGAGCTTCGTCAGGAGGATCGCGACCGCCAGGTAAGCCACCGCCGAGTTGGCCGTGTGACCGCTTGGGAAGGACTGGGTCATCGTCTCGCTGCCGTGCTCGAAGAGGTCGGGCCGGTCACGGTCGAAGTATCGCTTGAGGGCGAGGCTGATGAGCAGCCCGCCGACGACTGAGACGACCAGAAACGCCGCACTGCGCCAGTGACGCCACAGGAGCAGGAAGACGGTCACGCACGTCACCATGAGCGTGATGACGGTCGTTCCGCCCAGGGCGGTGAGGTCGCGCCCGGCTTCCTGCCAGGATCCGCCCAGGCCGGAATACCAGCCGGCGATCGCGCGGAAGATCGGCTCATCCCAGGGGCGCGTCTCCCCCTCCTGCACCTCGTCGGCAACTTCGAGGAAGGCCCAGAGTCCGCCGAGCGCGAGGAAGATCGCCGCGATCGGCACCCAGCCGTGGCGCGTCAGGAAGCCGGAGGTCGAGCAGCAGAGATCCCAACCCCTGCCCCACAAGCTCCTGCCTGCACGCACACGTTCCGACATGCCGGAACCTTACCCGTGGCCGACATCCGGCGGTACGAGCGAAGTCGAAACGACCCGGGCCCACGGATGCGCTCCGCGGGCCCGGGGTTGCTTCAAATTGTTGCGCGAATGCGACCTTCAGTTCGCCGTGCTTCCGCCCTGGCCGGCCTGCGGCGGAACGGGGAGCTTGATCTCGCCGAACTGCTGCTCGTAGCGCTTGATGAGCTGGCCGAGCGAGCCGGCGAGGCGCTTGGCATTGGCGTAGCTCATGATGACGCGGTGGGTGCCCTTGTAAAGCACCTGCGCCTGCCCCTGCTGGGTGGGGTTGGGGTTCGGCATGTTGTAGCCGAAGTCGACGACCACCTCGTCGGCGGCGTGGATGCGGTAGGCGTTGGTGTAGACCATCTGGAGGTCGCGCTCATCGATGATGACCTGCGGGCCGCGCGACTGCGCCGACTGGCCGGACTGGGGGGTTTCGGTTTCGTTTGCCATGGAAATCTCTGCTCCTGTTCGTTGATGACGTCGGTGGGCTGCCTTCGTGGGGCGGGGCATTGTGCAGCATGAATGCCGCGATGACAACCGCCCTGCTTCCGCCGCTTATGTGCCTGCTATACGCACTCCACCCGCCTGCGCCGCCGGCTGAACCGGCCCGAGCCCGGCCTTCATCGTAGAATCGACCCTGATGAGTGCCGCGGCGCCCCCACGCGTTGAACCTTCCGCAAGCCCGCTTCGCCTTCCGGAGCCGCTGGTCGCCTCCCTGCGCGAGACGCTCGGGTACGGCGCCGTCCTGGATGATCCGGCACAGATGGCCGTCTTCGAGACCGACGGCTTCACCCTCGCCCGCTCGCGGCCCGGGGCGGTCGTCTTCTGCGATTCGCCGCGCCAGGTGCAGCAGGTCATGAAGCTCCTGGCCGAGCACGACGTCCCGATCGTCCCCCGGGGCAGCGGAACAGGGCTGACGGGCGGGTGCGTCGCCTTCGACAACGGCCGGCATCCCGGCGTGATCGTCTCCACCAGCCGGATGAACCGGATCCTGAAGATCGACCTGGAGAACCGGGTGGGGCACGTCGAAGCGGGCGTGCGCAATACGCAGCTCTCCGAGGCGGTGGCGCGCCTGCCCGGCGGGGAGCGCTATCACTTCGCGCCGGACCCCTCCAGCCAGCGCGCCAGCACGATCGGCGGAAACGCCGCGACCAACGCCGGGGGGATTCACGTGCTGCGCGACTTCGTCACCAGCAGCCACGTGCTGGGCCTCGACCTCGTGACCGCAGACGGGGACCTGATCACCGTCGGCGCGACGGACGGCCGGTACGCCGCGCCCGGCGGGTTCGATCTTCCGGCGCTGCTCTGCGGCAGCGAGGGGACGCTCGGGATCATCACTGGCGTCTGGGTGCGCCTGGTTCCGCGGCGGGCGAGCTTCCGGACGATCGTCGGCACCTTTTCCAGCCAGGGGGACGCCTGCAACACGGTGAGCGACGTCATCGCCGCCGGCCACCTCCCCGCCGCCATGGAGATGCTCGACGGGCGCATGGTCGAGGTGGTGGAGAACACGTTCCGGCTCGGAATTCCGCCGGGGGCGCAGGCGATGATCCTCACCGAGATCGACGGGCCGGAGGCGATCCTCGAGGAGGAGTTGAACGAGATCGTCGCGATCTTCCGGAAGCACAACGCCCTGAACATCGAAACCGCCGCCGATCCGGCGCGCAAGGCGCAGCTCTGGACGGCACGCAAGAAGGCCTTCGGCGCGCTGGGGCGCATCAGCCCGAGTTACTGCACGCAGGATGCCTGCGTCCCGCGCAGCCGCCTGCGCGAGGTGCTCGAAAAGGTGGACGAGATCGGCCGCGAGCACGGCCTGGTCATCAACAACGTCTTCCACGCCGGCGACGGCAACGTTCACCCCGTCTTCCTCTACGACGACCGGGACGTTGAGCAGGTGGCGAACGTGCTGGAGGCGGCGGAGAAGGTGCTGGAGTTTTGCATCGACATCGGCGGAACCGCGACGGGCGAGCACGGCGTGGGGGTGGAGAAGATCGGCCTGATGCCGTACCTGTTCGACGGGACGACGATGCGCGCCTTCGAGGCGGTGAAGCTTGCGTTCGACCCGGAGGAGCGGATCAACGCGGGAAAGCTGATCCCGAGCGGGAAGGTGAAGGCGGGGATGATCGTGACACCGGGGCGGAAGGTGCCGCAGTAGCTCGCGTCATTCGGGAGTGCCGCTGCCGGTGACCTCACTTTGATCCTGCCCATGTGCCGCTGCGAGAGAAGAAAAGGCGCCACGGGCCGTAGGCGCGACGGAACAGTACGAACAGCACGATCCAGATGTTCAAGGCGTAGAAGACAAGGACTGCTCCAGCGGCAACCGGGCGCCCGTCGACGAGCCGGGCAATCCCCCTACAGGAGTGTGAGGCCCCAGGCGACTGGTGCTCCCAGCAGGTTGATCCACAGCAACATGTAGTGGAGCTTCCTAATCATGTCGTGCAACGTATCTCAAGACTTGCGGCGGTAAACCGCAAGTTGACGCCGCTACTCAGACTCTGACGACGCTCGAATCGCCGCCTCCACATCGCCGAGCGAAAGTGGGCGGTTCTGCCGGCCATAAACGTCATGCAGTTCGAGGGCGGCGAGCCACAGAGTGGTGTCTCGAAACTCGTCCTTCATCGCCGAATTCCGCACCTCCACCGCAAGCCGCTCGGCCGCTGGGCGTTCGAACGGCAGGTTCGCGAGCACCCGGTCGAAATGCGCATACGTCAACCTTGCGCTACGAGCGACGCCGAGAGCGCAGAAGCGATTGCCGAAGCCAATCCCGTTCGCGCCGGCGAACTTCCAGTTCGCGGGAAGGCGATCGGCCGGAGCGAGATTCTTCGCGACCCACGTGTCCGTCAACCTGCTCGAACGCAGCAGGCCAAAGCACCGGGTTTCGGTGGTGCGAATCTGGCCGCTTGTCAGATCAACCGACGTGGACACCTCGCCGTACGACGCGAGCAGCGCCATCGCCGTCGCGGCTAGCGCGATGGCGATGAGAACCACTCCGTGCACGAGCCTTCGGAGGAAGGGAGGACGGGTGCGGCCGTAGTCAAGCGGCGCTGCCACAGCAATCACAAGAGTACCACAGCATTGCACCTCAACCAACGCTTGCCCCTCCAAAGTTCTAACGATGTTGCTGACGGCTCACGTTTAGCGCTTGCACCACCCCCGCCGCGGCGAGGCCGCCGAGGAGGTACCAGAGGAAGGCCATCAGCTTCGTCTGCGGCGTTCGGCGGCTGGGGGCGGAGCCGAGCCCAAGGTGCGGCGGGAGCACGACGGCGCCGATTCCCGCGACGGCGCCCAGGAGCGTGCCCTTGAGCCACGCGCCGCGCGACCCGCCGAGGCCGACGAGCGCGTAGTAGAGCGTGTTGGAGACGATGTCGCCCGCGAGCGCCATCGACTGGAGCGTGTCGGTCTCCGGCGGCTCGAGGTGAGCGGCGCGGAGGCCCTTTGCGATGGCGCGCCGGCCGAGGATATCCATGCGGGGCGCCGTTTCCGGGATCGTTGCTTTCGCGACCTGGTGGATGAGCGTGACGGTGAGCGCGCCGGCGAGCCCGGCGATGCCGGCACCGGCGAGCGGACCCATCGCCTCGGTACTGATCTCGCCCCTGCCGGCACGAGATCGCGTTTGATGCGCTGTGGCGGTCATGGCGCCGACTCTACCGGCATGGTCGCGACGCGCGGACGCGTCAAATCGGATCGTCGCGACCCGTAGCGCACCAGGGAATCGGATGATTCTCCTCGCGTCATCCGCGTTTGCGTGCAGCCACGCGTGATCTTCAGGCGCGTGGTGCGCGCGTGCGCTTCCGCCAGTGCACCACGACGGGTGAGGGTGTGGCCGCGCGACTCGACCCCGAGCGGCCACGGGTCGAACTGGCGGCGCGTCGGGCCCGGCGTGTCGCGACGGCGGCGACGATTCTGATCCGCTGGTGCCGCGGGCACTCGGAATCGGGAGTCGACGCTCCAAACCCCTTGCGCCTGGAGCCCTGACAAGGCTGTCGGGCGCGCGTAGTGCCCTGTTGTACCCGGAGCGCGACTCCCGATTCCGCGTGCCCGCCACGCGTGTCGTCCGCTGCGCGCTGTTGGACAGGTGGCGCCGTGTCGTCTGAGCCCCCATCAGTCCGACTTGCCCGCAGTCTCATCCCTCCCCGCATCGCGTTTCGCATCGAGAACTCGGATACGCGCGTTGCGGATCTCGACGGCGCCGTCGCGGCTCAGGTGCTGAAAGCCGATGTGCCCGCGCCTCGGGCGATCCCTGATCGGCGGCGCCATCGTTCCATCGTGACGCGGCACGGGCTGGTCGAACTCGTCGAGATTCACATCCTGGATCGTCTCGCCGTTGAGCGTCGCCTTCAGGTGCGAGCCAGTCAGCTCGATGCGAACGCGGTTCCATTCGGTCGGGCGATACGCCTGCTTCGTCGGCGCGATCGCGCGGTAGATTCCGCCCGTCAGCTCGCTCTCGGCGGCCTGGGTGTTGTAGCGATAGTCGGCGACCTGGAACTCCAGCCCGTCGAACGCCGGGTCGCCTTTCATTGGCGCACGCAGTGCCACGCCGGCATTGCCGAGCGCGGTGAGCCGAATCTCGAACTCGAGGACGAAGTCACCGTACGTCGCTTCGCTGATGAGCCACGTTCCGCGGCGCTCGCCGGAGCGAAGCACGCCGTCGCGCACCGTCCACCGCACCTCCTCAACGGGCCGGGACACGTCCGACCACTCCGTCACCACCCACCCCGCCGGCACGCCTTCTTCCGGGAAGAGCGGGACGAATCGGTCCGTCTCACTGGCCGGTCGCGTCGCTGGCTGCAGGAGGAGCGCCAGCAACAACCAGATCGCGATGCGCATGCGGTGGCTCCAGGGGTTAAGGTACCCCGGAGTGTAACCTCGCGTGCTCGAGGCGGGACGGGACTGCTACTTATCGCCCTGATGCCGGCCCAGGACGCGCCTCTGGTCCGCCTGACGCGAATCGGGCGTGCCCGTAGCGCCGACATCGGTGTTGAGGTCGCTGCCGACGACCTCGCCGGTGTTCTCCGGGAGGTTCCGGTGCAGCTCGTGGCCGGGGTCGCTCTCGACGTTCCCGCGTCCACCTTCGGGCAGATCCGACGCTTCGACGCGTTCGATGCTCGTCGGGCCGGTGGGATGGTTCGAGCGATCGGGAGAGCGATCGTCTCGACTGTTCCTTCGCTCGGTTCGATCTTCTTTGCGTTTCATGCGGGTGCCCGGGTGCAAGCGACATGCCCGCGAGGCGTCTCATGCGACGGAAACGCGCCGCACTTTCGCCACCACGGCCGCCGCCAGCAGGATCAGGACGCCCCCTGCCGTCCAGGGCATCAGGCCCGCCAGGAAGCCCAGCGCGAAGAAGGGGAGCGCCAGGAAGCACGCGAGCCAGTAGAGGCGCAAGTCGGCGCGGCAGATCATCACCAGCAGCACGTAGCCAGGGAAGAAGAGCCCGTAGAACGCCATGTAGCCGCGGTAGATGATCTCGCCCGCCCCGAGCTCCAGGAAGCGGAAATCGGCCAGCTCTCCTCCAAGCGCTGCTAGCCCGAGCACCGCGGCGGCGGCGATCCCCAGGAGTGTCGCCGGGCTCACGCGCGTCACCGCGGAGTGGGCGGCGACGGTGAAGCAGACCTGCGCCGTGAGGTGGGCGGCCAGGAGCCATCCAGCGACGCCAGCGAAGCCGCCCGCGCTCCAGGGCGAGGCGTAGAAGAGCGTGAAGAGGATCATCGCCAGGAAGAGCACGCCGAAGCCGAGCGTGAAGGCGATGCGGGCGCCGGCGCGGTCGGTCTCGTAGCGCGCGTGGAGGAACGTGGCGTCGAGGTACGGACAGAGCAGGAAGCCCAGCAGGCACGCCGGCGCCAGCCCGACGAGGTGCCAGGGCGGGTCGTCGCCCGTCGGCGGCGGCGGCTCGAGCACGCCGCCCGAAGCGAGCATGAGGAAGACGGCGGCGCTGAGCACCCAGACGGCGATGGCGTTCAGCGGGATCCCCAGGCCACGCGCCAGCGGATAGCTCACGGCGCACACCAGGGCCGCGAGCACCAGCAGCACGCCGCCCGTACCCACGAGCGTCGGAAGCAGCCACATCAGCGCGAAGAGCTGGAAGCTGATGGTGACGGCGGTGAACGTGGTGACGGCGGCGCCGTGGTCGGCGACGATGCGTCCCGCGGTCTCGCGCGAGCGGAGGACCCATCCCATGGCGGCGGCGCCGACGACGTTGGGGATGGCGAAGACGATCCATCCCCCGACGCCATAGTCGCGAACGAGGAGGACCGGCAGGTACATGCCGATGACCCAGGTCCACGAGCTGGCGAGGTAGAAGCCCCACCCGACGGCGGAGGCGAGGGACGTTCGCGGCGGCTCGTCGTGCATCGGGTGTGGCGGGTCGGGTCGGGCGGAGCGCCGCTCGGCGTCGGGTACCGGCGTCGGTGGGCCTGCTGTGAAGTGTAGATGGGGATCAGGCGCGGGCGCGCTGCATCGCGGCGCGCTGCTTGTCGCGCTGGCGCAGCTTCTTCTGGCGGACCTTGGCGTGGGTCTTGGGCGTGACGTGGAAGGTGATCTCGGCCCGTCCCACCCGCTTTTCGCGCTCGCCGGGCTTGACGCCGAGCTGGCGCACGTCCATGTCGAGCGTGATGTTGAACTCCCCGCCGCTTGCGATGAGCGCCTTCAGGTCCTGCTTCGGCTCCGCGCGGTAGACGGCCGGCCCGAGGCACGGACGCAGGAACGTGTAATTCAGGTTCTTGCAGACGACGGTGTAGTCCCCGCCCGCCTCCCCGAAGACGTACATCCCGCCCGCGATCTCGGTGTTGGCCAGCAGGCTGGCGCCGGCCATGGCGTTGTACCAGTTCTTGTTGAACTTGGTGAAGGGGAGGACAGCGGCGAAGCTGCCCCCCTCGTCGCCGAGCTCGCGGTCGCCGGTCTTGCGCATCTTGATGCCGCTCCAGAAGGCCAGCGGCAGGAAGAGGAGGGAGAAGATGCGGTGCCAGAAGTTGTCGCGCGTGGAGAGGCGGGAGAGGAACGCCTCGACCCGGTCCACCCAGCTCACCTTGCCCGGCTCCGCGGCCTCGGCATCCTCGGCGGGGCGCCGGCGAGGGGGGGAGATCATGCGGACGCGCGGCTCGGCACGCGTGTCGGGCGCGGCGAAGCCATGGTCGCCGTCAATGCTCTCTTCCAGATCGTCCTGGAGCGTCTGAGGATCCTGGCTCGCCACGGGCGTCATCGTCGGAAATCCTAGGCGTTGGAGCGTTCCCTCGTGGGGGCGTTTTATCATCTCACCATCGCCGACCGGGGGACATCGTGCGGTTGCAGCCGGGCATCGGCCGCCGTAGGGTCATGATGCAACTTCCGGACCGATTTCACCTGAGACCGATACATGAGCACTCCGAACGATTCCCCGAACAGCTCCCGCACCGCGGAGGGAGCCCGCAGACCCCGCCAATTCGTCCCCGCCGACTTCGTGCCGGACCAGTGGGAGAAGATCGCCCCTTTCACGCAGCAGCTCCTGGACCGGGAGATCAACAGCCCCGCGGAGCTTGAGCGCTGGCTGGCGGACGCTTCGGAGCTGTCGGCCGTGGTGGACGAGTACGGGAGCCGGCGGTACATCGACAAGAGCTGCTACACGTCGGACGCGGAGATCAAGCGGCTTTACCTGGACTTCGTCGAGAACATCGAGCCGAAGCTCAAGCCGGTGATGTTCGCGCTCCAGAAGAAGTTCCTGTCCAGCCAGCACGCGGACCAACTCGCCGGGCACCGGTACGACATCCTGAAGCGGAAGTGGCAGGCGGAGGTGGACATCTTCCGCGACGAGAACGTTCCGCTGGAGACGGAGGTGACGAAGATCGTCACGCAGTATGACGAGGTCTGCGGCGAGATGACCGTCAGCTTCGAGGGGAAGGAATACACGATGCAGCAGATGGCCCGTTTCCAGGAGGAGACGGACCGCGGCCTGCGCGAGCGCGCCTGGCGCGCCGCCACCGACAGGCGGCTGGCGGACCGGGAGCGCATCGACGACCTGTTCGACCAGGTCCTGCCGCTGCGCCAGCGCATCGCCGAGAACGCCGGTTTCAAGAACTACCGTGACTACCAGTTCAAGGCGCTGAAGCGATTTGATTACACGCCGGAGGACTGCCACGCCTTCGCGGCCGCGGTCGAGAAGCACGTCGTGCCGCTCATGCGCGACCTGGACGCGCAGCGCCGCGAAGCCCTGGGCGTGGCAAAGCTGCGGCCGTGGGATCTGGCTGTCGATCCGAAGGGGCGTCCGCCGCTGCGTCCGTTTGACGAGGGGGACATCGAGTCGTTCGTCCGGACGACGACGGGCGTGTTCGAGAAGCTTTCGCCCGAGCTCGCGGCCGACTTCGACAAGCTGCGCCAGCTCGGCAACCTCGACCTGGACAGCCGCAAGGGGAAGCAGCCGGGCGGGTACCAGTGCAACCTGGAGGAGACGGGCGTCCCGTTCATCTTCATGAACGCCGCCGGCCTTCAGCGCGACGTGGAGACGCTGCTGCACGAGGGTGGCCACGCCTTCCACACGCTCGCGGCCGCCGGTGAGCCGCTCACGTTCCTGCGACATGCCCCGATGGAGTTCTGCGAGGTGGCGAGCATGAGCATGGAGCTGCTGGCGCTGCCTTACATGGACGCCTACTTCGACAACCCGGAGGACGCCGACCGCGCCCGCCGGCATCAGCTCGAGGGCGTCGGCATCCTCGGCTGGATCGCCACCATCGACCAGTTCCAGCACTGGATCTACACGCATCCGGGCCACTCGCGCGACGAACGGACGGCGGAGTGGAACCGCCTGCTGGGGCGATTCCACCACGAGGTGGACTGGAGCGGCATCGAGCCGGCGCGCGACGCGATGTGGCAGCGCCAGCTTCACCTGTTCCACGTCCCGTTCTACTACATCGAGTACGGCATCGCGCAGCTCGGGGCGCTCCAGATCTACAACAACTCCAAGCAGGACGCCGCCAAGGCGCTTGCGGACTACCGCAACGGACTGAAGTACGGCGGAACGCTTCCGCTGCCGCAGTTGTTCGAGGCGGCGAACATCCGCTTCGACTTCGGCGACTCGACGATCAAGCCGCTCGTGGAGACGATCCGCCAGGATCTGAGCAAGCTTCCCGTTTGATGGGGGGCGGGGAATGACGCCAGAGTTGGAGCAGGTGCGGGGCGCCGGCCGTTCGCACGGGCGTTCACTTGACCGGAGCAGGACAGATGGCCTGGCTGATGCTGCTGATCGCGGGACTGCTCGAGGTCGTCTGGGCGATCGGGCTGAAGTACACGCGCGGCTTCACGGTGTTCTGGCCGAGCGTGATCACGATCGCCGCCATGGTCGTGAGCATGGGCCTGCTTTCGTGGGCGCTGCGGACGATCCCGGTCGGCACGGGCTACGCCGTCTGGACGGGCATCGGCGCGGTGGGGGCGGCGATTCTCGGTATCGTGCTGTTCGGCGAGTCGCGCGACGTCATGCGGCTGGTCTGCATCGGGCTGATCGTCACCGGCATCATCGGCCTGAAGCTCGCCACTCCCGACACTCCGGCGCCACGGGCCGGCTTACCAATCAATCAGCCCGAGCCGGATGAGAACGATGCCCCGAACGCGAATTAAGATCTGCGGCGTGATGACGGTGGACGATGCGCTGGCCGCCTCCGAGGCGGGCGCCGACGCCGTCGGGATGATCCTCTACGCGCCCGGCGCCGCGCGCCAGATCGACGCCAATGCGGCGCGCGAGATCGCGATGAAGCTGCCTCCCTTCGTCTCCGCGATCGGCGTGACGGTGGACTGTCCTCCGACCCGCGTGCGCCAGCTCCTGGCGCACGTGCCCCTCTCCGGCGTGCAGCTTCATGGAAAGGAGACGGTGCAGGACGTGCGCTCCGTGCAGCCGACGTCCGCCATCAAGAAGCTCGCCGCGACATCGGAGCTTGCGGAGAACGTGCAGTCCTGGGCGAAGGCGATCGTCCCGAACCTGACGGCGCTGCTGATCGACTCGCCGGGCGAAGGCGGCTCCGGCACGCCGGCCGACTGGAGCGCGGTGGAGCGCATGCAGTCGGCGGTGGATCGCGCCGCCCTTCCTCCGCTCGTGCTCGCGGGCGGGCTGACGCCCGAAAGCGTCGGGGAGGTCGTGCGTCGCTTCCGGCCGTGGGCGGTGGACGTCAGCAGCGGCGTGGAGGACGAGCCGGGACACAAGTCACCGGAGCGGATGCGGGCATTCGTGCAGGCAGTGCGCGAGGCCGACCGAGCGGCGGGCTGAGCCGGTCAGTGTGTCGGCGCCGCGCGAACGGCGGCGACCTGGGGGATCAGCACGTAGACGCGTTCGTAGAGCTCGCCGTCGCGCTCGGCGGTGAAGAACTGCCGGCCCAGGCACGTCTCCCATCGCGTCTCGTCCGATGGCGCGACGATGAGAAACTCCCCCACCGGCACGTCCGCCTGGAGGCGCAGGTCGAAGAGCGTCGTGTCCTTCACCTCGCGGACGGCGTAGTCGTTCCCCTGCGGCGTGACGACGATCCGGGGATTCAGCGCCCGCACGATCGGCGTCATCGAGATGCGCACCGTCTGCACGCGCCCCGGCGCCGGCTCGAAGGCGATGTTCATCCGCGTCTCGCACCGCTGGAACGTCCGTCCCTGGCTGCGCTTGGCGGCGTCGAACCAGAAGATCGTCTTCTCCCCGATCTCCCCCTCGACGGGGAAGTCGCGCGACTGCCGACCGGGCGAGCGGCCGAGGATGTCGGTGCGCAGCGCCGTCTCGATGCCGAGCACCTCGCGGATGTGGTCGAGCTCGGAGAGGGGAGCGCCCCCGACGCGCACGCCGTTGGCCCACAGCACGTCGTAGGTCGCGGGATCGACGCTCTGCTCGTCGATCCGGCGCCAGAGCTCGCTGTTGCGGCTGACGCGCCCGCGCGGAAGCTCCAGCGCGTAGACCTGGAGCGCGAGAATGCGCAGCTCGCGCGGCGTCGCGTCCAGCGCGAGCTCGGAAACGCTGGCGCGCGGGCCGATCGCATCCTGCATCGCCCGCTCCGCCTTCTCCGCGGGCGAGGGCTCGCCGTCGCCCCGGCAGCCGGCAAGCAGCATAGCGAGCGCGACGAGCGGCGGGACAATGTGGGAGGGACGCAGCGGCATGCGGATCAGTTCATTTCGACGCCCGCCTCGCGGGCCGGGTTCGCCGGGGAAAAACTGGGCGGTATCAGCCCCGGACGAGGGAGATGAGGATATCCAATCCCTCGTCCCATTGCTCGGCCGTGATGATCATCGCAGGAGCGAGTCGAACGACCGTCTGCTGGGTGACGTTGATGACAACGCCACGCTCCAGGCCCGCCCCCACCAGGTCCTTCGGCGCTTCGGGCAGTTCCAGGCCAAGAAAGAGCCCGTCGCCGCGGACCTTGCACTCCGGCAGCGCCTCCGCGAGACGCCGCTTCGCCTGGTTGCCGAGGTTCCGGGCATGCTCCAGCAGGCCCTCCTGCTCGATCGTCCGGAAGATCGCGCTCGCGACCGCCATGCCGATGCCGTTGCCGCCCAGCGTGCTGCCGTGCTTGCCGGGGACCAGCAGGTCGGCGATCTCCGGCCGGGCCCACATCGCACCAACCGGCAGCCCGCCGCCGATCGCCTTGCCGAGCGTCATGATGTCCGGCGTGACCACGCCCCCGCTGCCGTCGTCGAAGTACTGGTGGCCGAACCACTTCCCGGTGCGCCCGCCGCCGGTCCAGACCTCGTCGAAGATCAGGGTGATCTGCCGCTCGTCGCAGAACTGGCGCACCCGCCGCGCGAAGTCGGGCGGGTAGCCGTGCATGCCCCCCTCCCCGCGGATCGGCTCGAACATGATGGCACACGTCTCGTCGTCCACGTGCTTCACGAGATCCTCGAAGTCGCCCCCCGTCACGTGAACGAACCCGGGCGGGAGCGGGCCGAACCCCTCGCGGTGCGCCGGCGTCCACCCCGCCGCGATCATCGCCAGGCTCCGGCCGTGAAAGCTCATGTTGAACGTGATCGTCTTGTAGCGCGCCGGGCTCATCGTGCTGCCGCGCAGGCGCGCCAGCTTCACGGCCGACTCGTTGGCGTCCATCCCGCCGTGGCAGAAGAACGCCTTGCCGGGGAACGCCTTGTCGTAGAGGTGCTGCGCGAAGCGAAGCTGCGGCTCGGTGGTGAAGCTGTTGCCGACATGCCACAGTCGCGCCGCCTGCTCCTGCGCCGCCTTCACGAGGGCCGGATGGCAATGCCCCAGGATCCCGGCGCCGAAGCCGGCGAAGAGATCGAGGTAGCGCTTTCCGTCGGTGTCCCAGAGAAAGACGCCCTCCCCCCGATCCATCACGATCGGCCGGCGCGCGTAGTTCGGGACGAGAAGCTTCGCTGATTGCTCGAGGAGGTCGGCGGTGTTGGGCATGCGGGGATGATAAGCTTTCATCGAGGCCCAGTTGTGATTGCCGCAGGTGCAGGCTAACGGAGCTGGCCTCAGTCGGAGGTCAGATTGTGATAGTCCCGCTCTTCACCGTCGAAGGCACATTCACGATCAAGGGCCGCGGCCTCGTCCTGCTTGGCATCACGATCGAGCAGTACGGAAGTGTGAAGGCCGGCGATCGCATTACTATCGAGAGGCCGGATGGCTCGACGATTCGTGCAGTGGTGAAAGCCGTTGAATACCCTGCGGGAGCCAAGTGGATCGGCGATCCCCTAGGAAGCCCCGTTATGGAGTGCTCATCGATGTAATTGATGACATCCCGGCGGGAAGTGTGGTCACTTTGTCTACGCCGCCGCCGGGAGGGCCTTGACGTGTTGACCACTTGACGCCACCGCGCTTCAGCTCACAACAAGCCGCACCGCAAAGGCGATCAAGAACAGCGCCAAGGCGCCGGCAAGCACCAGCAGCAGGCCGTCATACGTCTTCCACCCCAGCATCATGCGCTGCGGGTCCGCCGGGTCGTAGATCATCTCGATCTTCTGCCCCATCGCATACGGACCGCCGCCCAGGCTCATGCGCCGGCGGATGGCGGGCCCGGTCTGCGGGTGATACTCGATCGTGATCAACTGCATGCCGTCGTTGATGCCGGTCAGCACTTCGCTGACGACGGCGTGCGTGCGGACCCCCTCGCGCATCATCCGCTGGTTGCGCCGCCGCCGGAGCAGCACCACCCCTACCGGCAAGAGCCCGGCGACAACCAGAACGGCGGCGAGGATGAGCTTTTCCATATGCTTCCCACCGACCCGGCGGGGGCCGGAGCATATCCGCCCCCCTGGGACACGCAACCGCGCCCCCCAGATGGCGGCGGACGCGCCCATCCCGCATAATCTCCGTATGGATTCGGATCTGATCGTCTGCTCGAGCTCCGTGCAGTTCATCCTGCATCACCAGCTCGCGGCGCTCTGTGAATCGCTGCGATTCCTCCTGCACGCGGGCCGCGAGCCCGGGCCGCGCACCTACCGCCACGCGAAGAAGCTGCTCGACGACACGCTGGCCCTCACCTCCGGCCGATGCGTGACGCCCCCGCCGCAGATCGAGGAGACCGACTCCGTCGCCGACCTGCTCGTGACCTGCGAAAACCTCCGCGCCATCGCTCTGGCGATGCTCTCCCCCGAGGAATGCGAGGCGGCGCGGAAGATCGGATACGTCAGCCAACCCTGATCACGCCGCCGGGGTCTTGACACCTTCGGCATTTACGCGCCAACGTCGTGTCGTACGTCCTGCTCCTGGGATACTGCGTCTTCTACATGCATTATCGCTTCGCGCAGTGAAGCGCCCGCCGCGGGAAGGCCTCCGCCGCGAGTCATTCGCGCCAGCTGACCTCCGGCGGTGAGCCGAATGGAAACCCCGTCGCGGCGAGTCAGCCTCTTATCGAGTCTTCGAACGAGCGCTCGGGGGAGGGAGTGATCGTGATGCGCTTGATCCCCTCGTTATCGGCGGTCATGAGGCGCAGGACGCCCTCGTCGTCAATGTGCCACATCGATTCCTGTGCTTCGAATGGCTGGTTGCCGAAGCGGGCGATCGGCTCGCCGTCGACGTAGAGCATTCGCTCGGCGCCGGTGACGGCCACCTTGAGGAAGAAGTGCTTCGAGTCGGGCGAGAAGCCGGCGCGCATGACGGCGTTGCCGGGCGCGTCGAACGCCAGCTTGCCGTTGACGAAGACGCCCTTTTTGCCGGTCGGCAGGTCGGTTCCCCAGGCGACGAGGTAGCGGCCGTCGGGGGAAAAGATGAAGCCGGAGGGCATCGGGAGGTAGCCGCCGTGGGCGGTGGCACCCTTGGTGCGCACCTGGTTCTGGAAGCCTTCGTGCGGCTTGATGCCGGCGTCGGTGAACTCGACGAGCATGGGCCCGTGTAGGACGGCCATGCGTTTGCCGTCGGGGCTCAGGTTCAGCGTCGAGGCCGTATTGGCCAGGTGGATGTCACCGACGTACGGAACACCGTCGTACCGGACGCTGTACTGGGCCGGACTGCTTTCAACCCAGCCGACGTGCGCGCCGCCGCCGCCCCACACCAGGGGCATGGGGCCGGTGGACACGCCGTCCTGCTCTTCGCCGTCGATGACCAGGTACCAGCCCGTCGGCGAACGGCCCCAGTAGGCGTGGCGCGTGCCGTCGGGCGAGAAGGTGAACTCCTGAATCGTCGCGTACTCATCCTGCGGCTCGCCGTCGACGACGACGTACTGCCGGCCGGTCTGCGGCTCCATGATCGCCGCCCAGTGTTCGCCGTCCTCGCTGAACCAAACGCGCTTTCGCCCGACCATGTTCGAGACCGTGCCGTCGATCTCCTGGCCGTTGACGACGAGGCGCGCGCTGACGCCGCGCGAGCGGGAGTTGCCGACCAGCGCCCACGTCTCGCCGGCGGGCGCGGGCGCGATTTCCTGCACAGCCCAGTCGTCACGGAACAGTTCCTCGTCCTCGAGCTTCAGCACTGAATCGCTCGTCTCGGGGTCGACCTCCAGCGTGAAGAGCTTGCCGTCGTGGCGGTAGCTGTAGTTTATCGCCTGCGACTCGATGACCTCGCCGTCGCGGATGACCGCGGGCTTGCGGGTTTCGTCGAGCGTGCCTACTAGCACGTATCCCGTGCCGACGGGGCTGAGGATGACCTGGAAGTCGGGGTTGGCCACGGCGGGCGAGGCCTGGCCGTCGATCACGAACTGCCACGGGGAGTTGCGCTGCTCGTCCTGCTGGCGCAGGCGGTAGAAGAGGTGGTTGTCGGCGTTGAAGCCGACGCCGGTGATGGTGTTGGCGGCGGCGTCGTACTTGCCGGTGGCGACTTCCTCACCGTCAACAACGAGCGTGAACGTGTCGCGCACGCGGCCGACGTAGGCGTAGCGCGAGCCGTCGGCGCTGAAGACGACGGCGATGCCTCCGCCGCCTTCGGACGTGGGCTGGGTGGCGACGATCTCGTCGAAGCGTGGTCCAGCCTCGCCGTTGCGGTAGACAGCCATCCGGCTGCCGGCGGGTCCGACGGTGACCAGATCGACGGGCGCCGGGGAAGGCACATAGCTGAACCCTTGGCCGATCGGGCTGAGCAGTTGCTGCTCGATAACGGGCTGCTGCGCCCATGCGTTGGCGCCGATGGCGCTGAGGGTGAGGGCGATTGCGAGTTGATAGCGCATCTTTGCTTCTCCGTGCAGGGTGGGGGCGGCCGACCAGGCCAGCCTGAAGCGCCGGCGCCCTGCCACGGGGCAGGAGTACAGCAGATGCCGACAGAACTCCCCCCCTCTTTGGCTTATACACGGAAGGGCAAGATTCTTAAAGACAATGTGATAGTTATTTGCGTGCTTGCCTGATGCGGCTCGCCCAAGACCCGACACCCGCCGAGCGAACGGAGGAGTTGCACGAAGCAGCCCAGGATGCGCTGCAGCCGATCTGGCCGGGGCCAGATGAGTGACCAAGCGCCGGATCGGGCTTTCGACGTTCACCCGTGCGCGTTGTCGCGGCGGCCCCAGGCACTGACGACCTTGGGTGGTCGTGCCGACCCCTACGCGTCCCCCTGCCGCTTCACCATCTCGTTGATCCAGGCCGGCGCGAACGGCGACGTGCACCCCTTGCTCACGGGGTAGTCGCGGTAGACGCCCAGCTTCTCGCCGATCGTCAGGGCGCGCTTGCGGTGCTTCTCGAGGTTGATGCCGATCGCAGCGAGCGTGTTGTTCATCGTCCACTGCGGCGCGGGATCCGCCGTGGGCATCTCCTTCTCGATCCGGTCGAGCAGGGCCGAGGGATCAAGGCCGTCCATGTCCTTCTTGTTGATGCGTGCCGCGGTGAGGCTCCAGCCGGCGCGGGCGAGCATCGCCTTGCCATTCGCCTTTGTGCGAAGCGGCTCGCGGTCGGCGCCCGTCGAAGCCTTGGCGCTCGTGCCCTTGGGGGCGGCGGGCGTCGGCGCGCTCATCCACCTGGCCCGCAGTTTCTCCTTCTCGGGATGCTGCTTGAGGACGTAGCTGCCGACCCACTCGGCCAACTGCATGGTGCCGGCGTCGGCAACCCACTGCTCCATCTCCACCGCCGAAAGCTGTTTTGGCTTGACGATGAGCGTGGCCAGGAGGCGCGCGTCGAAGTTGCCGGTCTTCCAGAGGGCCAGCGCCAGGTCGTGGTCGCTCTTGATCTTCTTCGCAACGCTTCTGATGTCGCCCAGCTTCACGCCATACTGCTTGTCGGGCGCGCCGTTCCTTGCGTTCTGGGCGCGGACCTTCTCGTCGCCGATCGATTCGAGTTCCTTCAGAGCCTGCGTCAGCGTCATGGCGGGATTCTAACGAATCCCGCCCGGTCCGCCGAGCCCGGCCACGGCCTCCAACTTTCACATCGGCGAGCAGCGGGGAGCCAGCATGCGGGAGAGAAGGTCGGCCGTCTTGCCCGACACGCGGGCGGAGAATGTCAGCCCGTCGGAGGTGCGGATGAGGAAGCGGACGCGCGTCTTCGCGTCGGCCGGTGGGAGGGAGCTGTAGGCGTCGCGCCCGTGCTCGAATCCCCATCCCACGATCTCCCCGATGTCGTAGGTTCGCATCCCCCCGAGCATGCGCCGGATGTTGAGGCCTTCGGGGGCGATCTCGATCCAGAGGGTGCGCGTGCAGGAGATGAGCGTTCCCAGCGCCGGGGGAAGTACCCACGCGAGTGGCGCCGTCACCGTCGCCGACTCGAAGCCGCGGATCACCTCCAGCGCCGGCGTGTCCCACAGCAGGCGCGCCGCCACCGTCAGGCCGACGCCCAGGACAATCGGCATGATCGCTGAGAAGGTCGTGCGGAGACGCAGCCGCTCACCGACGGCGGAGTCGTCCGTGTCGGGCGAGGAGGCCCGCGCGATCGATAACGTGCTGGATTGCATGCTCAGAGCGTCTATCGGCCACATCCCGCGGCGGCTTCAGGCGCCCGCCCCTGCCGGTTCGAAGCGCGGGCATGGTCCGATTTCCGCGTGCCGCCCGGCGCCCGCCAGGCTCGGCGGAAACGACGCCGCTTTGCAAGATTGGCACGTCGCGGCATGCTGGGGGGCATGAGTGACACCTTCCGCTGGGGAATCCTCGGCACCGGCAACATCGCGCGGCAGTTCGCAGGCAACCTCGGCCAGCTACCGGACCATGAGCTGGTGGCGGTCGCGAGCCGGTCGGAGACGCGGGCCCAGGCCTTCTGCCTCACGCACGGCGGCGAGGCGGCGCGGGATTACGACGCCCTCGTGCGCGACGACCGGCTGGACGCGGTCTACGTCTCGCTTCCGAACCACATGCACTTCGAGTGGAGCATCAAGGCCCTGGCAGCGGGTCGGCACGTGCTCTGCGAGAAGCCGCTGGCCCTGAGCGTCGCGGAGGCGAGGCAGATGTTCGCCATCGCGCGCGAACGCGAGCGCCTGCTCGTCGAGGGATTCATGTATCGCTGCCACCCGCAGACGCAGGCGATCGTCGCCGCCGTCCGGCGCGGCGACATCGGGCAGCTCACGCATGTCCGCCTGAGCTTCATCTTCCGAATCCGCAACACCGAGGGGAACATTCGCCTCGCTCCGGAGATGGGGGGCGGCGCGATGCTCGACGTCGGCTGCTACTGCCTCGACTTCGCCCGCCTCCTCGCCAACGCCCCGCTGGTCGACATTCGCGCCATCAGCCGCTTCACCGCCCCGCCGGAGCCGGACGTGGCCCGCGTGGACATGATGACCAGCGCCGTGGTCGTCTACGAGAACGGCGTGCACGCAGCCTTCACCGTCGGCATGGACGCCGAGAGCGACAACGCCGCCCTCATCGGCGGAACCGACGGGTACATCACCGTCAATTGGCCCTGGAAGCCGACGAACGAGACCGCCGGCTACACGCTGGCGCGCGGCATCCCGCCGCGCCAGGATCTGAAGCCGGGCGAGCAGCCGGTCGCTCCGCCGCCGGTCTTCGTGGCGGCGCCCTCCGAGCATCCGACCTTCGCGCTGGAGGCCCGCGCCTTCGCCGCCGCCTGCCGCGGAGCGGCGCCCCCCTTCATGACGGAGGAAGACTCCATCGCCAACGCCGAGGCACTGGAGCGCATCCGCGCGGCGTGGTGAGGGTTCAGATGGCAGCGGGCAGGCGTTCGCGCGTTACCAGACGCCTTCGCGGGGAATGCGAACGCGCTCCTTCCACTCGGGCGGCTCGCCGATGATGCTCTGCACGTTCTCCTCCAGCACGAGCATCTTGTCGGTGCGCGGCAGGACGAAGAACCCGTAGGCACGCACGCGCTGCGCCCCGCCGTCCGGGCCGAATGTCTGGTACGCGCGGTCGTCGAATCGCACGGTCATGCGATGCTCGTCCTCGACGATCGAGTCCACGATGACGCCGGCGCTGTTCCAGTCCTCACCCTGGAAGACGGCCACCACCATGCACTCATCGAAGTTGATCATCGGCACGCCGTGGGGGTTGTGATACGCGTCGAAATCGGCCGGGTCCTGGCCGAGGTGGCGCATGTAAATTTCCGTGAAATGCTCCGCCGACGTCAGGCGGTAGTAGCCGCGGTCGAGCTTGGAGTCGGCGCCGCTGAGGGAGACGAGCGGCTGGCGCTTCGCCTCCTGCGGCTCCTGCTCCTGCTCCTGCCCCACGACAGGAGAAGCGGCGAACAGGGCGCCCCCGGCGACCAGGGACGCGAGAACGAGTGCAGCCATCAGGCGTGTCATCATGGCGGGGCTCCTTTCCGGGACCAGTGAGTTATCCAGAACTTGCCGCCGGGTTTCACCGCGGGTCGAGGTCATTGAGTTTTGAAGCGGCCGGGGAGTCGCGTCGGAAACCCGGGGCCCGCTTGGTGGCGACGCCGGATCGTGGTAGTTCTGGCTTGCGGGGCGTGGAAGCGGCGTACTCATGCCCACGACCGACCCATCCCGTGCCAGCCGTTACCGCAGCGTCGATGCCGAGTTGCTGCACGAGACGATCCGCCGGATGGAGGCGCGCATCGAGCGATGGTTTCCCCAGGCGGGCCTTCGCAAGGTCGCGGGCGAGCTGACGGCGATCTCCGACGTCGCTGTGCGGACGAGCCGGCACATCAGCCAGCCGATCTACCTGCTGCGGATCCCGTGCTACCTCCTGCTAATCGCCCTCTTCACCTTCATCCTGCTGGAGCTGCTGGTGGTCGGCCGGTGGGGAGACATCTCCAGCGCCGAGGATTTCATCCAGGTGCTGGAGGCGACGCTCGGCACAATCTTCTTCCTCGCGGCGCTCGTCGCCTTCCTGCTCAGCCTGGAGACGCGCTGGAAGCGCAGCCGCGCGCTCGACGCCATCCACCAGCTCCGCTCCATGGCGCACGTCGTCGACATGCACCAGCTCACGAAGGACCCGACCGAGCCGAACCTCGGCGAAGGCCGCATCTCCCCCGGCGGGCGACCGCTCACGCCCGAGGAGCTCGTGCGCTACCTCGACCTGTGCAGCGAGATGCTGAGCCTCATCAGCAAGCTGGCGGTCCTCTACGTGCAGGACTTCCCGGACGACGTCGCCGTCAACGCGGTGGACGAGGTGGAGAGCCTGACGCACGGCCTGAACCGCCGGCTGTGGCAGAAGATCATGATCGTCCGCGCCGAGCACCGCCTGGCGGTGCACGCCCCGGTAGCGCCGGGATGACGCAAGGGTCCTGACCCTGGAAGCGGTTCCGGTTAGACTGTTCGCGATGGGCGAAGCAACGGTCGAGATCCCGCGGCTCAAGTGGCTCAAGCGCCTGGTGGCGCTCTACCTGCTCGTCTTCCTCGGCTTTGCGGCGTTCCACTGGTGGTTGTGGCGTGCCGTCGATCGTCGGATCGAGACGATTGTTGAGGGGTGGCGCCAGGAGGGCGCGCCGCTGCCGGAGGATGCGCTGAACGCCACCGGCATCGCGACTGGTACGGACAACGCCGCCTTCTACTACCAGCAGGCGATCAACGCCCTGCCGCGGCTCACGCAGCGGCAGATCGACGAATGGGACAACTGGTTCGGGCAGACACGCCCGCTCCCGCAGGAGAAGGCGCCGATTGTTCGGGAGATCGTGGAGCAGAACCGGCAGTGGCTCGACCTGGCGCGCGAGGCCCGTTCGCACGACCGCATCGACTGGGGCCAGCCGGCGATCACCATGGCCACCTCCCCCAACTGGAGCGGCGCGCGCGAGCTGGCCATCCGACTCGACTGGGCCGCGTCGCTCGCTTACCACGACGGCGACGTCGCCTCAGCGGCGGCGTACGGGAGTGACCTGGGGCACCTTGGAATCAGCACCGTCCACTACGGCCCGTCCATCGTGGCCGGCCTCGTGAGCAGCGGGATCTGCGCCCTCGGCAATGCAAATCTTCTCGAGATGGCCTGGCATCCTCCGCCGGGCATAACTCCCGAGCAGGAGCGTGAGGCGTGGCGGGAGGCTGGGTCGGAGCTGGATGCGCTGATCGACCACCTGTTGAACGAGTCAGAGGACCAGGCCGTGCGGCGGCTGAGCTGGCAGGGAGAGCGCGTGAGTGTGCACAGCGCCATCCCGGCGATGGCTGTCGCAGCGCCGACGCCGACGGCGTCGAGTTTGTTCCTGTGGCCGGTCATGAAGGCCGACATCGCAGACCTCCTGGAGGCGGAGTCGGAAATCGCCCGGGCGGCGATCTCGGAGGATCCGGCGGCGGTGATGGAGGTCGAATTTTTTCGGCGCCAACCGGAGACGATGGCGGGGACCGTAGCGACGTTCCTCACGTCCATCCTGACGCCGACGATCGAGCGCTCGAATCTTACCTTCCTTCGCATAGCCGCGGAGCGCCGGATGACGGCAGTGCTCCTGGCGTCGAAGCGGTTCCACATGGATCAAGGGCGCTGGCCGGTGTCGCTGGAGGAGTTGACGCCCCGCTACCTGCCGCGCGTGCCGGCCGATCCCTTCGCGCGCGACGGGCGGCTGCTCGGCTTTCGCACGGACACACTCGTCCCGATCGTCTACAGCGTGGGCGACGACTTCGAGGACGATGGCGGCTCGACGGCCCCCCCGGCCACGGCGACGCGGAGAGAGCAGCAGCGCCTTCGCACGCTCAACTCTCCGCATGAGCGAGCCGACCTGGTCTACCCGCTCCACCTTCCGGAGGCGTACGCGCTTTTCCCGTCGCAGTTCAACGTCTGGAACTACCTGCGCGATCCGATGGATGAGTTGGAGCGGGCGCGCGAAGCGACGATGGAGGCGGAAAAGGCGGCTCGCGACATTGCCGAAGCGCAGGCAGAGGAATCACCGCAGCGCATGCCAGGCGAGTTGGACGTAGAAGACCAGGAACGGCAGCCCCAGCGCGGTCAGGACGAACAGGAGCGGCCAGCCGGCGCATAGCACGATGCCGCAGGCGAGCAGCCGTCCCGGTCCCGCGTGCAGCCCCTTCTTCAGCAGGATGCCGGGCAACGCGATCAACTCGCTGATCACGAGCAGCCACGCCGAGCCGACTACGAGCATCGCCCCCGCCTCGACGAGGATCGGAGGTGAGCGATCGCCCCATGTGCCGAGAAGCACGACCGCCACGACGGTCACCAGCGAAGCGACCGGCACCAGGGCCAGCGGCGCCGCCGAGTAGTAGCTCAGGGCGATCGCCCGGTCCTGGAGCGGGCGCGGGCGATCCTTCGGGTGGAAGAAGTAGCTGGGCAGCCCCGTCGCCAGGAGCATCCACAGGAACAGCCCGAGCGCGCCCGCCAGGAAGATGCTGCCGTCCGCCATCGCAACGCGCCACGAGCCGGAGGCGGGCCAGAAGCCGTCGTACCACTCGTGCCACAGGACCAGCAGCAGCGGCGCCACGCACAGCCACGCCAGCACGCAGCAGACAAGCTGGAACCGGCGTGCATCGCGATAGCTCACCTCGCGCGCCGCCTGGCGCGCCAGCCGGCCCGGATGGCGCAGGGCGAGCCAGGTCGTCCGCAGGAAGGCGCGCACGCGACCGACCTTCGCCCGCTCCTGCCACGGAATGGCGGCGCGTGCGGAGAAGACCTCCGCGTCGAGTTCCACGCCGCATTCCGGGCATCGGCCGCTCGTGTTGCCGCGCAGGTCGTAGCCGCAGTTCGGACACGGCAACGGCAGGTCGCCACCGTCGGGCGCAGAGGGTGCGTCCGGCTGCGTGATGTCGCTTGCCGCCGTCGAGGTCACGCGGGCATTGTGCATGCGGCGGAGCGCCGGGCAAGTTGGCTCTGTTCTCAGGCAATCACTCCGCGAGCCGCACTTCCGCGAAGACGGGCCAGTGATCCGACGCATGCCGCCCGTCCCAGTGCTCCGCCAGCGTTGCTTCGCGCAGCACCTCGACGCGGTCGTTCACGAAGATGTAGTCGATCCGCCGTGCCGGCTGCGGGCGCGGGGTGAAGGTGCCGAACGTGCCGTCCGGGCCGAAGTGACCCGTCGCCGAGGCGTCGCGCGCGTCGCGAAATGCCTCCGCCATCGTGCGGTAGGCGTCGGAGTCGGGCTGGGCGTTGAAGTCGCCGGTGATGATGACGGGAAGGTCTCCCTGCATCGCCTTCACGCGCTCGACGATCAGCCGGGCGCTCTGCGTGCGCGCCTCCTCACCGACGTGGTCGAAGTGGGTGTTCACCGCCAGGAACTCCCCGCCGCCGGCGCGGTCGCGGAAGCGCGCCCACGTCGCGATACGCGGCAGCGCCGCGTCCCACCCCTTGCTCGGCTCGTCCGGCGTCGGCGAGAGCCAGAACGTCCCGTCGGCCAGCAGCTCCAGCCGGTCGGTGCGGTAGAGGATCGGCGAGTACTCTCCGCCCGTCTTTCCATCGGTGCGGCCGACGCCGACCCAGGCGAAGCCGGGCATGTCTTCCATGAGCTGCTTCACCTGGTGATCCAGCGCCTCCTGTGCCCCCACGAGATCCGCCTCGTGAAAGCGGATCACCTGCGCCACCAGCGCCCGGCGATGCGGCCAGGCGTGCTCCGCGTCGCCCGCATTGTCGTAACGGATGTTGAAGCTCATCACGCGCAGGGGCGGCGCCGCATCCGGCGCATCCTGCTGGGTCACAATCATGCCGCCGGCGAAGAACGCCATCAGTGCCATCAGGAAGGTCATGCCCCCAGACTAAGCACTTCCGGCGGCGCGGCAAAGGCCGGCGCGTCAGGGCACGAGGATCTCGATGCCGTGCTCGTCGGCGATCCGCAGGACTCGGCCCATGTCCGGCCCGTTGGCGCCCGCCTCGGCGAAGACGGCGGCGCACTTGCCGAAGAACGTCTCGAACCCGCTGGGCGTCGTGATGACCCACTGCTTCACCGTGCCGGAGGTGCGGTTCTTGAATGTGTGCGGCGCGCCGCGCGGCATGAACGCAACCCCGCCCGGGCCGACGTCCACCCATTCCCCATTCACGAGGTAGCTCATCGTTCCCTCCAGGACGATGAACAGCTCATCCTCATTCCGGTGCCGGTGCGGCGGCGGCCCGCTGCCCGGCTCCGCCACTCCCAGCCCGACCGAGAGGCTGCCGCCGGTCTGGTCGGCACCGAGCTTCAGCTGAATGGTGTCGCCGAAGGCGTGCAGCAGCGTCCCTTCGCCGGCGGGGATGATCGTGGGCTGCAGTGTGCCGGTCGCCTCGGGCTCAGTTGATGTGAGCATGCCCGTCTCCTTGCTGGCCATCTCGTCGTCGGCGGACGCCAAGCGCTTGACGCCAATCGCCGCCCGGCGAGTGTACCGGAAGCGGCCTGCGAGCGGCGCGGCCGGCTCGCCGCTATCCTGCCGGCCATGACGGCCGACGCCATCCTCTTCGGCATGCTCGCGATCTGCGCCCTGGCGATCGTCATCCTGGTCTACCGGTACGATCTTTATGACAAGGAGCCGTGGTACATGGCGCTGCTGGCGATCGTGCTGGGCGGCGCGATGATGTGGGCGGCCGGGCCGGCGGAGATGGTCACGATCCGCGCGCTCGGCGACACGGGCACGACCGACGGCGCCATCGCGCTCGTCGCCGCGACGCACGAGGGGCTTGGGAAGTTCCTCGTCGTGCTGCTGATCGCCCTGCTGTTCCGCGGCGTCTTCAACGACCCGGCCGACGGGATCATCTACGGCTCCCTCGTCGGTCTGGGCGCGGGCCTGATGGAGTCGATCGCGCTGCTTGGCTTCGGCGGGGGGCGGTCGTTCCTACCCCCGGCGGAGATCGTCCGCCTGCTCGGCCATGCGGTCTTCGGCGGGATCACGGGCTATGGCCTGGGTGCGATGGTGACGCGGCGGCGCGGATGGATCGCCGTTACGGCGCTGACGCTGCTCGCGGCGATGAGTCTGCACACAGCATGGGATCTGCTGGCCCTGACGCAGCCGGCCACGCGCTCGGCGCACGGCGTGCTCGCCGCCGGCGTCATGCTGGCGGGTCTGTTGCTGTACGGCCTGCTCGTGGTGCTCGCGGCGCGCGAGTCGCGCCGGCACTTCCGCCCGCGCCAGCACCACCGCCTCTTCGGCTGGCCGCTGGATCGGGTCTTCCGCGAGTGAGCGGGCGCGCGGTCTTCACGCCACCTTCGTCGCCACCCACCAGGTCGTGCCGCCCGGCTCCTTGAAGCCGCCGCGCTTGTCGGCATCCTCCTTCTTCACCGGCTCCTGGACCAAGGTCGCGCCGTTCTCCAGCGCGCGGCGGAAGGTGGCATCGACATCCGGCACGTAGACATGAACGTGCGCCGGCACGGCGGGCCAGTTCTCGACGGCATCGGCGAGCATGACGACCGAATCGTCGATGCGCACCTCCGCGTGCATGACGCGCCCGCCCTCCCCCGGAATGCGGCTGAGCTCGACGGCGTCGAAGACGCGTACAAGAAAGTCGATCGCGGCGGCAGCGCCGTCCACGATCAGGTAGGGAGAGACACTGTTGTAGGACTGGGGCTTGTAGTTGGACATGCGGCCTCCTTCACTTTCGATTCGCCCGCGACGGCTGCTGTGGCGTGGCGGCCGCCGAGGCGAGGGAGAGGATCTTCTGCACGGTCGACCAGTTACGGAAGGTGATTTCCTTTCCCGCGGTACGACCTACTTCGAGCACGACGTCGCTGTTCGCCATGCCGTTCGGACACCATAGATAGACCGCCTCGCGCCCCATCGCCAGCGCCTCGGGCGACCAGTCCCGCCGCGCCAGCGCCGACAGCTTCTTCGCAGCGCCGGCGGCCGTGTAAAAGCCGACGTGGAGCCGCCCCGGGTTTTCCTTCGCCCCGGCCGCGTCCGTCAGCGGATTCTTCGCGGCGATCTTCGCCAGTGCGGCGGCATCGATGAGCACGACGCTCGCGCGAACGCCCGTCCGCTCCTCGAGCGCCTTCTCGAGTGCAGCGGCGGTGAAGGGTTTGGATGCGTTGTAGACCGCGTTGCCGCTGTTGAGCACGGTGCGCACGTCGCGGGCGCCGAGGTCCTCCAGCAGCCGGCGCAAGTCGGCCATGGCCACGCGCTTGGCCCGGCCGACATTGATGCCGCGGATGAAGGCGACCCAAGCCGCACCGCCAGTCTGATCAGGCCGGGAGCGAGCCACGGAACTCCTGGAGAACGCTGAAGTGATCGCCCTCGAGCCGCCGCCTCACCCAGTCGCCCAGCACGGCGGCGGTGAAGTGGGGGACTTCGACGCTGGCGGGCGTTTCGACGTACTCGCCACCCCGCAGGAGCAGGATGCGCGCCTCGCCGGTAGCGTTGATGTGCCACAACTCGCCGATGCCGATGGCGGCGTAGACGGGCAGCTTCTCGAGGAGTGGAACGGTGACCTCGACCTCGATGGCGAGGTCCGGCGGCGGCACGCGCTCCAGGTCGTTGTCGCCGGACTGGCTGACGTTCGCGAGGTTGGAGATGTAGTAGGATTCGTCCGGCTCCACGCCCTTGCCGAGCATCCGCCGCTTGTAGGTGGTCTGCCCGAGGGGCAGGAACGGTGTGTTCCTGGAAAGCAGGTAGCTCTCGAGCAGCGCCCGTACGAACGTCTTGATCAGCTCATGGATCTCCGACGGCATCTCGATCTCCAACTCGCCGTTGTCGTAGGTGAGCATGAGGTTTCGGCCGGCGCGCTCGAGCTCATCGACGAGCTGCTCATACCGCTCCCACGAGATGCCCGAGAGGATGACCCGGTGGTCGGTCATCGGCTGCGGAAGCTGGCGCGTAATCGAGACCATGGCAGATGAGTCTAACCGACGGTGCACTGCGGATCGACCGGCCCCCCCGTTGCGGTGCAGGTTGCGGTGACTTCACTCGTCGCGATGCACTGTCATCGGGGAGAACGCGGGCAGGCAGATCGCCACGTACTCCGCCCCCTCCGGCGTGCTGTAGCGCACCCACTCGCCCGGCTGCGTCACCACCGCCTGCCCGGCATTCACCTCCAGCACGCCCGACTCGTGCTCCACCCGCACCGTCCCGCGCAGAACGAGCGTGACCTCGGTGAACTCCGGCCGCTGACCCGGCTCCGACCACCCCGCGGGCGAAGTCATGCGCGCGACGCTGAGCGCGTCGTGCCCGGAGTTGGCGCGGCCGACGAACTCCTCGATCCGCTTGGGCGGATGCCCGGCGGCTTCGATGACGGTGGCTTGAGCGATGAGCGTGGGCATGACGTGGCGGGTTTCTGGAGACAGTCGCCGCCCTGGGTCCGGACGGTTCTACCCCACCACGGGCAGTGTCGTTCCGCGCGCCTCGCGCAGCTTGTCCCAGCCGCTGCCGAGCGCGCCGATCGGGTCGGGCGGGAGGATCTCCACCTTCTTCTCGCCGAGCTTCGCCTCGCCGCGCTCCACGCGATCCTGGAAGTCGCGGCACTCGGCGAGCAGGCGCTCCAGGATCTCCTCCTCCGGAACGTTGGCGACCTTCTCCCCCTGCACGTAGATGATCCCGCGGCGATCGCCGGCGAAGATCGCGACGTCCGCCCCCTCCGCCTCGCCGGGACCGTTCACGACGCACCCCATCACCGCGACCTTGATCGGCAGGCGGATCTCCTCCTTCAACTTGTGCCGCACCTGCTGGGTCAGCGTGAAGAGGTCCACCTGGATGCGCCCGCAGGTCGGGCAGGCGATCAGCTCCGCCCCCTTGCGCGTCCGCAGGCCCAGCGTGTAGAGCAGCTCCAGGCCGTCCTCCACCTCGTAGACCGGGTCGTTGGCGTAGCTGATGCGCAGCGTATCGCCGATGCCGCTCGCAAGCAGGTGGCCCAGCGGCACGACGCTGCGGATCGTGCCCGTCTCCTTCGGCCCGGCGTGGGTCACGCCGAGGTGCAGCGGGTAGTCGAAGCGCCGGCTGATCTCCGTGTAGGCGGCGATGACGAGTTGGGCGTCAATGCTCTTGGCGCTGATGACGATGTCGTGGAAGTCCTGCTCGTGGAAGATGTCGAGGTATTCCTCGAGCTTGGTGATCATGATCGCCAGGAGGTGGCCGTACTTCTGGTCGGAGAAGTAGCCCCCCAGCTCCTTCATGCGCTTCTGCTTGTCGCGGCGCTCGATGATGGAGCCCTCGTTCACCCCGACGCGGATCGGCAGGCCCCGGGCCTTGCACGCCTGGATCACGTCGATCACCTGCGCCCGGTCGTTGATGTTCCCGGGGTTGAGGCGAATCTTGTGCACCCCCGCCTCGATCGCCTCCAGGGCCCGCTTGAAGTGGAAGTGCACGTCCGCCACGATCGGCACCGACACTTGCGGGATGATCTCCTTCAGTGCCTCGGTGTCCTTCCGCTCAGGCACCGCCACCCGCACGATGTCCGCGCCGGCGGCGGCCAGCTTCTGGATCTCGCGGACACAGCCGGCCACGTCGTGCGTGTAGCCGCTGGTCATGCTCTGGACGGAGACGGGGGCCCCGCCGCCGATGGCGACGGGCGAGTGGGAGTCATCCCCAACGACAACCTGGCGGGTCGGCTTGCGCGTGGTCATGGAAGCTCAGCGGGTGGGCCGCCCCGGCCCCATACTCGGACCGGCGTCGCGGCGGCCCGCAATCGTAAGAACCGGCTCCGGACGCATCAAACGGCCTCGCCGCAACCTCTGGCGGGGCTTTGGGGCGAGAGAACGGCCCGCTCCTGCCGATACGGAGGTGTTCGGCAAAGGGGTCGGCGGGGCTTTGGGGTTGAAG
>JAEZED010000178.1 GCA_023417885.1 Planctomycetota bacterium
GAGCAGCACCGCGCTGGCCCGCACCTCCGCCGCGGCCGTGCCGGCGAGCGCGCTCCCGCTTTCGTCGCGCAGCCGGGCGCGGACCCCCACCTTCGCCCCCGGCTCGACGGCCGCCTCCTCGACGCCGAGGGAGACGAAGCGATCTTCCGACGCGAACGGCGGCTCCATGATCCGGTTGGCTACGCCGCTCCAGTAGCGCGATTGCCAGCGGCTCTCGGCGTCCTTGCGCCAGCGCCAGGTCTCGTCGAAAGACTGGTACCAGACGCGGCCACGCCCGACACGGCTCGTGACGACCGCCGGCAGCGCCAAACCCTCCTCCGTCACCGCCTCCACAAGCACCTCGCCGCCGGGAAGGAGGGAAGCGGGAATGACCCAGCGCGGCGGGGCGAGCGAGGCCCACAGGGCGGCATTCCGTTGCGAGTCCGGCTCCAGCCGCAGGGCGTCGCGTTGCTCGCCGGCGGAGGTGAGACGAAGCTGTTGCACGCGGACAGGCGGACCGGCCTCCCGCATCACGGGCATGATCCGCTCCAGGGGCGTTCCGGCATAGTCGTGGAAGGCGCCTCGCATCCCATCGACGAGGATCAGTCCGCCGCCGCGCTCGTCGACGAAGGCGGCGATCCACTCCAGCTCCTGCGGATCCCACCACTCCACCGGCACCTCGCCCAGAACAACAACGTCATATTCGAACAGCGCCTCGCGACTGGCCGGAAAGCCCTCGTCCCCGCGCCGCAGGCGGCGACCGGAGAGGTCGGGGCCGATGACCTCACGCACCTGCCACCGCCGATCACGCCCGAGGAGCGATGCGATGAAGCGCGAGTCCCACCGCGGCCGGCCGTCCACCACCAGGAGGCGCCCGGTTCCCAGAGTCACGCGCACGGGAAGATCGCGCAGGTTGTTGTCCGACTGCATCTCCCCCTCGACGGCGGTCGCTTCCACCTGGAGGGGCAGCAGCAGCTCGTTGAAGCGCGCCCCGCGCTCCTGCGGCGGGAGGCGCGACTCGGTGATGTCGTCCACCTCGAGGGCAAATTCCACCTCGCGCCGACCCCGGCCGGTCGTCTCCAGATCCTCCTCCCAGAGTGTCGTTTCCCCCTCTGTGATCCGGAGCGTGAATGGCCGGCCGGGCGGCATCGCATCCACGAGCACGATGCGCCCCGTGACCTGGTCGTCCTTGTGCACCGCCGTCGGCCCGACGACCTCCAGCACCGCCAGGTCCGGCGGCGGAAGCGCGCTGCCGATGAGCACTGGATAGACCGCCGCGCCCCGCCTGCCGAGGCTGGCGGCGATATCGACCGGCGACTCGCCGCTGTTGTGGCGCCCGTCGCTGAGGAGCACGATCGCTTGCGGGCGATCCTCGGCAGGCTTCACGCGCTCCAGCGCTGCCGCGAGGTCGGTCGCGGCCTCGTTCGAATCGGCGCCTGAAGGTTCGTCCGAACCTTGCTCAGACCTGGCGTTCGTCCTCACGACCTCGACGTCACCGGACGACGCAAGAGCGGATGCGAGGCTCCCGGAGCCAGTGCCCTCCATCAGGCGATCGATGCGCTGCGATCGGCTCATTGCGTCGAACGCCGCGACGGCGGCAACGGCCTCGGGAGCGCCGCGTTCCAGTTGCGCCTGCGCGTGGGCATCGAACAGTTCGGCGAAGGCCTTGCGCCACTGCCCGAGCGCTCCCGCGACCTGCCGGGCCGCCTCCTCCTGCTGATCCGGAGGCAACTCCGGCACCGTTGCGGCGGGCGAAGCGACTTCACTCCGAAACGTTTCGGCCAGCTCCTCCCGCCGCGTGGCGGGATCGACGAGACGCGCTGAAAGGGATAGGTCATCGCCCGCGATCACTTCCGGGCGCCGGCCGCTGCGCGACCAGAAGAGCGTCAGGTGATCGTCGTGCTCTCCCTCCTTGTGCTGGAGTTCGAAGGCGTAACTGCGGCCGGATTCGAGCCGCACGGGCCGGCTCGCGTGCGAGATATCGTCCGGCGCCGTCTGGCGGGTGACGCGGAGGATCTCCTGTGCGCCGGCGGCATCTTCGCCGGGGCTCAGCAGCAGCACGGCCCCGGTGTCTGCGGCGAGATGGAAGGTGTAAGTGCTCGTCTCGGGCGGGTGGAGCCGCCCGCGGATGCGGCGGGCGAAGTTGTCGCCGACATTGGTCGGCAGCCGCAAGGAGCCGATGGTCTCGCGCCGGTCGGGGGGGCGATCGAAAATGTCCTCGCGCTCGAGGTCGGCGATCCGCCTGCCAGGGACCTCTGCCCAGAACTCTATGGCGGCGCTACCGCGGACGTCCGCTCCCTGGAGCAGCTCCGGATCGAGTTCGGCCAGCGTCTCGGCAATGGCGCCCGCCTCATCGCTCCATTCCCGGGGCGAGTACTCAGCGTCGGCGTTGTCCGTCCGCGCCAGCGCCGACACGATGGCGCCCTCAAGGGCGGCGGCGCGTAGCGACAGGTCGTGAAGCGTCCAGTCGATCGACCCCGTGTCGCTGAGCTCCAGCGCACGCGATATCAGGAGCTTTCGCCCCGTCGTCGTCTGGGGGTCGGGCACCGCCATGCTGCGCGAGTCGTCGCGGATGACGATGACCTGTCCTGGCTGTTCGAATGTCCGGCTGCGATGCACCGAAGGTTGCGCGATCATGAGCGCGATGGCCGCCACCGCCACCGCGCGCAGAAGAGGGAGCAGCGTTCGCCTGAATCCGCTGACGTCCCGAAGCTGCCTGCGATAAAGCCAGAACGCGATGCCGCCCAGAACCGCGGGCAGGAGCAGCGTCCATGCGCCGGCGGCAAGCCGGAACTGTGCGAAATCGACAGCGGTCGGCAGGCTCACGCGCCACCTCCCGGCCGATCGATCCCGCGCCCGGCAAACCACCCCTGGAGCAGCATCTCCGCGAACAGCAACGCCAGCACGGCGACCCACGCCCAGCGCCACGCCTCCCGGCCGTAGCGCCGGCTGCGATCCATGGCCGCATACCCGTCACCGCCGCGGGCGATGGTCGCGCCAAGGGAATCGGCCAGACCGCGAAGCTCATCCTCCGCCAGCGGCGCAAGCTCCGACTCCCCGCGCGGCGCGTTGACGGCGAACGTCGCAAGCGGCGCGTCCTCGCGGCCCGCCTGCACGAGCCGGTAGAAGCCGGGACGCGAGCTGTCTCCGAACCGCGCGATCGTCCGCCCGCGGTCGATCGTTGCGGACAGGCGCCGTCGCGACCCATCGGGCCCGATCATCACCAGGTCCTGCGCCTGCTCCGCCTGGATGACCGCTGCGAGCGGCTCCCCCGCCCAGACCGTGCGCGGAGGCGTGCTGTGGCTCGCGGCATAGGTCACCAGTTGCTGCACCAGCGGCAGGAACGAAGCGCGCAGCGGCAGGTCGGACCAGTCCGCTCCCGGAGACGTTGCCGCCAGGAGGACGACGCCGCGGCCGAGCTGGTGCTCGACGATGAAGGGCTCGCCCGTCTCGAGGCTCAGGACGGCCGCAGCCGAAGGGCGCGGCTGAAGCGCGTACCACCTGCGAATCGTCGCCTCGCCGAGGCGCCCGTTGCCGGGGTCGTTCCAAGGCAGCAGGGCGGGGTGGGCATAGGGAGGCTCCACGATCCGTGTCTGCGCCGGATCGCCGCGCAGCGACATGAGCCGGGCGGGAAAGAGGTCATCGTCGTTGATGAGCCCGACTTCCGTGCGATCGCCCGGGAAGACGACGAGCCCGCCGCCGCCGCGGACGAACTCGCGCAGGAGCGTGAGCTGCGCATCGGCGAGGCTGCCGACGTTCGCCAGCACGACCACGCGCGCCTCCGCGAGGGCGCGGCCGGTCAGGGCCGACGGCTCGACCACTTCCGGCCGAAGGAGGGTCGCCAGTTCCGCCTGGCTGGTGGCGACGGTCGGATCCAGTGCCAATGCGAGGAAGTCCGTCGGGTTCTGCGGGAAGGGCAGGTCGTTGCGCCCGGCGACCAGAAGGACCGGCAGCGACTCCGGAACATCCACCGCCAGGCGAAAGGCGTTGTCCGCGGCGAGCGTGTCCCCCTCGGCCATCACCTCGAGGGTGTGCGCTCCCGGGGTGTCGATTCGGATGACGAAGTTCGCCTCGCTGGCGGCGCCGCCGGCCAGGTTGAGGCGCGTCTCGTCGCGCGGCACGCCGTCCACCAGCAGGCGGACCGCCACGTTGCGCAGTTCCTCCGTGCCCGGGTTGCGGACGGCGGCGCGAACCCGGACGGGCCGCCCGACGCCGGCCGTCGGGGGAAAGAGCGAGACGTCCTCCACGACGAGGTTGGCGCCGGCACGCGTGTCGACGTGCACGAAGGTGAGCTCCGCCGGCTCGTCCTCGTCCGGCGCTGCGGCGGGCGTGGCCCAGTTGATGCGCTGGAAGTCACTGACGAGGATGATCTCGCGGCGGCGGTGGGGGGCTTCGGCGAGCATCTCTCGCGCCGCCGCGAGAGCGGCGGGGCCATCGGCGGGACCGAGCTCGGCGGCGAGATTTGCCGAAGCAAGCGTTTCATTCGCGGCATCGGCTCCGAGTGGCACCTCGCGGCTGCCGCTCCCGGCGACGAGCAGTCGCGCCCGGCTCTGATCCGGCAGGGAATCGAGGACGGCCCGCACCGCCTGCGTCGCGGCGTCGTAGCCGGTGCCGCCGGTGTGGGAGGGCGCCGCCATCGAGTAGCTGGCGTCGAGAATGATCACGGCGGAGGCGGGCTCATCGCCGACGAGGGTGCGCCAGCCTGTGATGACGGGGCGCGCCATCGCGATGGCCAGAGCCACGGGCACCGCGCAGCGGATCGCCAGCAGGATCCACTGCTCGAGGCGCAGGCGCTTGCGGTTCTGCCGGACGACCTGCTCGATCAGGAACATCGCCCCCCACGGCACCGGCGTGAAGCGGCGCCGCGAGAACAGATGGATCAGCAGCGGCACGAGCAGTGCCCCGGCGCCCGCCAGCAGTGCCAGGTTCAGGAAGGTCATCCCGCCGCCTCCCCCGTGGAGGGCGCCGACTCTTCGAGCAGGAGCCCGCTGGCATGCCCGCCGCGCATGCGCCGTACGAGGTATTCCCGCAGTGCCGCGGCATACGGCTGATCCGTGACGACGGGGACGAGGTCGATCCGGTGCCGTGCGCACCCCTCGCGAAGCTGCTCGCGGAAGTCGGCCAGGCGCGCCAGGTACTGCCGCCGCAGCACCTGCGCGTCGAGCTCCCGGCGATGGCCGCTCCGCTCGCGGTGCTCGCAGCGGACGCGGCCGCGGCAGGGAAAGT
>JAEZED010000193.1 GCA_023417885.1 Planctomycetota bacterium
CGCTTCTATCGCTACCGGGTGCCCCGCCCGTATCAGATCCACCGGTCGCGGATCGATGTCAGCTTCTGCCACTCCTCTTCGTTGTAGATGGGGGGGCAGTGGTCGCACATCGGGCAGATCTGGTCAAAGAACTTCTCAGCGTCGTCGGCGATCTGCTCGGGCGTCTGCCCCATGCTGACGCGCGCCTCGTACACCTCGTCCATCTCCACCGCCAGCCGCAGGGCCTCGGCGCCGGCGTGTGCCTTCACCAGCCGGCCGAGCCGGCCGAACCATTGCTTGGTCATCTCGTCGGCATGCTCCGGCGGCTGCGTGTGGCGCTTCAGTGCGTGGCGGAAAAACTTGAGCTTCGTCGTCCAGGGCGCATCGGGATCCCGCAGCGCGAGGGAGACGTACTGCCCGACCTTGGCGGCCTCGAAGACCAGGTCGTCGCCATTGCGCTCGGCCTTGTGGGCGACGTGAAGGTACGTCTCCTCGGGCAGGCCGATCTTCGGCATGGGCGGCAGCGGGCCGCGGCCGTGATTGACGTAGCGGCCGGCCTGATTCGGACGAACCGGCGAGGGTTCGCCAGTCATGGAGTCATGACCCGCCACCGCGCTGGCGTGGGCGGGGTCGATGTTTCCAGTCGAATGGGTGGAGGCGGTTTGAGACATGACAGTCCTCCGAATCGTCCCGTCGCGCGGCACGCAAAGGGCTCGACGAAATGCAGTTCCCGCGTGGACTTTGCGGCCGTTCAGACCGGCCGGCGGGCGGGCAGAGAAGCCCGTACTCATGACAACGTCTTCATACGCAGGCGTGGTGAGAGTCGCAGGCCCAGTCGCCCGCAAGGCGCCACGCGATGCTGAGTGTTTCCGAACCCGAAGCGCCGCAGCTGAGCCGGACGGCTCCGGTTCGGCCGTGACTTCCCCCGAAGGAGAAGCGCCAGGCGGAATGACCCGCAACATCCGTATCGGTCACCCGCAGTCCGACGCAGCACAAGTGCGCCGGCCCCCATTGTCGCGTCGGGCAGGACTGAACCGATACCGTCCGACGCGGCCCCACTCCGGCATCATCCGCCTTCGAATCGCCCCCCGACCTTGTCAACATAGCCGAAGCGGGGTATCTCCGCAAGAGTTCTCCTCTGAAAGTGCGCCTTGGGCTGACAAACCGTCGCAGCGGGAGGGTTTGTCCGGGTTGGGCGAGCGGGCTGGGCACACTTCAGCCCCTGCGGGAACAAAAAAGCTGTCACGGGCGTAACAAGGGCTTGATTTTCATTGACTGATGGTCGATATGATCCTGCGCCGACGCAAGTTGGCGAGGCGTCCGTTGACAGTGCACGCCTTTTTCGGGCTGTTTTCCGGGTCATCCGGGAGGCTGGCCGGGAGCGGACGCCAGGTCGATTCGACCGATTCGCGAAGTCGCCCGGCGGGTGGAATTGGCTACTGATTCCGAGGCCGCCCGCGGGACGGGTCGACCGGATCGGGAGATCTCCGAGGTCAACCGTTCGTATCGCCGGGGCGTCGGCATCGCCGTTGCTTACTGCGGCAGGGCCAGCCCCTCACGCAGTTCGGTTGCACGGCTCGCCGTTCACGCGGCGAACGGCTGTGGCCGGGCGTGGGAGCCCCGCTCTCTCGGTTGTCTCGTTCGGATCGCAACGTCCGTCAACGGCGGGCGGATTGCACCGGCTATGCGGTGCCGTCCCGCATCATGCCGTCGAGGTGGTCGGGTGATCCTCCCTCCAATGCCATCGGCGCGGAGGGTGAGGCGGTTAGGGCTTTTTATCACAGGTCAAGGAGTTTCCCCAGGCAGGATCGGCCAAAGGCTCTCCGCACCCGCCCGTCGGGCGAGCGGACACCGCCCCGTTCCACAGTCATCGCCCGTGTCGCAGACGCGCACGGGCAAGGCGAGACTTCATCATTCCGGAGGCCAAGACGAAATGGCTCGTACGAAGCGTGTCAGCCGGCTGAGCAACTACGTTGCGCCGGCGGTGACATTGGATCGGGATCGCAGGCGCGAGCGCCGCGGCCCCGTGCGCCGCGAGGCGCAGGTAACCGTGCTCTCCGGGCTCGCCCGGGATGAGCAGTACAACGTCGTGACGCGTGACGCCAGCACGGCGGGCAGCTCCTTCTACCTGAAGAGCCCCCTGCCGATCGGCACGCGCGTCAAGGTGGTGGAACTGGTGGACGAGCGCCCGCATCGCACCTTCGAGGGCGAAGTGACCCGCGCGCGTCCCATCAGCAACGGGCGGCACGAGATGAACGTCCGCTACGATCTGCGCCTCGACAAGCCGGAGATCGTCAAGGCGCTGGCCTGAGGGCCCGCCTCCGATCGCCCGGCGTTCCTGTCACGGGCACAACCTCACATCGCCACGCCGGTTCTTCGCCAGCGCGCCAACAGGCGCCGGTCAGCGGGGTCGCTTCGCGCCGATGGCGCGCAGGAAACGACCGCCGTTGCGCCGCACCGCCTGCACCAGCGCGCCCGTCCCGGCCCGCGCGCGCTGACGCGCCTGCTCGCCAAGCAGGCGTAGCCCTGTGAACTGCTGGTACGGCAGGCTCGCCAACTCCGGCCATGCCTCGGCGATCACGGCGTCCGCCAGCCCCTGGCGACGCCGGAACATGGCCGGCAGCGACATCATCGCGACGAACGCTCGCCGGTGTGAGAAGGCGCTGAGGTTTGCGCCGAACGGCGCCGCCCCGTACATGTGCGGCCCCGCCCAGCAGCCCATTCGCTGCTCGATGTAGGCAAGATCCAGCAAGTCGAAGCTGTCCTGGTGGGGCGCCTCGGCCTGCCACCGGCGCCATGCCTCGAGCGTCGCCTGATCACGCGGCAGGTTCAGCCGCTCCACCAGCGCCTCCGGCGTCGGCGGGCGATTCGGGGCATCCCCCTCGCGCCAGTAGAACGCCCTGCCGACCTCTCCGCCGAAGCCGGTGATCCAGGCGCGATCCATCTCCAGGTGTCGCCGGCACGCAAGGTCGAAATCGCGTGATTTGCCCCAGTGGCCGGCGAAGCCGGTCCGCAGGAGGTACTCCTGCTTCTGCTGCTCGTCCGGCTCGGTCAGCGGGACGCCGACGTGAGCCAGGCCGAAGCGCCGCGCGATGCGGCGGGCGGTGTGGATGTCCGGCTTGCGCTGCTCGTCTTCGTAGATGAACGTCACGAAGCGGATGCGATCCAGTGCGCCGCGCGCGCAGGCCAGCACCATGCGCGAGTCGCGCCCCGCTGTCAGCCCCAGGTAGCCGGGCAGCGCCCCCGTGATCCCCTCGATGTTGGCGCGCACCGGCTCGACGATCTCGCGAACGAGCGCGGGGATGCCATCCTGATCGGAGCGCTCGATTGGGCGGGCCGGCCAATGGCGCACGGGCGCCCACCGCTCCAGATCCAGGTAGTGGTTCGGCAGGAGCCGTCGGACATCCGGGTCGGAGGTCAGCCCTGCCGGGTGGAACTGGTTGGGCAGCAGCACCGGCTCCGCCGCCTTGCGACGGGCGTATTCCTCCAGCGTCGCAAGATGCATCGCGCTGTTCGTGGAAGCCAGTCGTGGCGGGTCGGTCGCGTAGACGGCCGACAGGGAGCCGCACGGGTCGAGGTAGAACCGCGCAAGGCCCCCGATCAGGAGAACCGCGGCGAAACGTCCGCCGTGCGCGTAGAGCCAGCTTTCGAACGCGTCGCTCCCGGCGTCCCGGGATGCGAACGGAAGCCGTGCCTCCCCCGTGACCTGCCCATTGCCTGCGGAGATCGCGTACCCGAGCAGCCAGCCTGCCTTCGCGCCGTCGCTCGTGACCAGGGGCGTCACCGGCAGGTTGGGATGGGCCGCGAGTCGCCAGCCGCCGATGTCGTGGCTCGGCCAGCCGTCGGGATCGGCAGCATTCGCCTCGCGCTGGAGGATGAACTGGTCGTGAAGCTTGGTGGCCGGCCGGGGCATGCAGCATCCTTTCCGCGGGTGGCCGTGCGGGGGTCGAAGGTGTTGGAAGAGAGGTCTGACCGGGCGGGATTCGTTCGGCCGGAGGATCCTCAGTAGCAGGAATTCTGAAATTCAGAGTCAATCAACTGGAGCGATTCGCGACCCTGCTCCGATAGAAACGGTGACAGCCGACGAATCTGGCGGTTTGAGATATCGGACGGTGCCCGGCGTTGGTGTAAGGGAATGTTAATCTGGCGTTTAGCTTCCCTCACGCTAAACTGGGGAAACTTGAAGGATGAGGCGACACCATGCCGCTTCATCGGGGGCGACACGGCGCATTTTCTCCCCTCCGGAAGACACCGACCCTCACAGGCGGTGTCTTCTCTTTTGGATTCGAACGCATCCCTCAGCCGGGCGGCCACGTGAGCGGACGGCCGGCGAGGACGTGCAGATGGAGGTGAAACACCTCCTGGCCCGCCCCTGCGCCGCAGTTGAAGACGGTGCGGTAGTCGCGGTGGCCCTCCCGGCTCATCACGTCCCGGGCCACGAGGAAGAGGTGCCCGATGAGCTCGGCGTCACTCGCCTCCAGGTCATTGAGCGTCGGGATCGGCTTGCGCGGAATCACCAGGAGGTGAACCGGCGCCTTCGGCCGGATGTCGCGGATCACCACGCACTGGTCATCCTCATGCACGAAGTCTCCCGGGATCTCCCGGGCGATGATCTTCTCGAAGAGCGTCTTCTGTTCTGCCATGGCTGCCTCGTGAGCGCGCATTCTAACAGGAACATCCCTGATCCGGGGGCGACTGAATGGGCGGCGCGGCTCCTCGTCCCGTGACGCGTGCCCCGCAGCGCGGGCACCGGGACGGGGTCAGCGCGTACAATCGGGGTGAGTTCCAGACGGGAGCGCCGATGAGTCAGTCCAATCCAGCGGTGTCCGAAGGCTCCGCCGTAGAAGCCGACCCGGTGGCGGGCGCCGGCTACCACCCGAGCTTCTGGCGACGGCCGTGGGTGCAGCAGGTGCTTCCGTGGGTGACGAGCCTGTCGGTGCACGTCGGGATCATCACGATCGCGCTGATCCTGCTCGCAAGCGGCGCGTTCCACGAGCTGATTCGCCAGGTGACGCAGCCGCAGGTGAATGTGCCCACCGCCACGCTGGCCGACACGAACATCGGGGGCGTGCCCAACGTGGGCAACATGGACGACGTCACCAGTCCCAATGCCCAGCTCAACCCGGTCGAGGAGAGCTCCAACCCGCTGCCGGAGGGGGAAGGCCTTGCCGCCGAGGCGCTGCTCCACTCGGGCAGCCCTGCCGCTGCCGACCGGATGACGGGCATCACCGGCACCGGCTCGCTGGCCGACGCCCTCGGCGCCGGCGGCGGAGGCGAAGGATCCACCCTCTTCGGTGAGCCGGGAGGCGGCGGGCGGTTCATGGGGTTCGACTTCGGCCGTGCGGGCGACGGCAGCGAGGTGACGCGTGTTGTTTTCGTCTGCGACGCCAGCGGAAGCATGGACGGCGAGCCGGAGCTGTTGCTGGTTGCGGAGTTGAAGGAGGCGATCGACCCGCTGAAGCCCGTGCAGTTCTTCAACGTGCTGTTCTTCCAGTCCAACCGCTACTCGGCGGCCTTCAACGACGGGCTGAAGCCGGGGAGCCCGCGATACAAGCAGGTCAGCTACACCTATCTCGATCGCCTGACCGTGGCCGGCAGCACGAATCCACTCCCGGCCCTGGAGGCGGCCTTCCGGATGCGTCCGCAACTGATCTTCTTCCTGACCGACGGCCGGTTCAATCACCAGGTCGGCTACGACGACGTGATGGAGAAGATCCGGCAGCTCAACGCGGACAAGGAAGTGATGATCAACACGATCCAGTTCATCAACCGTGACGAGCAGGCGGCCGAGGTGCTGGAGACCATCGCCAAGGAGAACGGCGGACGGTATCGCTACGTCGGGGAGGACGACCTCTGAACCCCTCGGCCCGTCCGGTTGCGATCTTCCGGGGGAGCCTGCAGAATGAGCTTCCCCCCACCGACCCGCCCCTGCCACGCAGACACCCCTCGAGCTTGACCGGCCGCCCTTCCGGCCGCGACATACGGCAACCACGGCCACGATACGACGCCCACAAGGACGCCAAGGATTGATTCATGCAGCACGATTGTCGCCTCGAGCCGGCATGCACCGATGCCCCCAGCGCTCGCCCGTCGGCGGGCAGCTTCCCGCCGCCCCGTCGCTGGCGCCTGGGGCTGGCGCGCCTCATGCTGCTGGCCGGCGGGGTTGCGGCGATCACGCTCTTCGCGCGCCGCGCGGTCGCTCAGGACGCCACGCCGGGCACCACGGACGCCGCGGGAACGACGCAGGTGGCCGACGTGCCCAACAGCGCCTGGCTCCTGCCGTTCGACAGCCTGGCGGATCTGGAGCCCGTGACGTGGGCGATCGTGATCGCGAGCGTGGTCGCGGTGACACTGATCATCCAGGCGTTTCTCCGAGTGCGGCGTGACGTGATCCTCCCGCAGGAGAGCACGCAGCAGATCGAGCAGTTCATCCAGCAGCGACAGTTCCGGGAACTCGTTGAGTTCACCGCGTCAGACGACAGCTTCGTCAGCCGCACCCTCAGCCCGGCGCTGAAGCGAGCACCAAACTACCTGGAGATGCGCGAGGCCCTGGAGACGGGCGTCGCCGAGGAGACGGCCGAGCAGTTCCGCAGGCTCGAGTACATCAACCTCATCGCCAACATCGGCCCGCTGCTGGGCCTGCTGGGCACGGTGGTGGGAATCATGGATGCGTTCCTAGCTATGTACCGGGCCGAGGGGGCGGCGGAGGTGTCGGACCTGGCCCAGGGCATCTCCACGGCCCTGGGAACGACGATGCTCGGCCTGATCCTGGCGGTGCCGTGCCTCATCGCCTACAGCATCCTGCGCAACAAGGCGGATCGCCTCACGCAGGAGGGGGCGGAGCTTTCGGAGGAGCTGCTCATCAGCATGCGTGCCGGGCCGCCGCAGCCGCAGGGAGGAATGCAGGCGCAGGGGGTTCCCCAGCCGCAGCCACAGCAGGCCGCGCAGCAGCAGCAGGCGCGCGTCGTGCGGCCGGTGCCCGCTGGCGTCGCGCAGCAGGCGCAGGCGAACCAAGCGCCGCGCGGCACGGAGCCACCGCAGGCGCCCCAGTCGCCGCCTGTGCCTGCGCAGTGATATCTGGTTCGGTCAATGCCTGATGCCTCATGAAGCGTCGCGCCGCCCCGCCAGCCCGATCGTCCGTCAACATCACGCCGCTGTGCGACGTGATGCTGTCGCTGCTCATCTTCTTCCTGCTGGTGAGCAAGGCGGGCATCGACACCGGGGCCGACCAGAGCCTGGAGCTGCCGCTGGCGAGCCTGGGAATCACGCAGGAAGACCTCGACGAGGAGCGCAGCACCAACGCGATGCTCGTCCTGAACATCGATCCCGCCCCGGGCGGCGACTACCCCCGCGTCTACGGAAAGTTCTTCAGCACCGGCAAGGAGTTCAGCTACACCGACCAGGCCGAACTGCGGCAGTTCCTCGCCGCCGTGAAGGACGGCAGGCCTGACTGGGTCGTCGCCGTGCATGCCGACGCGGGAACCCCGTTCTTCCGGATCGAGCCGGTGCTTCAGGCGGTCAACACCGCCCAGCCGGCGCAAGTGCGGTTCGCCTTCAATCCCTCCGCCGGCCGCTGAGCGCCGGCCAGTGCCCCATGCGACGTCCACGCCCACGAGTCCTGCCCTCCGGCCCCGACCTGACGCCCGTCGTCAACATCGCCATGGTCGTGCTCGTGGTCTTCATGCTCACCGCCAGCTTCGTCGAGCCGCAACTCTACATGCAGAGCCGCGTCGCGCTCATGGAACAGGGAGGCCGCTCGCAGCTCCCACCCGACTGGACGCCTCCCACAGCGCTGCCGATCCTCGTGAACATGGATTCGGCCGTCCCCGGCAGCTTCGCGGCGAGCGTCGGCGTGGAGCAGGCGAACGACGCCGCTTCCCTCCAGGCGATGCTGAGCCGCCGATACGAGACATTCCGCTCGGCCGGGACAGACATCTCCACGGTGCAGGTGGAGATCAGCCCGCAGCGGCATGTCATCTGGCAGCACCTCATCACCGTGTACGAGGCGGCGCAGCGGGCGGGCTTCACGAACATCATGTTCGCCCCGGGGCGCTGACGAACGACCGCCCTGCCTGCCTGCCCGTATCATCAGGATCGGGAGCGTAACCCTTTCAGCATGCATCGCGGCTTCTCCAGCAGCATGATCATCGCCCTGCTCGCGCTTCCGGCGCCGGCGCGGGCGGTGCAGGATCCACCCGCCACCCAGCCGGCACAAGGGCTGGATGCGCTGGACGACCGGCGCGTGCTCACGGAGATCGCCGGGCGCGGCCTCGCCGACCTGCTGCGGCACGCGATGGATCGCCAGAACGTGCCGGAGCCGGTGCGACAGTCGCTGCTGGCACGGATCAGCCTCAATCGCCTCCAGGGCGGCGAGGCGCTGTCGGTGTCGCAGCGGCGCCAGCTCGTGCAGGACGTTATCGCCGCCGTCGATCAGACGGTGGCGGAGGCGGAGGACGCGCAGCTTCTCTTCGAGCAGGCGCAGCTGCTGATCACGCGCGGCGTGGACGAGGAAACGCGGCTGCTGGAGTACTTCGGTGACAACCCGAACCTCCGGGCCTATCTCGAGCCGGTGACGGCGGGCATCGCGCGGATGCTGACGCGCGCCTCGGAGCTCTACGACGCGGAATCGCAGCGGCTGGCGAACCAGATCGACGGGCCCAACGACCCGGTGGTCAAGCAGTGGGAGCAGGCGGATCAACTGGCGCAGCGGGTGCGCGATTACCGCATCTTCGCCGACTACAACCGACTGCTGGCGCTGGCCCCCGGCGATCCCGACCGGCTTCGCCTGGCCGACCGCCTGCTGGAATCGGTCTCGCCCGCCGACAACGAGGAGAATCCGCGCCGCACGTTCGTCCAGGGATACCTCGGGAAGGTGGCGCTGGCGCGCGGCAACGAGAAGGGGTTCACCCAGGCGAGGGAGTACCTCGAGCAGGTCATTGCAAACAGCCACGACGAGAGCGAGCTGTTCGACGCCTACTTCTTCCGGACGGTCGTCGAGATCCAGGACCGCCAGGTGGAGGAGGCGGCGCGGCAGTATCAGCGATTCGCCGACTGGTTCGCGCGGCAGTCGATGCCCGACCGCGAGCCGCTGATGCTCGTGCTGGACTACCGCCTCCAGGACGCCGTGGCGCAGTACCACCGGGATGCCGCGGAGCGGAGCGCCGCGACGTCGCGCGCGACGGAGGTGCTGACGACGCTGGTCGAGCAGCACGAAGGGTATCGCAGCCTGGTGACTGACCTGCTGCTGGCTCGCGTCAACTCGGACACCGACCTTTCGGAGCTCCCCCCCCTGCTGCTGGACGCGATGGTCGACAACGGCCGCGCCGAGGCGGCGGTGATCGCGCAGCGCGCCTCCGAGGACGTCACGGGGACGTCGCCGGTCGCGACGCGCCCTGCGCCGGATCGGGAGGCGGTGGAGCGCGGCATCGCCGCCGCCGAGGAGCTGCTGCGGCGGGCAGAGGCGGATCCGCAGTCGGTGGATTCGGCGCTCGTGGCCCGGAACGCGTTTATCCGCGGGCTGATGCTCGACATCCTGGACCGGCAGGTCGAGGCGGCGGAGGCGTTTCTGGCTTACAACGAGCTCTCCGGCGCCGACGCCTCGCAGCGCGTCGCGGCGCTGCGACGAGCGCTGGGCATCGTGGAGGAGATGAAGCGCACCGACGGTGGTGGCGAGACGATGATGATGCAGGCCGACGCGCTCGAGGGGCGCCTGCTGCCGCTGCTCGTGGGTCCGCCGGTGAACGACAAGACGCGCGCGTTCGATCTCGCCAACCGGCTGCATCGGCTCGGGCGGCTCGACGAGGCGGTTCAGTACTACCGCCAGGTGCCGGAGAACGATCCGCGCCGCACCGACGCGATCTACTTCCTCCTGCTTGCCGAAACCGCCCGGATGGGGGAGATGTCGCCCGCGTCGCCGCGCCGCGCCGACCTCGCCCTGGAGCTGCCGCGGCTGGGCCGGCGGACGCTGGAGCAACTGTCGGCGGCACTGGCCCAGGCCGACGGGGCGAATCGCGATGCCTACCGCGAGCGGTTGGCGCGCGTGAAGGTGATCCTGGCGCGGCTGTCGCTGACGGAGGAGAACGATCCGGAAACGGCCCTGTCGCTGCTGGCGAACATCGAGTCGGATGTAAACGGGCTGCCGCAGGCCGGGTCGATCCTCAGCAGCGCGATCCCGCTGCGCTTCCAGGCGACGGCGGCGACCGGGAGGATCGACGAGGCCACGCGCGATCTGCTGGCGCTGCTTGAGGAGAGCGAGGCGGAGCGCGGACTGGCCTACATCAGCCAGTTTCGCGAGACGCTGAACCGGGCGATCGAGCAGGCAAGGGCTCGCGGCGATGCGGCTGCCCTGAGCAGGCTCACACAGACGCGTGCCGCCGTCACGCCGCGCCTCGTGGAGTGGATGGAAGCCAGCGACGACCCGGAGTATCGGCGCTACGTCTACAACTTCCGCCGCTTCGACGCCGAGACGCAGCACCAGGCGGCGCTGGCGGCGCGCGATCCCGAGGCCCGCCGCGCCGGCCTGCGCGAGGCCCTTGCGAAGTATCGTGCGCTGCAGAGCCAGGAGAACCTGGAGCTCTACCGGTCGCTGCTGGAGGGCATGAGCCCGGAGCAGCGGCAGAGCGTGAGCTACGACCGGGACGTGGTCTTCGCCCTCGGCAACATTCACTACGACCTGGCGGAGTACGAGGACGCCCGCAGCTATTACGGGCGCCTGCTCGCAGAACGCGCGATGGGCAACGCGATGCGGACGGTCCAGGAAGACGGGGTGGCGCGCCAGGTGCCGAACAACCAGTTCTGGGAACTCTACCTGAAGTTCATCCGCTCGAACCTGGCCCTGGGCAACCCGCCGGAGCCGATGCGCCAGCAACTGCGCAACCTCTACGCCGCCTACGGCGACGGCGTGGGCGGAACGGCATGGAAAGAAGAGTTCGCAGAACTCCGGCGGGAGTTGCTGGGGGAGGGGGCGGCGTCGATGGAACCCCCGGCAAAGTAGCCGCCCGCGCCGGGCGGGGATCAATCGAGGATCGAGGTCACTGCGTCCGATGAAGAGGGGCGCTTGCATGTGACTGCCGACGGGGGTGCAATGTTCGTTCTGTCCCATCGCGCCGGTTGAAACTTCCCTCCTCCCAGACCGATCGTCACTCCGCCAGCGCCACAGTGCCTGACGAGGCCAACATGCGCATGCCGCGGGAAGGTTCTATCGCAAGGCGGCTTGATCCGACTGGTGCCGGTGACATCGAAGGCCCAATGGCGCATCGCGCTGCGCGGGGTTTCGTCTTCACAACCGCCCAGGCCGTTGGCAGCAAGGCGCTGACGATTGTCGGGCAAATCATTCTCGCCTGGCTGCTGCTTCGCGAGGACTTCGGCCTCATCGGCCTGGCCTACACGATCGTCACGGTCATCTCCCTCATCCAGCAGGCAGGCATCCGCGAGATCCTGATCCAGCGCGGCCGTCAGTTCCGGCGCTGGGCGAATGCCGGCTTCTGGATGTCCCTGGCTCTTGGCCTCGGCGGGTCACTCATTATGGTCGCCCTGACGCCCGCCGCGGCCTGGTTTTACGAGGAGCCGCGGCTCATTGGGATTGTCGCCGTACTGGCTCTCGGCAACCTCATCCACACGCTGACGATCGTCCCCCAGGCCCGCCTGCAGATCGACCTGAACTTCCCGCTGCTCGCTTACACGGGACTACTCGCGGCTGCCGTCTCCGTTGGCGCCAGTATCCTGTTCGCGCTGCTTGGCTTCGGCGCCTACAGCTTCGCGCTGCCGGTTCCATTGTCGCAGTTCGTCCGCCTCGTCTTCCTCTGGGTCGCGGCCCGCCCCCCGATCCAGCCCAACCCGCAGTTTCGCCGCTGGAGGTTCATGCTTACCGACAGCGGCCTGCTGATCGCTATCATGGCGATGTACGCCGTGACGGCGCAGGGTGACTACATCATCCTGGGGCGCATGTTCCCGCCGGAGATCGTGGGCCTCTACTACTGGGCCTTCGCTCTCTCGACTCAAAGCGTCCAGATGATCGCCCTGAACTTGGCGACTGTCCTCTTTCCCTCCTTCAGCCTGCTCAAGGATGAGCCCCAGCGCCTACGCGACGGCTTCCTGCGCGCTGCGCGCGTGCTGGCACTGGTGTCGATTCCCGCCTGCCTCCTGCAGGCGGCGGTGGCCCGTCCCGCCGTTCACCTCCTGTTTGACACGAGGTGGCACGACGGAATCGTGCTCGTGCAGTTCCTGAGTGTCGGGTGGGCGCTGTTCTCGACGGCTTACGCCTCCGACAGTCTTCTGAAGGCACAGGGGAGATTCCTGACCCTCTTCCTGCAGTGGACGCTGCTGGCAGGGCTCTTCCTGGCCTGCGTGATCATCGGGGCTCGGACGTGGGGCGTCATCGGAGCCGCCGCCGGCGTTACGGTGTACGCGTGGCTCGCCGGGCCCCTGGGGATGTTCATTGCCCTGCGCCCAATGGGTGGGCGATGGAGCGACGTGGCGCGGGTGTTCCTCCCGCCGATCCTTGCCGGGGGCCTGAGCATCGCCGCCGGGATGCTGGTGGGCTGGGTCGTGCGCGCTATGCTCCCCGACGTCGGGCGCTGGCCCGCCCTGATCGAGATTATCGTGATCACGGCGGTGAGCGCGGTCCTGTTCATTCCCGCCATCCGACTGCTTGCGGCGGAGCCTTGGCGGGATCTCCTGGGGAGGCTGAGTGGAATGCGCGGCAGTACGTGGGCGCCACAAGCGGGAGCTGGAGGCACCCTTTGAGAGGACTCGTTGAGAGCATCAAGCGTCGCTGGGGTGAGCGGCACCACTATCGGAGTCGGCGAGACTTCGCATGGGCGCTGTACAACCGCGCGCTTATCCGCGGTCAAGGTGTCTGGTTGCCTGGCAGACGACAGGTGCATGCCTTTGGTATCGTCGGGGTTGATCGTCCACTCGCAGCCCGCCTTGGAACCACCGACGCCCACGTCATCGAGGAAATCTTCTTCCATGGCGAATACCAGCCACTACTGGAGCACGGACCACAAGCGATTCGGCAGATCGTTGATCTTGGGGCGAACGTCGGCTTGTCGTTGCGGCTATGGCGCGATGCGTTCCCGCGAGCCCGCATTCTCGCCGTGGAACCGGATCCCGAGAACATGAGCGTTTGCAGGTTGAATCTCGAACTCGATAGCGGATCCGAAGACTGCAGGTTGGTGCAGGCGTGTGTGGCGGCGCGGCCAGGAAAGGTGCGCCTGGATCGGACCGGGGGCGACTGGGGCCTGAGGATGACGGCCGCCCGGCAGGAGGACGGCGGGGAACTGGTGGAGGCGTTGACCATCAGCCAACTCCTTTCGGCGCACGACATCCGCGAGATAGACCTGCTCAAGTGCGATATCGAGGGCGCCGAGAAAGAGCTCTTCGAGAACAGTCGCGCGTGGATCGGCCGAGTGCGTTACATGGTCGTTGAGCTGCACCATCCATATTGCCGCAGTAGCTTCGAGTCGGACCTGGAGCGAAACGGGGGCCGATTCAGAGTCTTTCACTCGTCCCGACAAGGAGCTTGCGAGGTGCTCTTCCTCGAGCGAGACCCCCCCGCCGCGGAGAGCCTGTCATGAGAAGCGGCAAGCCAAGGGCGACGATCGTGATCTCGACGCGGAACCGGGTTGATGACCTGCGGACGACACTGGCCTCGATCCGCGGCCAGACCGAGCCAGTGGAGGTCATCATATTGGACGATGGGTCCACCGACGGCACCGACGACATGATCCGCCGCGACTACCCGGAGGTCCGGCTGATCCGCAGCCAGAAGTCTCTCGGGTACATCGTGCGGCGCAACGAAGGCGCGCGGCTGGCGACAACGCCGTTCGTCATTTCACTAGACGACGACGCCGCCCTGACGTCGCCAGGCACTGTGAGCCGAACGTTGGCCGAGTTCGACCATCCGCGCATCGGAGCGGTCGCGATGCCGTTCGTAAACGTTCGCCAGGATTCGATGATTCGCTGCCGCGCTCCTGACCGCGACAAGCCCTGGGTGCTGGAGGGATTCATCGGCACGGCTCATGCCCTACGACGTGACCTGTTCCTGTCTCTGGGCGGGTATCGGGAGGTGCTGTTTCACCAGGGCGAGGAACAGGACTTCTGCATCCGGCTGTTGCAGGCGGGCTATGTCGTTCGGGCAGGGAGCGCCGCGCCCATCCACCACTACCAGTCCCCCGCGCGCAGTCGTAAGCGCATGGTCGTTTACGCTGCCCGGAACTCCGTTCTGTACGGCTGGCATAATGTTCCGTGGATGCGCCTGCCCGTTCATCTTGCGGGATCGATATTCCGGCTGGTGCAGTTCGGCATTCGAGTCCGGCATCCGATCTGGGTGCTGGAGGGTATCCTGCGCGGCTTTGGTGTGGCGGCGAAGGAGGTGCAGGCGCGACGGCCGGTTTCGCCCCGCACTTACCGTCTGCTGCGATTCCTCCGGCGCCACGGGGCCGTGCCGTTACCGGATATCGAGTCGCGCCTCGAACCCCTTCGTACTGAGGTGATCTGAATGTCGACGGTGACTAACCTTCGCAGCTTCTGGAGGTATTCGCGACTGGGGCGATCGGCCCGGGCGGCGATGAACCTCATGCCACGCGATACGGTTCTCCCTATCCTCCGAGGACCTCTTCGCGGAAAGAAGTGGGTCGTCCGCTCCAGCTTTCAGAGCTGCTGGTTCGGCGTCTATGAGTACGAGAAGCAAGTCGTCTTCCAGCAGTCGGTGCGGAAGGGTGATGTCGTCTATGACATCGGTGCCAATGTCGGCTTCTATACACTGCTCGCATCCGAGCTTGTCGGCAGCGAAGGAACGGTGGTCGCTTTCGAACCCTTGCCGCGAAACCTGGCACTGCTTCGGCGTCACGTACACCTCAACGGCCTCTCCAACGTCGAGATCATCGAAGGAGCAGTGTCTGAGGAAGCCGGCACCGCACGCTTTGCCGCCGAAGGGCTGCCCGAAATGGGACATCTGACCGACGAGGGAGGCATGGAGGTGAAGATGCATCAGGTTGACGCCCTTGTCGGCTCTGGCCGTATCCCGCCGCCGAAGGTGATGAAAATCGACGTTGAGGGGGCGGAGCTGAGCGTTCTCCGCGGCGCCCACGAGGTGCTGAAGCAGCACCGGCCGCAGATCCTACTCGCGACACATGGACTGGAGGTGCATCGCCAGTGCGTCGATCTTCTGCGCGAGGCCGGGTATGCCCTCAGCTCGATGGATGACAAGCCTCTTGAGGAATCGAGCGAGGTGAAGGCGGTGCCCGGGGGGCAGGGTTGATCCCGGGCGAGGGGCAGATACCGGTCTTCTTCCCTCCGCACGACCCGGGGCGGCGCGTGGTGCCTCTTGCCTTGGCCTGCGGTATCGGCACCGTCCGCCTGGAGGACGGCCCAACACCGGAAGCAGGTCGATTTCAGCGGGTTGTGGCGGAAGGTGCGAAGTACTTTCGGGCGGTGACCACGCCCGCCGAGGCCGCTATCTGCTGCCACCCGCACGCGATTGGGGGCGGTTTGCCCCCGCAGCAAGCTCTGCAGCTGGGGAGAATAGCGCAAGCGGCGGGGAAGCCGGCCCTCTTCTTCGACTTCGGCGACGACGACACGCCCTCTGATCTTCCATACGGGCTGGTATACCGGACTAGCTTGCGTCGGAGCCTGATTCGGCCGCGTGAACGGGCGATGCCCGCGGCCTGCCGTCCCGTCCGGCCGGGCGGGCAGCTGCCTGCGATTCGGGAGAAGGGTCAGCGGCCACGGATTGGCTTCTGCGGGTATGTGGCGGGGCCGGGTAAACGCCTGCTGATGCGTTTGCGTGGCCAGGGTCAGAACGTGCTGGGCCACCAGGTAAGATCCGCCGCCCTGTCGGCGTTGCGGCGAGCGGAGAAGCAGGGCATGGTGGAGACGGACCTGGTGGTCCATCGTCACTTCGGAGGCGGGTTCCTGCGGTTCCGGCAGGATAAGGCCCGTGTGGAGCAGACGCGTCAGGCATTTGAGCGGAATCTCGCGGCGGCGGACTACACCCTCTGCGCCCGCGGTGCCGGGAACTTCTCGGTTCGCTTCTATGAGACCCTATCGGCGGGCCGGGTGCCGCTGCTGATCGACACAGATTGCGTGCTGCCGTTCGAGGAGGAAATTGATTGGCGAGCGCATCTGGTGTGGGTCGATGCCGCGGACGTGCGGCGTTGCGGGCAGGTGCTTGCCGAGTTCCATGCCCGGCTCTCGCCAACCGCACTTCAGGGGCTTCAGGAGGCGAATCGCCGGCTCTGGGAGAGTTGGCTCGAGCCACTCACAGCCCTGCGGCATATCTGTCGTAGCGCTCGAAACGCGCCGATGCAGTAGTGGAGCGATAGGATCAGTTTCGCATGCAGTGGATCCTCATTCCGTTCGGCTGGCTCTTCATGGTCGCGATGGCGCTCGCGATCGTGGTTCCCTACCTGCGCGGGAAGGGAGAGCTACTCAGCCCTTGGACGCTGTTCCTCCTCGGCTCCGCGAATTTCGTGGGCTTCGCGGCCATCCAGACCGGGAACGCGGAGGTTCACTACGACTTGTACAGCGACGCCAGCTACCTCTGGTTCGTTGCCGGTGCTCTGGTCTACTACGTGGCGGCGTTCGTCATCTACACCTGGATGAAGTCCCCTCGGCATTTGGCGCAGCGAACCTTCCGCAAGTGGGTGGGCGACGGCACCGCCGTCCTCGTGCTGCTGCTGTGCTTCTGCGCATTCCTGAGCCTCGGGGCAGTGCTCTATCCGAACATCCAGTTCATCGGGCAGATCACCAGCATCATGGGACAGGCGGCCGGGCCGATCGCCCTCACGCTCGCGCTCATCGCTCTCGTGCGCCAGCCGTACAACCCCGTGATCGTCGTCATCTTCGTCATCGTCCTGGCCCTGTCGCTGGGCGTGGCAATGAGCGTGGGCTCTGGCAGGCGATCGCTCCTGGGAACGGCCATGGCCTTCCCCGTCGTGAGCTACTGGCTCTGGGCGCGCTATCGCTCCGCCGCCAGCAACGTCGTGATGGCGACCACCGGCGCCCTAGTGGTCTTCTTCCTCCTCAGCGGCTACACCGCCCTCCGGCATCGCGAGCGGAATCCGAACGAGTCGGCCGCACAGCGGGCGATCAATTCGGTCAGGATGCTTCCCGGCGCCATGTTGGGAATGAACCGCCAGTCGCTGCTGGGCGGTGATGCGGTTGAGGTATCGATGGTGGCGATCAACCACTACGGCACCGAGCTGCCCCACGAGCCATTCTTCTCGGCGATCTTCGTCGTCACGAATCCCATCCCGCGCGCGTTCTGGCCCGGAAAGCCGGAGGGCCTCGGCAATCGCATCGCCTACGAGACGGGTTACGCCTCGAGGCACCACGGCATCTTCAATTGGGGTCCGGGCATCGTCGGCCATGGCTTCCACGAAGGCGGGCTCTATATCCTGCTCATCTATGGCATCGTCACCGGCGCCTTGTTTCGCTACGCCGATGACCTGCTCAAGCGCCAGCCGGACAACCCGATTCTCCTGGGCGTCTTCGCGGCCGCCTCGGGGCAGATCGTCGGTCTCTCCCGAGGCGAGCTGGGGCTCTTCACGGTGCTCATCATCGGCGCGGTTCTCACGGGAATCGTGGTGAACCTCGTCGGGAGGATGTTCTTCGGCACCGGCCGCGTCTACCCGACGCCGGAGGAAGAGCAGTTCGCCCACTACTACGACCTTCCGCCCGGCACCGTCGCCTACCAGGAAGACGCCGCCAACGGGTACTAGCGCGAACCTGCCCGTGCCGCGGCAAACTCGGCGGCAGCCACGATGCCGTCCACCATCCGCTCGATCGTGAATACCTCCGTCGCCGTCCGGTGCGCCTCGGCGGAAAGGCGCCCGCGCAGCACGTCGTCCTCGATCAACCGCTCGAGGGCCGCGGCAAGTGCTCTCTCGTTGCCGTCCGCGAAGAGCAGCCCGTTCTCCCCGTCCCGCAGCGCCTCGATTTCCGGGTTCTGGGCCTGGAGCCGGTCGCCCGTAATCACGGGGAGGCCGTAGCCGAAGGCGTGAAGAATGCTCAGCCCGATGTTGGCCGGGTAGCAGAAGACGTCCGCGGCGCAGAACCATGGAGCCAGTCGATCCTCCTCGTAGATCGCGCCCTGGAACCGCACGTTGTCGCGGATATTCAGTTCGTCCGCCAGCCGCTCCAGTTCCGGGCCGTGCGGGCCTTTGCCGACAATGACCACCCGCAGCGTCGGCCACCGCCCGCGCAGGCGCACCGCGGCGCGCAGCAGCAGGTCCACGCGGTTGTCCGGATCAAGCCGGGAGACGAAGAGGATCAGCGGTCCGTCCAGCCCCTCGTCGTGCCGGAAGGCGGCCAGCCGCCCGGGATCCGCCAGCCAGCGTGCGCGCGCCGCCTGGATCGGCGACTGGTCGAGACTGTTGAGCGCGACGAAGACGCGCTCGGCGTCGAAGCCCGCCTCGATCGCCGCACGCTCGGCGGCGTGGTTGTAGAAAAGCACGGCGTCGGCCATCCGGCCCACCTTGTCGCGCAGCGAGCGGCGGAGTGGCCTTTCGTGCTTCGAGTAGCCGTGTCCCCAGAGGACGGTGCCGACGCGATTCCTCCTGGCGCGCAGGAGGCCCGGGACGAGGCTTGCGTAATGCAGGTCCCATCCCATGAGGAGCACGTCGCACCGCTCCCGGCGCGCAAGCGACACCTGCGGGCGGTGAAAGTAGGCCTGGTTTCCGGCAAGGCCGGCGCGTTGCATCGGCGTATGAACCGCGCGGAATCCATCCGGCTCGACGTTCGGAATGCCGGGCGTGTCGGCGTAGTGCACCGTCAGGTCGATCCCCGGCCGCGACGCCAGCTCGCGGAAGACCGGGATGCGGTACTTCGCCAGCGAAGGCTGTTGAACGGCAAGTCGGATCATGCTCGTCTGGCGGTTGGGGCGGTGCGCCGCGTCAGGGGCGGCATCGGCCGTTAACATTCGGCCCAGTGGACATGAGGATAGCGCATTTCCTGATTTCGATGAAACTCGAAGGCGGCGGGGTCGTGCGCGCCGTGATCGATCTGGTCGGCGTCCTGGCGCGCTCCGGGCTCGAGGTGACGCTGCTGACGTTCGATCGGGGCGAACTGCCTTCTGACTGGATCTCCGGCGAGACGCGCGGGATTCGCGTCGTCGAGCTTCCCGGCCGGGCCGATCACCGCTCGGGCCAGCTCCTCTCCCGCGCGCAGCTCGATGCCGCCGGCGATGCGCTGAAGCAGTGCGACCTGCTGCACCTGCACGGCGCATGGGATGTCGCCAACGCCCAGCTCGCTCGCCTCGCGCGGCGCCGGGCCGTCCCTTACGTCATCTCGCCTCATGGAATGCTCGATGAGTGGGCTATCTCGCACAAGTGGCTCAAGAAGCGGATCTACTTCACCCTGCTCGGCCGGCGCATGTTCGAGCGCGCCGCCGCCGTCCATTGCACGGCTGAGGCCGAGGCGGAGCAGGCGCGACAGTGGATTCGCCCTCGCCGGCTCGAGGTGCTGCCGCTTGCGCTGGATCTGACCGCATATCGCCAGCTTCCGGATGCGGCGGCCAAGGCGGCGGACATCCCGGTCTCCGGTCGGTCCGTGCTCTTTCTCAGTCGTGTGCATCCGGTGAAGCGGGTGGAGATCGTGATCGAGGCGATCGCCCTGCTGCGCCGGGCGGGTCGCGAGGTCATTCTCTTCGTTGCCGGCGACGGCGAGGAGGCATACATGGCGTCGCTCAAGAACCTCGCGGCAAAGCTGGGCGTGGCGGAAGCGGTGCAATGGCTCGGAATGGTCCGCGGCGAGCGGAAGCTGCTGACGTTCCGGATGGCGGACGTCTTCGCCCTGCCGACCTTCCAGGAGAACTTCGGCATGGTGCTCGTCGAGTCGATGGCGTGCGGCACACCCGTCGTCACGACCCGCGGGGTCGACATCTGGCGCGAGCTCGAGTCCGCCGGCGCGACGATCGCCGACGCCACGCCGGAAGCCTTCGCCGACGCCATCGCCAGGCTCCTGGACGACGAGCCCGACCGTCTCGACCGCGGCCGGCGCGGGCGGGAATGGGTGCTGGGCTTTCTCGACTCCGACCGCCTCGCGGCGGGATACGCCGCGTTCTACCGCTCGCTTGCGGGCGCCTGATCCGCCGGCCGCCGCGTGCGCCGCGGGCCCATTACCTGGCACGGATTGCCCGCCGCGACGACGCCCGCCGGAACGTCCTTCATCGCCACCGCCCGCGCGCCGATCACGCTGTTGTCGCCGATGGTCACGCCGGGGCCGATGAACGCTCCCGCCGCCACCCAGACGCCGGAGCCCAGCACCACGGGCGGGCGCTTCAGCGGTAGCGAAGGATCCGTGTGGTCATGCGTGCCGGCGCAGAGCACCGCGTCCTGGCTCACCACTGTGTGATTTCCGATCCGCACCGGACCCAGGTTGTAGACGTCCACGCGATCGCCCAGCATCGACCAGTCCCCCATCTCCAGCAGCCAGGGATGCATGATCCGCACCGTCCTCCGGATGCCGGCGTTCGCGCCGAGCCGCGCGCCGAACAGCCGAAGCTGCCAGCGACGCCATCCGTAGGCGCGCGGAAGCGGCAGGCGGAAGAGCGTTGCCTGCACAAGCAGCCAGGCGAATCGCCGCGCGTACTCACGGCGCGAGTAAGGCGCCCGCGCCGTGGTGTCCAGGCGCTGGAAGACGCCCGCTTCGCTGGCGGGCGCCGGACGATCTTCGGAAACTGGAGGGGGCGCCTCGGTCATCGACATCCGCCGCTGGGCGCGACACGTTACGGCCGGGCCGCCGCCTGCTCGTGCAGGGTCGGCCCGGCAAGCTCGTCGTCACCGGCGATGCCGTCCGGCTCCTCCTCACGGACGGGTGAAGCCATGTCCTCGTCGGCGGCTCGCTCAGCGCTGGCGTCGCCGGTGGCCGGTTCCGCCGGGTCGAGCGGCGCGGGCGGCAGCACGGCATCCATGTGCGGGCGGGCGCGGCGCTCCTCGGCAGCGTCGATGTCGTAGAGCACGCGCGGCTTGATCGGCCTAGCCGGGTTGCCCGCGGCCACCATGTTGGGCGGGATGTCCTTGAAGACGCTCGATCGCGCGCCGATCACGGCGCCGGCGCCGATCGTGACGTTCGGCCCGACGAAAGCGTCCGCCGCCACCCAGACACCGTCGCCGATCTCGATCGGCGGGCGCAGCAGCGGGAAGTCGCGGTAGTGGTAGTCGTGCGTGCCCGCGCAGAGGTGGGCATACTGGCTGACGACCGCGCGCCGGCCAATCACGATCGGGCCGAGCGAATAGAGAATCGCGTAGTCCCCGACGATCGCGCCCTCGCGGATGTCGAGGTTCCACGGGATCTCGATGTGCGCCGTCGGCCGGATGCGCACGTCGCGCCCGATCCTGGCTCCGAAAAGCCGCAGCAGGAGCCGGCGCCAGCCGTACCAGTTGTGAAAGCTGGGACGGAACAGGAGCTTCGTCGTCACCATCCACAGCGCCCGCGCCAGGTTCTGCCTGAACGTCCAGGGGCTGACGAACTTCAGGCTGTCAGCCCCACTCGGGAACAGCGCCCCGCGGCGCTCGATAAGCGTCGGCGCCGCCTCGGGCGGGCGCCGGCCTGCGGGGGAAGTCTGCGTCTCACTCTCGGGCGCCGGGGCCAGGGAAGCGGCTGCGGACCGGGGCAGCGCCGGGTCGGCGCCGATCGCCCCTTCCGTGGTTGCGAGCCCGACGCGCGCGTTCACCCCGTCTCCGCCGCGCCGGCGAAGCTGCCGCAGCTTGAGCTGCACCGCGAACTCGTAGCTGGAGATGAACTGCGCCAGCCACCACCCGGCCCTTCCGTCGAGGAAGCCGGCACGCAGCACGTACATGAAGAACCAGCGCCACCACCAGCTCATCGGCAGCTTCGGCATGATGCGGCTCTTGACGAACCGCCGCCGTGCCACGGGGTCGCGCATCATCCGCCGCAATCCCGGCCAGGGATCCGGGTTCTCGAAGATCTCCTGCGCCTCGAGCGTGCTGTAACGGTTGTGCTTGGCGAAGAAATGCTCCAGCCCGCGTCGATCCTCGTGGATAAGCAGGTGCCTGAGCTTGCCGACCGGCCCGTCGCAGAGCATGTGCTCGTGAACGCTCCGATCCTCGTACCGCGCCTGCCCGCGCTTGAAGAGGCGCAGGTTCCACGAGGGGAAGTAGCCGCTGTGCCGGATCCGCCGGCCCATGAAGATGAAGACGCGGTTGATCAGGAAGCCGCTCTCGCGCACCTGGTCCGTCGGCCGCCGGACGAGCGCGAGAATCTCCTCCTTCAGCTCGGGGCTCACTGCCTCGTCCGCGTCGAGGATGAGCGTCCAGTCCGCCTCGAACGGGAGGTTGGCCAGCGCCCAGTTCTTCTGGCGCGCGTACCCCTCCCAGTCGTGGTGGACCACCTCGGCCCCGTACTCTCGGGCAATCTCGACCGTCCGGTCGGTACTGCCGGAGTCGACGACGAAGATGCGGTTCACCCAGCCCGCCACGCTCGCCAGCGTGTGGGGCAGGTTTCGCTCCTCGTTGAAAGTCTGGATCAGGACGTCAACCAATGCCTGCCGCTCCGTAACCACACCAGCGCCCCCGCTTTCGCGCGCCGATTGGAAGAATGTCGCGCCCCCGTGCCGAATTCACGTTCAGGGAATGTCCCATAGTCTATTTCATCCACCCGTAACTGCAAAAAGCCCAATTGAGCCTCCGAAACGACCCAGATTCCACACCCACAATGCACGAATCGCCCCCTGGGCGACCGGCGAGGCCGCTCCGCATCCTCCACCTGACCCTCGCCGCCGACCCCGGCGGGCTCAGCAGGTACATCACCAACCTCGGTGCCGCCCTCGTCGAGCGGGGGCACCAGGTGACGGCAGCGGGCGACGAGGGCGCGTGGCGCTGGGCCTTCGACGAGGCGCCGTTCCCATATCTTCCCATACCGCTCAAGGCGGGGCCGGTCGGCCTCTGGAAAAGCGCGCGCCGCCTGCGGGAATGGCTCGCCGCGAATCCCGTCGACCTCATCCACGCTCACTATCGCCGTGCCGTCCTGCTGGGGCGGCGGCTTCAGAAGTCGGCGCCCGGCGGTCGTCGGCCCCCACTGCTCTACACGCTCCACCTCTCGCACATCGAGATCGGCGGGTGGCGGCGCTGGTTCAGTGACTTCGGCGACCACACCCACGTCGCCAGCGCCGACGCCGGCCAGTGGCTGGTGGACGAAGCAGGAGTTCCGGAAGATCGAATCACGTTGATTCCACATGGCATCGAGGTTGGGCGGTTTCCACGGCGCACGGAGGCGGATCGCCAGGCGGCGCGCCGGCAACTGGGTCTGCCCCCCGACGCGGTCGTGGCTGCGTACGTCGGAAGGCTGGACTCTCCGAAGAACGAGGCTTGGTGCATGGATGTGCTCCCGCCAGCGCACCAGGCAGGGGTGAATCTGCACCTGGTGTACGCTGGCGAGGGTCCGGGGGAGGCGGCGCTGCGAGATTTCGTGGTGCGCGCCGGGCTCGGCGACCGGGTGCACCTCCTGGGCCATCGCGACCCCCTACCGGTCTACCAGGCTGCCGACCTCCTGCTGCTCCCGTCCGAGCGGGAGGGGTTCTCCCTCGTCTGCGCCGAGGCGATGAGCGTGGGCGTGCCTCACGTGCGGACCCGCACCAGCGGCGCCACCGAACTCACGATCGACAACGTCACCGGCCAGGGCGTGCCGATCGATCGCCGGGCATTTGCCGGGGCCGCCGCCCGGCTCCTCGCCCAGCCGCAGTTGCTGGCCGAAATGGGGGAAAACGGCGCCCGCCTCATCCGCGATCGCTTCACCTTCGATCGTCAGGTGGAGGACACGATTGGCCTCTACCGCCGACTCGCCGGGCGAGCCTGACGGGCAGGTTTCGCGCCCGCCCTGCCCCCGCGTAGACTCCGGGACCATGCCCGAAACCTCGCTTGATGTATCCCCGGTCGATTGGCCCCGCCTGCATGGCCGGGCGCTGGCGGGCCGGCGCTGCCTGGTGACGGGCGTCGCGGGGTTCATCGGCAGTCACGTCGCCGACGCCCTCCTGGCCGTGGGCGCCACCGTCCGCGGGATGGATGACCTGAGCGAGGGGGAGGAGCGGAACATCCCCGCCGGCCTCGAGATGGTGCGGGCCGACATCTGCGATGCCGAAGGCTGCCGCTCCGCCGTCGAGGGGTGCGAGCTCGTGTTCCACCTGGCGGCCAAGGTGAGCGTGCCGCGGAGTGTCTCCGACCCCGTCGGCTACCACGAGACCAACGTCACCGGCGCCCTGAACCTGCTCGAGGCGGCGCGCCACGCCGGCGTGAAGCGATTCATCTATTCGGCCAGCAGCAGCGCTTATGGCGATCAGCCGGAGCTGCCCAAGCACGAGTCGATGTTCGCCAAGCCCATGAGCCCCTACGCCGCCGGGAAGCTCGCCGCGGAGCATTACGTCCGCTCGCACGCGGCCGTCTACGACATGGACGCCGTGAGCCTGCGATACTTCAACATCTTCGGCCCACGTCAGAACGCCAACAGCGCCTACGCCGGCGTGATTGCCGCCTTCGCGCGCGACCTCCTGGCCGGCGAGCGACCCACGATCTACGGCGACGGCACCGCCTCGCGCGACTTCACGCACGTCGCCAACGCCGTTCACGCCAACCTGCTCGCGGCGACCCGCTCGGAGCCGCTGCGGGGCGAGGTCTTCAACGTCGGCATCGGTCGCCGCGTGACGGTGAGCGAACTCGCCATCATGATGGCGCGCCTGGTTCAGGGAATCACCGGCACGCCAGCGCCGGAGCCGCACTTCGCTCCGCCACGCCCCGGCGACGTGCCCCACTCTCTCGCGGATCTGTCGAACGTCCGGGAGGCGCTCAGCTATGCGCCAGTTGTCGACCTCGAGGATGGCCTGAGAGGCACCCTCGCCTGGTACGCGGGGGCGACACGGCGCTCTTCGTGACCCTTTCATCCTGATCCATTGTGAACGTCCGGCATCTCGGCTTCCCGCTGCTGCGCGGCTACGCGCACATTGCCCCCACCGAACGCGGTGGCTACCGCCTCGCGCGGCTGGCGCGCCGGCTCGTGCCGCGCTCCCAGTGGCGTGGCGTCTTTACCACCGGCGACGGCGTGCGGCTGGCACTGGACCTTGCTACCTACCCCGACGTCGCGATGGCGGCCGGGGTCTACGAGTTGGACACCGTCCGCCTCCTCCGCAAACTGCTGAGGCCGGGCATGCACTTCGTGGACGGCGGGGCGAACATCGGCTTCTTCTCCTGCCGCGCCGCCAGGCTCGTCGGGCCGACCGGACGGGTGGATGCCTTCGAGCCCGACCCGATCAACCGCAGGCGGTTCGAGGAGAACCTGGCGCGCAACGGCTTCGCCGAGGCCGTGCATGTCCACCCGCTGGCGATCTCCGATCGCGCCGAGACGCTGACCTTCCACCGCCCCGCCGCCGAGACGAAACGCAATCATGGCGAGACGAGCCGCTTCCCACCGCGCGACGTGCCGACAGAGGCATTCGAGGTCACGGCCGTTCGCCTCGACGAGGCGCTGGATCGCGTGCCCGACGTCGTGAAGCTGGACCTGGAGGGCTCCGAGCCGCTCGCGCTTGCCGGCGCGCGCGGCTGGATCGCGTCCGATCGTCCGCCGACCTGGATCGTCGAGCACAATCCGGAGGCAGGTGAGCGTGGCGGGTATCGTCCGGGGGATGTGTGGCGCGCTCTGTCGGATGCCCGGCGATACACCTGCGCCTTCGTCGGCTCCATGCCGCAGCGACTATTGGGCACTCCGGAGGACCTCGATGTGCTCGCGCGGCAGGGAAACCTCCTGTTCGTCCCGGTCCCGCCCCACCAGTAAGGATCCGGATCAACGGTGGTCTGATCGTCCGCGATGCCGCAAAACGCAGCCCGCAGGCGGACGAAATGTCCGTTCGCGGTTGGCGCGGTGCAAGCTAAACTCGGGACCGACAATGCCTTGGGATAGAGGAGGTTTCGAGATGCTGACCCGGTCTCCGAGCGCTCAAGAACCGCTTCAGCGGCCCCTGCTGCCCGAGGCCCTCGAGCCACGCCGGTTGCTTGCCGCCGGAGATCTGAACACCGCCTTCGGGGACGGCGGTCTGGTCAACCTCGACATCAGCGCAGAGCAGACTCAGGACCTGCGTGCAATCGAAGAACTGGCCGATGGCGATCTGCTCGTGGGCTCGCGCTTCTTCGAGTCGGGCATCGGGATCGAACACCTCATCCGGCTGAACCCAGACGGCAGCATCGACACCGCCTTCGGCACGGGCGGCTCGGTGGATCTGCCCGAGGACCAGGCAGTCGAGGCCAGCGGACTGATCACGTCGATCCACGCCCTGCCGGATGGCGACTTCCTCTACGTCCGGAGGAACAACGCCGGGATCGGGGGCGATGTCGTGCGCATGAACGGCGACGGGACGATCGACACCACCTTTGCCACGGATGGGCGAATCCGGATCTCCGCGTTTAACCCCGATGTCGCCCTGCTCCCCTCCGGCCAGATCGTCGTCGCCGGAGGATCGACCGTGCGCGTCTACGAGGCGGATGGCACGCCGCGGGGCGAGAACTTCGAGGCCGACCTTCTGGACCTGGCCGACATCAGCACCTTCCGGCTGGGCGACGTCACGACGGACGGCGATGGCAACATCTACGTGGCTGGCGAGATGAAAGCCGAGCCCGACCTCCGCGCCAGCGTCATCAAGCTCACGAATGAACTGGCTCTCGACGTCAACTACGGCGACAACGGCGAAGCGCGGCGGCAATTCTTCTCTGCCGATATCTACTTCGTCACCTCGCTGGCGATCGACGCCGAAGGCCGCGCTGTCGTCGCGATCAACGAGGATGACTCGGTGAACGTGCTGGCTCGTTTCGATCCGGACGGCGAGCTGGAGGTCGATGAGATTTTTCGCTTCACGGCGCCCTTCTTCTTCGGCGCCGAGAACGAGCTGACCCACGTACGCGTCCAGCCGGATGGGAAGATCCTCGCCGGCGGCTACCTCAACGATGGGCTGGAGGAGTTACGGGCGGCGCTGGTGCGGATGGAGGGCGCGGGTCTCGACCCCACCTTCGGCGGCGACCCTGTTCCCGGCGAGCAGCAGTACACGTTCGACCGGCCCGAAGCGTTCCTCGCCGACATGACCATCACGAGGGACGGCGATCTCGTCGGCGTGGGCCGCCGCGTTCAGCACTTCCCCCACGAGGTCGAATCGATCGTCTTCAAGATCGATCTCGGTGACATCGGCACGTTCGCCGAGCTGGACGGCTCGTCGCTGCGCCTGACCGGATCCTCCGGCGCCGACACCTTCACCTGGTCGAACGCCGAGATCGCCGGAGAGCCGGCGCTCACCTTCACGCGCTCCAACGGCGACGGCTCACTGACGGCGACGTTCCTTCGCGACGAGCTTCAGGGCCTCGTCGTCGAGGGGATGGACGGCGATGACGTCGTCGACCTCGCAGGCCTGGACCTGCCCGCGACCCTGCTCGGGGGCGAGGGGAACGACACCCTGACCCACGACGGCGCCGCCGCCCGCCTCGAAGGCGGCGCGGGGAACGACACGCTTCGGAGCGGCGGCTTCGAAGACGTGCTGCTCGGTGGCGATGGCGACGACTCCCTCTCCGCCGGCGCCGGTGCCGACACCCTGGAGGGCGGTGCGGGCAACGACACGCTCCTGGGAGGTGACGGCGACGATCGTCTCGCCGGCGGCGCTGACGTGGACGCCCTGGTCGGTGGCGACGGCGCTGATGTGCTGGTGGTCGTGGACGGTGACGGCGACTTCACCGGGGACACCTTCGACGGCAGCGCGGGGCGCGACGTGCTCGACCTGTCCGCCCGCTCCGATGCGCTGTCACTGCAACTGGGCGGCAGCGGCGGAACGAACGCTGCAGGACTCGAGGAGATTTTGCTCGGAGAGGGGGACGATGACTTGGTCCTGCACGACGACGCCGGCGCCGGCGAGCTTCTGGTCAGGGCCGGCGACGGAGACGATCGCGTGGACGCCGGAGCGCGGACGGAGCCGGTGCGCCTCAGCGGCGGAGCGGGCGCCGATACGCTCATCGGCGGAAGCGCGAACGATGTGTTCCTGCCGGGCGCCGACGGCGGCGAGGGAGACCTGATCTCCGGCGGCGCCGGGCTCGACACGCTCGACTTCGCCTCGACCAGCGCGAACCTCGTCCTGGTGCGCGGCAGCGCGGGCGAGGCGGGCCCGACCATTCGGATCGATCAGGATGTCGAGATCGTCTGGGCGGGCAGCGGCGACGACCAACTCACCGGCTTCCTCCGCTCGCGCGGCGGCGCCGGCGACGACACGATCGTCGGTGCGGCCGACGAGGACTCCGCCATGTTCGGGGACGCGGGGAACGACCTGCTCACCAGCCTCTCGGGCGCAACGGCCGGCGATCGGCGCGGCGACTACCTCGACGGCGGTGACGGCAACGACACCCTTGAAGGCGGCGCCGGGATCGACACCTTCGCCGGCGGAAACGGGGACGACACCTTCACCGACGACGGCGGGGAGAACGTGATGAGCTTCGCCGGCGTCGTCAGCAATGCCGGCGTCGGCGTCAGCATCGATCTCGCCAACCGCAGCGGCACGTTCACCGCAGGCGACGGGAGCAAGACCCTCGACGACGTGCTCATCGTCGACGTCGTCGGCACGCAATACGCCGACGAGATCCGCGGCAACGAGCTGGCGAACTACCTCGTCGGCGGCAATGGAGACGACACGCTCTTCGGCGGCGCCGGCAAGGACGTCCTCCTTGGCGGTGCCGGCAGCGATCACCTCGACGGCGGAGACGATTTCGACCTCCTGCTGGCCGACGGCGACACGGGGGACGAGAGCCCGGTCTTCGGCGATACGTTCGTCGGCGGCCCGGGCTTCGATCGCGCGCTGGGTGACGAGGATGACGAGCGTGAGGACGTCGAGGCGTTCTACACGTCTCTGGCGAGCCTGCTGTCGGAGCTTTGACGCGCCATCAGGCTTTGACGACGTTGCCGCCCATACCGTCCAGCGCGTTCCGCGTGTCGACGATCAGGCTGGCGTGCTGCGCCACCGCGGCCCAGTCGATGGCGCTGTGATTGGTGGAGACGAGCACGCAGTCGTAACCCGCCAGCGTCTCGGGCGTGAGGGCGACGCTCTTCTTGCCCAGGTTGCCCCAGGTACGCATGTAGTGCGTCTCGGGCACATGCGGGTCGTGGTAATCGACCTGAGCGCCCAGGTGCTCCAGCTTCTCGATCAACTCGAAGCTCGGACTCTCGCGGACGTCGTCGACATCCGGCTTGTACGCCAGGCCCAGGATGAGTACACGGCTCCCCTTCACCGCCTTCCCCTGCCCGTTGAGCGCCAGCATCGTGCGGTTGACGACGTAGTCCGGCATGGAGTGGTTGATCTCGCCCGCCAGCTCGATGAAGCGCGTCGAGAAGCCGTACTCGCGGGCCTTCCACGTCAGGTAGAACGGATCGATGGGGATGCAGTGCCCCCCGAGCCCGGGGCCCGGGTAGAACGCCTGGAAACCGAACGGCTTGGTCTTCGCCGCCGCCACCACCTGCCAGATGTCGATCCCCATCGCCTCCAGCACGACCTTCATCTCGTTCACCAGGGCGATGTTCACCGCCCGGTAGATGTTCTCCAGCAGCTTGGCCGCCTCCGCCACTTCCGCCGACTCCACCAGGACGATCTCGGCGCGGATGGCCTTGCGGTAGAGCAGGGCCGCCAACTCGCCTGACACCGGGTCGATCCCCCCCACCAGCTTCGGAATGGTGGCCGTGGAGAAGTTCTTGCTGCCGGGATCCTCGCGCTCGGGTGAATAGGCGACGAAGACGTTCTCGCCGCAGCGATACCCCTTCTGCTCGAACTTCGGGAGCATGATCTCCCGCGTGGTTCGCGGATAGGTGCTGCTCTCAAGGACGACAAGCTGTCCTTCCCGCAGCGTCTCTGCGACGTCCTGGGCGCTGTTCTCGACGTAGGCCAGGTCCGGTTCGTTGTGCTTGCCGAGCGGCGTGGGCACGCAGGAGAGCACGACATCGCACTCTCCGAGCCGGCTGACATCGCTGGTGGCTGAAAATCGCTCCGGGGCCCGCTTCTGGAGGTCGCTGACGAGGTTCGCCCCGAGATGCTTCAGATAGTTTTCACCCCGCTCTAACGCCTCGATCTTCCGCGGGTCTTTGTCAAACCCGATAACCGGGAACCCCGCCTCGTGGAAGGCCGCCAACAGCGGCAATCCGACGTACCCCAGCCCCACGACCCCCACCACTGCCGTCGCGCGCTCGATGCGCTCTCGAAGCCGCTCAGCGGCCGGGGAGAGGGGTTCGGCTGACTTGGAGGCAGGGGCGACGCGATTGACTGACGCGATGGCAGACATGTGCGCGGAAGCATACGACAAAGACGCGCACAGTAAAGCGAGTTGCATTTACCGGTATCCAGATCGTTTCCCCCGTTTGGCGGCTGTCGAAGTTATCGGAGCGAGTTAGCCTCCTGATCACCGCCCAGGCCGCCGCGGCTCCCCGCCGCGGTACCCGGTTTGTCTGTATGTGCGGGCTCCGTCCGCCATTCCAGCACGCTTAAGACTCAACTGCATGTCGATGTTCCCCCCCACTGCGCCCGTTCCCGTCGAACCCCTTGAGGCGCGCCGCCTGCTGGCGGCGGGTGATCTCGTCTCCAGCTTCGGAACCGACGGATCCGTCACGTTCACCCTCGACGGCCAGGAGGTTCAGTCTCTCCTCTCCGTCGCCGAGACCAGTGACGGCGACATTGTCGCCAGCGGCTTCTCCTCCTCCGTCGACGGTTCCACGGTGATCGACGCCATCGCGCGGCTGAACGCCGACGGTTCGTTCGACACCGGCTTCGACGGCGACGGCATCCTCCACCTGCCCGAGGACGGCGCGGTCAGCGGCTTCGTGCGCGACGTCCTGGCACTGCCCGAGGGCGACGTGCTCTACGCGCGCCGCTCCCAGAGCGGGATCGGCGGAGAGGTGACCCGCCTGAACCCGGACGGCACGGTCGACCCGGGCTTCGGCACCGACGGAACGGTATCGACCCCCGGCTTCGGCCCGAGCCTGGCATTGCTCCCCGGCGGGGACATCGTGATCGCCGGCGGCTCAACCGTGCAGGTTCGCGGCCAGGACGGGTCGCTGAAGAACCAGGTGGACCTGCTGGACCTCGCCGGCATCAGCTCGTTTACGTTCGCCGATGTCGACACCGACGCCGCCGGCAACATCTACGTGGCGGGCAACGTCCAGGAGACGGGCGATGCGCGCGCCAGCGTGTTCAAGCTGGGGAGCGACCTGGCGCTGGTGACCGCTTATGGCGACGGCGGCGAAGCGCGGCGCGGCTACTTCAGCCTCGACGTCTTCAACGTGCAGACGGTGGACGTGGACAGCCAGGGCCGCGCCGTGGTCGCGGTCAACGAGGACGACAGCGAGAACACGCTGATCCGCTTTACCGCCGACGGCGCCGTCGATCTGGACCAGCCCTTCCGCTTCGACAGTGACGCGGGGGCGAGCGAGGAGAACGAACTGATTCGGGCGGCCGCGCAGCCGGATGGGAAGATCATGCTCGGGGGCTTCTTCGCAAGGTCGGTCATCGACAAGGACGCGGGGCTTGCGCGCCTGAACGGGGACGGTTCCCCGGACGGCGCCTTCGGCGGCGATCCCGCGCCAGGCCAGCAGGCTTACAGCTTCGGCACGGAGGAGGTGAACTTCTCCGACTTCACGATCACTGAGGACGGCGACCTGATCGCCGTCGGCCAGCGCATCGACAACCCGGGCTTCAACGTCGACGTCGTCGTCTTCAAGGTCGACCTCGGCGACATCGGCCAGGATGACGGCGGCGGCGGCGGCGGTGACGGAGGCGGCGATGGTGGTGGTGACGGCGGCGGCGGCGATGGTGGTGGTGGTGATGGTGGCGGTGACGGCGGC
>JAEZED010000199.1 GCA_023417885.1 Planctomycetota bacterium
TTCGGGCGGGAGGGGACGGTTGGCCCCGGTGTAGATGACGACGTCGGCCCGTCCCTCGTCACCCGGCTGGAGCCGCTCCGAATCGACCGGGACGAACGTGACCGTCAGGACATCCAGCCCGCGCTCCCGGAGCATCTGCGTTAGCCCGCCGCCGTGATCGCTGTGGAAGGAGCCGACCATGTGCACCACCGGCCGACCATGCCGGCGAACGGCGGTGATGATGCTGCGGGCCATCGTCGCATCCCAGACGAGCTGGGCGTCGTAGAAGGCATCGGCACTCATGGGATCGCGCGGGGTGCGGGTCGGCCCCGGCAGTCGAGGCCGCGTCGTGGGCGTAGTCTGCGACCCACCCTGCACCAGGTGTGCGTCCATCCGCTCACGCTGCGGCCGCGTTGACGGACGCGTGGACGGGCCGTGGCTCAGCGCCGCCTGCCCGACCCGGCGGCGATACTCCGGGTAGCTGGCGCCGGCGTCCGGCAGGTCGAACAATCGCTGCTGATCGTCGGGAAGGTTGCGCAGGTACTCATACCCCCGCTCGCGCGCCGCAGTCACGAGCGCGCGCGGCGCGTTGGCGGCGACCACCGGCCGTCCCATCTGCAGCGCCGCCTCCACCTGAGGCAGGTAGAAGCTCCGCCAGCGGGGCCACCGGGCAAGCTCCGTCTCCGCCAGTTCCGCTTCGGCGGCGCCGGGGCGGCTGCGGATCCGATCCAGGTGAACCTGCTCATCCCGGGCCATCATCTCGAGCGAAAGGGCCCCACCGTCCGCGAGGGCTTCGCGAATGAAGCGAACCTGGAGGCGGTGGGCGAGCGGATCGGTGTGCGTCTCGCCGAGGATGACGACATCGGCAGTACGCATTCGGGCGAGCAGATCGCGTCCGACGAGTGGCTCGCCCGTCCGGCCGTCCAGCACGTAGACGCGTTCGTCATTCTCGTCGAGGCGGATGAAGTCATCGCGCTCGGAGAAGGCGGTCCGGGTCACGGGATCGAATCCGGACGCGGGGAAGCGGCTCTGGTCTGACCCGTACTGCTGCTCCTGCCGGCACCCTGCGACGACGAGGGTCAGCAGCGTCAGGGCATGGACCAGGTGTTTGGGCTTGATCGAAAACGGGCTCATGCTCATGCCGGCATCATGGTCGGCCCGGACGGCGGAGACAAGCAGCGGATTGCCACGGCGGCCCGGTCGCTGGTTACCGGCCGTTGCGGGTCGAATGCCGCGGTTGGAGCGGCCCGCAGGGGGCCGTATGATCGAAGCAACCATGGCAGAACAGGATGTCACGCTTCCCGCAATCGCCGAGAGCATCACCGAGGCGACGCTGCTGAATTGGCACAAGAACGTCGGCGACTTCGTCGAGAAGGAAGAGCCGCTGGCCGAGTTCGAAACGGACAAGGCCAACGTGGACGTGCCCAGCGAGATGTCGGGCGTTCTCACGCAGCATCTCCTGGAGGTCGGCCAGACCATCCGCGTCGGCGATGCCATCGCCAAAATCGATCCCGATGGCAAGGCAGGCGCCGCCAAGGGAGCTGGCAAGTCGGCCAAGGCCGAGGCCGGCAAGACCCCGCCGGCGCCCAAGCCCGTCGCGACGGCCGAGCCCGCGGGCGGGAACGGCAAGGTGGAGACGGCGGAATTGACGGACCTCTCTCCGGCCGTTCGCCGGCTCGTGAGCGAGAATCAACTCGATCCGTCCAGCATTCCCGCGACGGGCCCGAGCGGGCGGCTGACGAAGGAAGACGTGCAGAACTTCCTGGACAGCAGGTCCGGCGGGAAGAGCGCGCCGGCGGCTATGCCGCGCGGGCGCGACGCGAGTGAGGCGGCGGCGGCGCCTCAGGGTCGGACGGGCAGCCCGGGCCTTCCGGCGCGCCCGGTGGCGGGCGTTGGGGCAGGCGGACAGCCGGTGCGCCGGGAGGCGATGACCAAGATCCGCAAGCGGATCGCCCAGAACCTCGTGCAGGCGCAGCAGACGGCGGCGATGCTGACGACCTTCAACGAGGTGGATCTCACGGAGGTGATGGCGCTGCGGAAGAAGTACAAGGAGCCGTTCGAGAAGAAGCACGGCGTGGGCCTCGGCTTCATGAGCTTCTTCGCGAAGGCGGTCTGCATCGCCCTGCGGGAGTACGAGCGGGTGAACGGCCGGATCGACGGCGAGGAGGTCGTCTACCACGATTACGTGAACCTCGGGATCGCAGTGAGCACGGATCGCGGGCTGACGGTTCCGGTGGTGAAGAACGCCCACGAAATGTCGTTCGCTGAGCTGGAGAACGAGATCAAGCGCGTGGCGCTGGCGGCGCGGGACGGGAAGCTGGCGATCGACGAGATGAGCGGCGGGACGTTCACGATCACCAACGGCGGGGTCTTCGGCAGCCTGATGTCCACGCCCATCCTGAACCCGCCGCAAAGCGGGATCCTGGGGATGCACGCGATCCAGGAGCGGCCGATGGCGGTCAACGGCGAAGTGAAGATCCGGCCGATGATGTACCTCGCGCTGAGCTACGACCATCGGCTGGTGGACGGTCGCGAGTCGGTCACGTTCCTGGTGCGGATCAAGCAGTTGCTCGAGGATCCGTCGCGCCTGCTGCTGGATGTCTGAGGCCTAGCGCCAGCGCAACCCCGTGTCATTGCCACGACAGGGCGCGTAGCGTGGTGACAGACAATCGTACCCTGCGTGGGTGGAAGGGGGGGGGGGGGGGGGGGGCGGCGCGCGCCCCCCCCCAAAAACGGAGAAG
>JAEZED010000208.1 GCA_023417885.1 Planctomycetota bacterium
GCTTTCCCCCGCTTCAGCGCAGTCCGCTTCGGCAACGTCCTGGGCTCCAGCGGGAGCGTCGTGCCGATCTTCGCCAGGCAGATCGCCACCGGCGGACCGGTGACGGTGACGCATCCGGAGATGCGGCGTTTCTTCATGACGATCCCCGAGGCCGCGGGACTGGTCATGCAGGCGGGGAGCATCGGGCAAGGGGGCGAGATCTTCGTGCTCGACATGGGGGAGCAGGTGCGGATCCTGGAGCTGGCCGAGGCGATGATCCGCCGTGCCGGCCTGCGGCCTTACGAGGAGATCCCGATCCGCTTCACGGGCATTCGCCCGGGCGAGAAGCTGGAGGAGGAGCTTGCGGGCGCCGACGAGCCGACGCTTCCGACCGGCCACCCCAAGATCCGCGTCTGGGAGCTGCCGCAGGTGACGCCGACGGACGTGACGGCGATGCTCGAGCGGCTCGAGTCCGTCATCGACGCCCCGCGCCCCGCCGTCCTGGCGGCGCTGCGGGATTGCGTTCCGGAGTTCGCTGGCGATGCGGGCGAAGGCGCACGGCTGCGCCTGGCCAAGGCAGCGTGAACCAGTGGGATGGCACGCGGCCGGAACGGCGTGATGGGCCGCGCAGTATGATCTCCAGTCCCCGGTCGCCGGGGGAGGTTGCAGTAACCGCGTTCCAGGGAACGGGCATGTCCTTCACATTCACCGGCGTCTTTCCCATCCTCGCGACGCCGTTCAACGACGATGAATCGCTCGATCTGGCCTCGCTGGAGCGGATGATCCGCTTCAATTTTGAGGCCGGAGTGGACGGCGTCACGCTGCTCGGGCTGCTCGGCGAGTCGAACCGGCTCACTGAGGCCGAGCGATCCACGCTCATCACGACCGCAATCAAGGCGGCGGGCGGCAGGCCCGTCGTCGTCGGCACGAGCCACACCGGCACCGCCGCCACGATCGAGCTGACGAAGCAGGCGACGGACCTGGGCGCAGCGGCCGTGATGATCACCCCGTCGCAGCAGCCGACGCCCAGCGACAAAGCCGTCTTCGACTACTTCGACCGCATCGCCGGGGCATGCCCGGGCGTGCCGATCGTCCTCCAGGATCACCCGGCGATCAGCAACGTGCACATGCCGGTCGAGCTGATCCTGCGGATGGTGAAGGAAATCCCGGGCATCATCGGCATCAAGGCCGAGGCGGTGCCGAGCCCTGCGAAGATCGGCGCCTTGAAGAAGGGACTGGCGGAGCTCAGGCACGTGAGCATCATGACGGGCCTGGGCGCGCTGTACGGCCTGTTTGACCTGGAGCGCGGGAGCGACGGGTTCAACACCGGGTTCGCCTTTCCCGAGGTGCTGCTGGCGATCCTGCGGGCGCACCGCAGCGGCGACCGCGACGCCGCCCGGCGCATCTACACCAGGTACCTGCCGCTCGTCGTCTTCGAGCAGCAGCCGGGGCTGGCGATCCGGAAGGAGATCCTGCGGCGGCGCGGCCTGATCTCCTCGAACCGCGTGCGTCATCCCGGTGCGACGATCGATGCGGCGACGGCAAGTCAGCTCGAGGAGTTGCTGGACTGGACGTTCAGCGGGCAGGACATCCGGAACGTCCTGGTGGCACACGGTGCTGTCGCCCCGGAGGCATAGCTGGCGGCGCCACGGGCGCGTCGAGCCGGAGAAGCGTGCAGAGGGTGCAACGCCCGACGCCGCAGCGAAACGGCCGCGCCCGCGACCTGTGCCCGTGCGTTCTCAGAAGGTGAGCCCGGACACGCGCGGCGTCCGTCGAGGCGCTCGCGGCGCCGGCTCAAGCGCTTGAGGCGTGGGCTCAAGCGATCCGTGCCACCCGCGCGATCCCTTTCCCACGCGTCCATTGAAGTTCTCGGACGCCGTCGCCCGATAAGACAGGCAAACCCGGACTGTTTCCCCCGCATCGAACCCCCAGTCCGCGCTTTCGGTGCGGAATGGCCAAGGAAGGCTCGTTCATGCGCACTATCGCGATCATCAATCAGAAGGGTGGCTGTGGAAAGACCACCACCGCCGTCAATCTCGCCGCCTGCATGGCTCGGCTCGGTCACGCGACCCTGCTCGTGGACATGGACCCGCAGGGCCATTGCGCCACGGGCCTGGCCGTGCCGGAGGACCAGGTCGAGCGGACGATCTTCGACTGCCTGATCGAGCCGTCCGACGGCGTCGCCGCAACGCTGCCCGACATCACCTGGCAGATCGCCACCGGCTTCGACCTGGCGCCGGCCAACATCCGGCTGGCGGCGTTCGAGCAGATCTTCGCCGGCCGACCGGGCCGGGAGATGCGCCTGCGCGAGGCGCTGGCCTGCGTGGGGGCGAAGTACGAGTGGTGCATCATCGACTGCCCGCCAGGCGTGGGGCTGCTGACATTCAACGCGCTGGTGGCGGCCGACGAGGTGATCATCCCGGTCGAGACGGGCTACTTCAGCCTGCACGGCCTGGCGCGCATGATCGAGACGCTGGAGGAGTTAAAGGAGCGCAGCGGGCGGGACATCCTGATCCGCGTGCTGCCGACGCTCTACGACACGCGGACGAAGCTCGCCCGGGAGGTGCTCGCGGAGCTGCGCGGCAAGTTCCGCGAAGTCCTGATGCGCAGCACCGTGAACTTCAACACGAAGCTGAAGGAGGCGGCCAGCTTCGGGCAGCCGATCACCGAGTATGACCCGGGCAGCCGGGGGTACAAGGACTTCGTGAACCTGGCCCGCGAGCTCATGGGCGACCGCCCGGTGCAGATGGAGGCCCAGCGGCCCGACCAGCCCATGTCACGCCCGGCGGAGCTCGTGCAGCGCGCCATGCAGCTTGCGCAGCTCTCCTCGAGCAAGTTCGGCCGCCCCACCGCCAAGGCGCAGCCGCCGCGCGCGGTGGAGGAAGGGCCGCGCCAGGAGGATGTCGTCCCGATGCGCCTCGTGCCGTCGGAGCCGATCGGCACGGTCGGCCCGCGCTTCCAGGCGCCGGAATCCGGCCCGGCCCCGGCGAAGACGACACAGCAGAAGATCGACGAGTTCTACGGCATCCACCGCGACGGCGAGGGGAAGGTGACCTTTCGCGCCCGCTTCGACGACGCCCGGAATGTCCGCATCGCCGGCGACTTCAACGGCTGGAGCACCCTGAACACCCCGCTGGCCCCCGCCGACAGGGGAAGCTGGTGCGTCACGCTCCCCCTCTCTGCCGGACGCTACCGCTACCGCTTCATCGTGGACGGGCGCTGGGTCTCCGACCCGCACAACAACCGCGTGGAGTACAACGAGTTCGGCGAGCTGAACAACGTCGTGGACGTCGCCTAGTCCGCCGACGCCCCAGCGCAGGCACGTTTCCTTCCCCGATCCCCGGTCGCCCCACCATCCATGTCCATGAGTCACCGCAACGGCCGACACGGCGAGAATGACCGATTCGACGACCAGGAAGGCTCCCCCCGCAAGCGCCGCAGGAAGGGCCGCGACGACGGGGAGATCAACGGCCATCGCCACCACGAGCACGACGACGACGCCCCCGCCGACACCGGCGGCAAAGGCGACGACGTCAACGCCAAGGGGCGCCTGGGCCTGGGCGGGGTGAGCAATCGACGCAACCTGAGCGAGATCTCGCACCTGTTCCTGAGCGACATCCGCGGCCTCAACGACCACGGCCGCACGCCGCCCCGGCGGATTCCCCCCGGCGGGCTGGGGGATCGCGCCGCAGAGCCGGATGACAGGCTGATGCGGCGCGAGGAGACGATCGACCTGACGCCCGAGGAGTTCGACGGCGGCGCCCCCCCGGAGGAGGAGGAGGGGGAGATGAACATTCCGCCGGTGAGCGCGGTGATCGGCGCCCGACTCGGCGGCACGCTGATCCGCCGGGCCTGTCAGTATGCATCGGGCCTGGCCAGCGAGCTGCCCGTCGGGCTGCTGGTGGTCGAGGCAACGGAAGTCAGACTCATGTGGGTGGCGCAGGGCGAGGATCCTGACACGGGTGACGAGGCGCCCGAGTCATTCGACGACCCGCATCGCCTCCGGGCGGCGCTGCTGGAGATGAGCTGCGATATCGCGCAGTGGCTGGTGGTGATTCCCGACCCGCGCCTGCCGCACGCGCGCCGCCTCCTGGCGGGCCTGCGCGAGTGGGTTTTGCTGGCGCCGGCGAGCCACGACGGCGTCGTGGCGAGCTACCGCGTGCTCAAGGGACTGTGCGACCTGGAGCTCCCGGACGACGAGGCCCAGGCTCCCCGAGTGACCCTGGCCCTGGTGGACGCCGCCGACGCGGGCGAGGCGCAGCGGCATGCCCGCAAGCTCGTCGGCGTCTGCAAGCAGTTTCTCGACCTCGACATCGCCGCCGCCCCGATGGAGGCCGGCGGACCGGCCGCGGGCGCCGTGTCGAACGTGCAGTCCTTCACCGCCCGCGAAGTCGTGTGCGCCGGGTGGCCCGACGCGGATGCCGCCGCCGGCGCGTGGGAGGTGGTGGCTGAACTGCTGCTTCCGGACGGCGCCGGGAAGCGCGCTACACAGAGACGATTCATGCAGGAAGACCCCATTCCGGAGCCAGACATGTTCCAGGAGCCCCGCCCGACCAACGGCGCCAGCGGCATTCCCGACAGCGCGATCCCCCCGATGGCAAGGCCCGCGCCGCGGTCAGCCGACGACGCCTGGGCCCCCACCGAGCGCCGCCGCGAGACGCGCCAGCCCGTGGCGCTGGCGCCGGACGAGGAGGAGCCGGTGCGCCGGCGGCTCATCGACGACATCGAGGTCCCGGACCTTGCCCTGCCCCTCTCGCGCCCTTCGCACCGCGCCGAACCAGTGACCTCGAGCGCCACCGCGACCGCCCCTGTCGCCGCAGCCGCCACCGTCGGGCCGAAGCTCGCTTCGACCCAGGCCAGCGCCGAGCCGATGCTGCATCGACGCGCCGTGGCGGACGTGGACCTGCGGCCGGTCTTCACGCAGCCCGCTCTGCGGGCACGCGACGAGGACGAGGTGATCGAGCTGCCGGCCGGCGGGAGCGTGGCCGACGTCGTTCTCTCGCGCCTCGAGGTGGTGATGACCCCGGTGTCTCCGCCGATGCTTCCCGCGGCCCGGCTCTGCGTGTCGCGCGACGGAGGCGTGGTGCTGGTCGCGGCAGCGGCGCCGGGACTGACCGACCTCGGGCTGATCGGCCGCGCGATGACCTGGGCAACGGAGAACCGCCTGCTCCTGCGAATGGCGCTCTCGCAATATCGCCTCGACGATGCCGCGGATGTCTCCTTGCACCTGCTGGTCAGTCACGCCGACGTCAACGCCGACGCGCTGCGACCGCTGATGACCACGGGCCGCGTGACGGTGCAGACTTATCGGCGCCTCACCTGGGGCGGCCGTTCCGGCCTGCTGCTTGAGGCGGCCTGAAGCGAATACGAGACTGATTCACGACACCAGCGTCTCGCCTCCAGGGCGGATCGGAGAGTTCCCAGCGTCTCTCCGGCCGACCGCTGAAGCGGGACGCTGGTGCCGTTTCATGCCGGGATCGGCGGCAATCGACGCCGTGCCGCCGGGCAGGTAGGCTGCCCTCATGCAGACGAGGCTCCGTATCGCCATCGCGTCGGCGGTGCTCCTGGCGCTCACGGCTGCGCTGGCGATGTGGCGGGCGCATCCGCAGGTGGACGATTCGGACACGCCCGTGTCGCTGGCGAACCTGAAGCGGCATGTCTCCGCCATCGCGGCCGAGCCTCACCCCGTGGGCAGCGAGGCGAACCGGCGCGTGCGCGACTACATCATCGGCGAGCTGGAGGCGCTGGGGCTTGCGCCCGAGGTGCAGACGGGCGCGATGATCTCGATGCGCGGGCGGGGAGAGACGGTTGAGAACATCGTCTGCGTCATCCCCGGCCAGTCGCCGGGCGGTTCAAGGGGGCTGCTTGCTTGCCACTACGACTCCCACCCCGCCGCCCCGGGCGCGGGGGACGATGCGAACGCCGTCGCGGGGATGCTCGAGGTGGCGCGCCTGCTCGTCCAGTCGGGCGCGCCGCGACGGGACATCGTGCTCCTCGTCACCGACGGCGAGGAGGCCGGCCTGCTTGGCGCGCGGATCTGGGTTGAGCAGCACGCGGACCTGATGGGGTGCGCGGTCGTCGCCAACTTCGAGGCGAGAGGCACTTCAGGCCCCGCCATCATGTTCGAGACGGCCGGCGCCCCGCGCGGGATGTTTCACGACGCCTATGCGCGCACCCTTCAGCCCGTGACAAGTTCGCTCGCGGCGGCGGTGTACGAGCGGATGCCCAACGGGACGGACTTCACGGTCTTCCGTCGCGCCGGGATGAGCGGGCTGAACTTCGCCTTCATCGGTGGCGTGGAGAACTACCATACGCCCAACGACGATGCGGCCCACCTTTCCGACGCGTCGCTGCTCCACCAGGCCCAGCAGATGCACGCGATCGCGACCTATTTTGCGACCGCGAGCGACGCGCAGTGGTCGGAGAACGATCCGGACAGGGCGATGGGGCTGGTCTATTTCGACGTGCTGTCGCTCTTCGTCATCGCATACCCGCAATGGCTCGCCTGGCCCCTGGCGATCCTTGCGATGGCGGCGGCGCTGGCGGGGGCATATCGGCAGCGCACCGATTTCAAGGCGCTTGCCCGGGGGGTGGCGGGTCACGTGCTGATGCTGGTGATCGTGGTGGCATGGGTGCACCTGCTGATGCAGGCGCCGATGGATCGCGCCGCAATCGGCGCGATCGTGCCGGCATTGGCGGGCGCGGCGCTGCTGGCCCTGGCGGCGTTGCCCTGGGCTGGCGGCAAGGAGGAGCGCGGGGAGCGCGGCGCGATCAGCGGGATGCTGCTGGTGATGACGCCGCTGGTTGCAATGACGACCGCCCTGCTTCCGGCGGGGAGCTACGTGCTGACGTGGCCGGCACTGTTGACCGGGGCGGCGGCCTGCCTGGGCGACAATCGGTGGCGAGCCTCGGCGATGGCGCTGGCGGGGGCGGTTGCGACGCTCATCCTGCTGCCGCTGGCGTGGCTGGTGACGCAGGCGCTGACGATCCGCCTGCTGGGCGTGGGAGCAGCGCTGCTGGTGATGCTGCTGTGGACGTGGCGTCCGGCGCTGGCGCCCCTGCTGCAGAAGCGCTGGTGGACGACCGGTGTCTGCTTCGTCCTCGCGGCGGGATGTTTCACGCTCGTGCTGCTGACGTAGGGGCAGTGGCGCCCCGATGGTGCATTGCCTCAATCGACCGCCTCGCCCGCGACCGCGGCGGCGTCGCCGGCGTTCCTGGCGTCGCGCAGGTCCATCAGGAAGTGAATGTTGCCCGGGATGCTTCCCCCGAGCAGCTTCTTCAGCCACCGCTTCGACCGCGGCAAGCCGCTGCGGCGCGAGACGTGAATGAGCACGATGTGGTCGTTGTGCAGCGTGGGGAGCATCTCGACGAGGTGGGAGGCGTGAAGGTGCCTGCCGTCGCGGCTGCGCGGACGGTGCTCCGGCTCGAAGAAGGTGCACTCGGTGATGAGGATCTGCGCCTCGGTGACGTCGGGACTTTCGAAGACAGGCCCGGGTCCGGTGTCGCCGAGGTAGGTGACGAGCGGCACCTCCAGCGTGTACTGGATCTGCACGCCCTGCTTCTTCATGCGCGCGAGTTCGTCGCCCGAGCGGCCCATGTGCTCCTGCTTCAGTTTCTCGCGGATGCTGATGCAGGCGAACCCGAGCGACGGCCCGCCGTGATGCGTGCGAAAGGCGCGGATGCCGAAGTCGCGCCGCACGAGGTGCATCTCCCCGGGCCGCATCGGCACGAGCGTGTAAGGCGTGTCCTGGCGCTCGATGCGCTGCCAGCAGCGCAGCAGTTCGTCCACCGGGCGCTCCAGCTCCGCCGGCAGGAGCACCGTGCCCGGCTTCATCCCCTGGAAGTAGCGCTGGCTGAGGTAGTAGGCGATGCCCGCGATGTGATCCATGTGCCCGTGCGAGATGCACAGGTAGTCGCTCGTGAGGGCGAACTGGGGCGCGCGCCCGATGTCGAAGCAGACATTCAGCTCCGGCACCTGGACGACCGTCTCCTCCCCCGCCACGCTGTATCCGATGATCGTGTGCTGGCCGAAAGCGAGCTTGCCGTAGCGCTGGGAAAGGTAGCTCTTGACTGGCTCGCTCGGCCGCTCGTCCATGGGAGGCACCGTATGCGCCGGCGACGCATGCGACAAGGCGAGGATCGGCGTCCGCGCGGGAGGGCGGCCTGGCGCGAAGCGTTCCTCCCTTCTCAAGCGGATGGCCGGGGTGGTACATCGGATCAAATGGAGCTTCCAGATGCCGCCCGGATCATCGAGCCCGTCCGCAACGCCCTGCCCGAGCTGCTCTACCCGAGCGTGGCAGCGGCGGCGGAGATCAACCGCCGGCGCATCGAGCAGAACGTCGCCTATTTTCGCGCCAACCCGGAGGGCCTGGAGTCGCGTCTCGCGGAGCTGCGCCAGGAATGGGATGTGGATCGCGTCCTGCACACGGGCGTGTGCGCCGGCTCGCTGGCAGGATTCTGGCTGGCACTGACGAAGGGACGCGCGTGGCTAGCGCTTCCGCTGCTGCTGTCGACGGGCGGGCTTCACCACGCCGTGACCGGCCGAAGTCCCGCCGCCGACCTGCTCCGCCGGATGGGCGTGCGCACGCGCGCGGAAATCGAAGCGGAGATGGAGGCGCTGGCGCGGCTTGATCGTGAAGGAACCTGACTGAACGCTCGCCCCATCCCGGCGGCATCTACGGTCGTGGCGTTATGCGACCTGAAGACGGGTGGTGATAAACTGCGCCAGACTCGCGTCGCCGAGATTCGCGCGGCTCGGCGGGAGCTGCCGGCGAACAGGGTAAGGGATCCCGATCATCTCCCCATCATTGGGTTGTTGGTCGGCAGCGACGGGAGCGCACTGACATGGTAAAGGCCAACCGGGCACAAACGTTTTATCAGCAGCACGTCCTGAACAAGCTGCCCGGTTGGCGTGCCAAGGGCAGGCTGCTGTTCAAGGCGCCAATCGGACTCGCGTTCATCGGCGTCGAGATGGAGACCTCTCGATGGGATACTGACGACATTCCCGCCTTCAAGTTTTGGTTCCGCTCGACGTACCTTCATGACGAACGGTATCTGGGAATGCCGCACAGGTTGTTCATAGACCGTCCGGAGCGGCTTGGTTGGCGATTGGTTTCGGGTGAAGAGGAGCTCATGGCGGCTGACTTGCTCCGTGCCGTAACACCGCTGATAGCGCGAGTGGAGCCAGTGCTCGAAACACCAAGAACGATTGTTGAATGTTTCGCACAAGTGGCTGATGAGTTGACGGCGTCAGAAACATGGACATTAGAGATGATTGCCTGCAATCACATTATTTGCGGCTCGGCAAACGCCGCGATTGCAAAGCTTGAACGGGTAATCGAGGGCTGGCAAGCGAGGAACGAATCGAGCATGCGCCTGCGGGATGCATGCAGATCATCGCTTCCGTCTGCAATGGCCGTTCTCCACGAGTGGGACGCGAACTTCCTCGCCTTTCACCGCCTGGAAAAGTTTGCGGATCCCAATCGTTGGAATGCCGTACGTGATTAACTGTCAATCGTGTTGCAGCGATCGAAGCGCACACACTCGCCAGTCTCTCGTGGTGAGGGCAACGGGCAGACTCGCCTTCAGATACCAGTTGCACTTATAACCACAGAAAGAGCCCGCCGACGGACGCCGGCGGGCTCGGAACTCGCTTCGATTGAATCTGCCTCACGCCACCGCGGTGCCGCGGCTGGCGGAGGCGGCAGTGCTCTCCTGCTCCACGCTCGGGCGGCCCATCGGGTAGTACCGGAAGTTGTGCTTCTTCATGTCGTCCCGGTGGAGGCAGTTGCGCCCGTCGAAGATCACCGGCTGGTTCATCACAGCCTTGAGCTTTCCGAAGTCGATCGTCTCGAAGAGGAGCCAGTCGGTGACGATGGCAACGGCGTCGGCGCCCGCGGCACAGCGGACCGGGTCGATGCACCACTCCACCTTGTCGCCGAACACCTTGCGCATGTTGTCCATCGCCTTGGGGTCGGTTGCCTTGACCGTCGCGCCCGCGTCGAGCAGGTGCTGGATGACGTCGATCGCGGCAGACTCGCGGATGTCGTCGGTGTCGGCCTTGAAGGCCAGGCCCCAGACGGCGATCGTGGCGCCCTGAATCGGCCGACCCAGCTTCTCGATGATCTTCTCGGCAAACCGCTTCTTCTGGCTGGCGTTCGTCGTCAGGATCGCCTGCACGAAGAGATTGTCGTGACCGGCGGAGCGCGAGATGTGCTCCATCGCCGCTACGTCCTTCGGGAAGCAGCTTCCGCCGTAGCCGCAGCCGGCGCGGAGAAACGCTCGGCCGATGCGATTGTCGCTGCCCATGCCGCGGCGGATGCTCTCGATGTCGGCGCCGTAGTGCTCGCAGAGGATCGTCAGCTCGTTCATGAAGCTGATGCGTGCCGCAAGCATCGTGTTGGAGGCGTACTTGGTCAGCTCCGCCGATTCCCAGTTCATGACGAACCAGCAGTCTGAGTTGCCGCTCTTGACCGCCTCCCGCAGGATCGGGCCGTAGAGGTTGTGCATCGCGACAACCTCCGGTGTGTTCTCCTCCTCGCCGCTCTCGCAGCCGACCACGACGCGATCGGGACGCAGGAAGTCGCTGACGGCGGTGCCTTCCTTCAGGAACTCGGGATTCGAAACCACCCGCACGTTGGCGGAGGTGTGCTCGCCGAGGAATTGCTGGAGCTTGCGGTTGGTGCCGACGGGAACGGTGCTCTTGACGATGATCGTCAGCGGCTCCTCGCGGTTCTTGGGCAACGCCTCGCAGACCTCCTTGCCGGCGGTCTCGAGGAAGCTCATGTCGACCGTGCCGTCCGGCTTCGGCGGCGTTCCCACGGCGAGGAAGACGACGTCCGCCTCTGCGACGGCGCTGGTGACGTCGTCGGTGAAGCGGAGCCGGCCGTCCCGCATGTTCGCAGTCTGCAGCTCAGCGAGGCCTGGCTCGAAAATCGGACATTCGCCCCGCTGTAGCGCGGCGAGCTTCTCAGGCAGCTTCTCGACACCAATGACGTTGTGCCCAATGGCGGCGAGGCAGGTGCCGGTGACAAGACCGACGTAGCCGCAACCGATGACGGTAACTTCCATTTTCGAATCCTCTGATATGCCTTGCCGTGGCGTGGTTCGACTTGTGGCCTGACTGCCCGGAGACCCGGCTGGCCGGCCTGGGTTTGTGAAATTCGTAACAGCTGCTTCGCGAGCCCTCTACTGCGGGGGCAGTCAATGCCTCTTCGGCACACAGGGGCCATAGCCCCCGAGTAGCTTTCATCGAACGGACGGACACCACCCGATAGGTGGAAACCGGTTATCAGACCCCTCCCACCCCAAGGAACGACCATAGCCCAACTTGGCCGCACCGGCTACTGCCTATCTGGCCTCCACGAGCAACGACGGCTCGTCATCATCCTCCGGGTCGTCCAGCAGCGTTCCCTCTACCTCCTCGACAGCCCGCCCGCTCCCGGCCGGCCTTTCGCCCTCGGCAACGGTGCCCCGCCGGCCCGATCGCTCGTGGATCATTCCCATCTTGTACGCCGCAACGATGATGCATCCGAACAGCACCAGGTAGAAGGCGACCGCGTATCGCGTCCTCAGGAACACCAGAAGGGCCCCGCTGGCCACGAAAAAGATCGTCAGGGCGTAGCTCAGCACCACCGCCCGCCGGATGCTCAGGCCCCGGGAGACCAACTGGTGGTGGAAGTGATGCTTGTCGGCGGCGAAGAAGGGACGCTTGTTCACGAATCGCCGAGCAAAGGCCAGGAACGTGTCCAGCATCGGCAGCGAGAACATGACCAGCCCTCCCATCATCCATTTCGCACCGACCTCCCCGAGCAGGATCAGAACGGTGGCCACCGCGAATCCCATCAGGAGGCTTCCGGTGTCCCCCATGAAGATGCTGGCCGGGTTGAAGTTGAACGGCAGGAAGCCCAGGACGGCCCCGAGAAGCGCGATCGACAGCACCAGGGGCACGGCGTCCTGAGGGGCGCGCGTGACCGGGCCGGTCATCGCAAGGTGAGCCGAGATGGCGATCAGGCCCAGGGCGATGAAGACGGTGATCCCACCGCAGAGGCCGTCAAGGCCATCCATCAGGTTGCTGGCGTTGCAGCAGAAGACGACCAGGGCAACGACGAGCCCGGCGCTCAGGATGAACGCCAGCCCCTCCTCGAGGCCCGCCGGGACCTCCAGCCCCAGGTGAAGATCCAGCCAGCCGAACCCGTAGAACACGACCTGGTCCGCCAGGTTCGTCCCGATCCCCGCAGCCAGCAGGATGCCGGCGGCGGCGACTTCGCCGAGGATCTTGAGCTTGGGGCGAGCACCCTTCAGGTCATCGAACAGGCCAAGCAGCACGATCAGGCAGGACGCCCCGAGAATCGCCAGGGGCACCTTCACCAGCCCCGCCACCTCGGGGTGGTGGTTCTCGCTGAACCGCTGGCAGACCGCGAGGCCCGCGACAAAGCCGAGAAAGACGGCGACCCCGCCGAGGTAGGCGACGGGGCGACGGTGGATCTTCCGCTCGGTGTCAGGCTCGTCGACGATCCCGTAGGAGACGGCGATCGTCCGCATGATCGGTGTGAAGATGTAGGCGATCAGGAAGGCGACGCAGAAGACGATGACATACGGGCTCAGTACCGCATCCAGCGACAGCGGACCGGTGTCGGCAGGGGTCGGGTCGGGAACGGTGGTGAACGGGGATCCGAACGGGTCGAAGGGGGCCTCGGGCGGGATGAGAAGCGAGCCCACATCGTCGCCGGGCAGGCCGGCGGGCGCTGACAGATCGACCTCCGTCGCTGAACCCGTCTGGATCATTTTCTCGATCACGCCAAGGTGCCCCAAGCCGTAGCAGGGATTATAGCGCGCAGCCCACGTCGATGCGCGGCCGGCATGCCTTACCGGACGCCGATTCCACCCCCATGCCCGTTACGGCCGGAGCGGCCAGGGGTTCACCCGGTTCTGCCGTCCCGCTTGTCGGCCACGACGGCGTCGATGATCTGGTCGAGGTCGTAACGCCGTCGAAACCCGATGGCCGCCGCCACCTTGGAGAGATCCGGCACCCGGCGGGGGACGTCGTCGAAGTGCTGGCCGTAGACCTTCTCGTAGGGCATCAGCTCGATCCGGCTGCTGCTGCCGACCTTGGCCACGATCCGCTCCGCCAGCTCGCGGATGCTGATCTCCTCGTCGCTGCCCAGGTTGAAGACGTGGCCGAAGGCGGAGGGGGTCTCGATCAGCGCCGCCAGGGCCGCCACGACGTCGTGGACGTGACAGAAGCAGCGGGTCTGCTTGCCGTCGCCGGTGACAGGAATTGTCTGACCGGCAAGCGCCTTCTCCACGAAGCGGGGCAGGACCATTCCATATTGCCCCACCTGGCGCGGGCCGACGGTGTTGAAGAGCCGCACCACCACGACCGGCAACGCGAACTGCTTGTGGTATGCCAGGCCCAGGAACTCGTCGATCCCCTTCGCGTAGGCGTAGCACCAGCGCGGATGCACCGTCGGGCCGATGGCGATGTCGTCGTCCTCCGCGAACGGCACCTTCGTGCCGAAGCCGTACACCTCGCTCGAGCTCGTGATCAGCACCGGCCTGCGCCAGCGGTTCGCCGCCTCCAGCACCACCTCCGTCCCGCGGATGATCGTGCTGATCGTCCGCACCGGCTCGTCGGCGATGAGCTGCACCCCGACGGCGGCGGCGAGGTGGAAGACCGCGTCCGCCTGCTGCACCGCCAGGTTCACCGTCTGCACCTCCTCGACGCCCGCGCGGATCAGCGAGACGTTCGCGTGCTCCAGCAGCGACTGGATGTTCTCCATCCGACCGGTCGAGAAGTCGTCCAGCAGCGTGATCCGGTGCCCCTGCTCCAGCAGGCGCTCGGCCAGGTGCGATCCGATGAATCCCGCTCCGCCGGTGATGAGGTAGTGCTTGGGCATCCGTGATCCGATCTTATCGCCGCCGTTATCGCGATCCCGCCGCCCCGCCACCTTCATCGGCTGACGCTGCTCAGTTCCTGACGCGCGGGACGAAAAGCGCACCAAGCCTGCCGGCCGCCCCCCTTCTGCGCAAAACGGCCGGTCAGACGCCGAAACGCGCTTGGCCTCCCGAAGCAAACTGCTATGTTCGCCGCCAGCGGTTCCGCGTGGCCTCGCGTGTTCGTATCAGAAGGAGATTTTGCATATGTACGTTCGTGTTTCCGCCGCCTCCCTGGCAGCCCTGGCTGTGGCGGGCGTCTGCTCCAACGCCGACGCCTCCATCCCCAGCGTCGTCTACTCCACCATCCCGACGCACGACTCCTCGCTCCTGCCGGGATCGGCCACGGAGCGCGTCACCAATCTCAACTACCCCTTCCGCAGCGGGAGCGGCAACTACTGGACAGCCCGGTTCCAGACCGACGCCGCCACCACCAACGGGGGGAACCAGGTCTTCGTTCGCACCGGCGCGCTCGGCGGCGAGAGCCTCCTGCGCGGCAACACCGGCGTGCCCGGGCTCACGGGCGAGCTGTTCTCGACGCTCGATCCACAGGTGCGCGTCAACGACAGCGGCGAGGTCGCCTTCTCGTTCCGTTCGCGGCCCGGGACGACCGGCGCCCAGGAATACAACATCGGCCGGCTCGACAGCGGCGGAAACTTCTCGCTCGTGGCGCGCGGCGGGGAGTCGTTCCCGCTGATCAGCGGCGCGACGTACGGTCGGGTCGGCGACGCCGTCATCACCAACGACGGGCGCGTCGGGTTCCAGGCATCGCACGTCACCGGCGTCGATGAATGGACCGAGCAGGCCGTCGTACTCGGGGATGACATCCTCGCGCGCAAGGGATTCACGATCCCCACGGGCCAGTCGGGCGGGCAGACCACGCCGTACGGCGGGCCGAACCTGTTCCAGGGGTTCAACTCCCTTTTCCTTCGCGTCACGCCGGACGGCAGCAGCTGGATGACGGGCGCGAAAGTCGATCGCCTCGACGAGGGCGGCACCAACCAGGTCTACGGCATCGTCGTCGACAACCACATGGTGCTGGAGGAAGACCTGCCGATCCTCGGCACGCCGGACACCAAGCTCCAGGAACTCAACGCCTACCCGACGCTCGGCCCGGACGGCACGTGGTATGCCCGCGTCTTCGACCAGGACCCGATGAACCGCTTCAACGTTCGCGATCAATTCCTGATCCGCGACGGGGAGGTGCTTCATCGCAACGGCACCGCGGTGCCCGGCGGAGCGCCGGGCGAGCAGTTCGACCGCATCGCCCCCAACAACGGCATCGTCTTCTTCAACATACAGGGGAACGCCAACGGCGATTACTACTTCACCGCCGCCACCGACCATGAGAACCCGGCGCTGCGCCAGGTGCTCGTGCTCAACAACGAGGAGGTCGTCCTGCGATCGGGCGACGAAGTCGATCTCGACGGCGATGGCGTCGGAGATGACCTCTTCATCCACGCGTTCGGCGGTTCCGAGATCGACGGGGCCGCGTTCTATGACACCGGCTTCCTGACGGACGACATGACCTTCCTGCTGCGTGTCGTCCTGCGGGACGAGGCGATTCCCGCGGGGACGGCCAACATCGTCGGGCAGGCGTACATCACCTACCAGATCCCCGAGCCCGGCTCCGCCCTCGCGGCGCTGGGCCTGGCGGGCGGCCTGCTGCTCCGCCGGCGTCGGGGCTGATCGGGCACAAATCTTAAACCCGTGACTTATCGCCCCCTCTCCCGCGGCGGGAGAGGGGGTTTGGATTTGTCATTCGTCGGTTGTCACTGGTCGCTTGTCACTGGTGCAGAGGTGACGGGGTTCGACGGTTCGGAGCGTGTTCTCGTGACGGTTCGCGAGCTTCATTCGTGATACGTCCGGAGGTGTCTGGGCGGGATCATCCGCCGCGCACTGGCTCGGGGACGGGCGTCTCCTGCGGGCGCAGCCAGCGCAGGCGCAACCGCCAATGCGCGTCGTTGCGATCGGGGAAGTCCGTCCGGTAGTGCACGCCGCGGCTCTCGGTGCGCACGTGCGCGCCGCTGCTGATCAGGAAGCAGACCGTGAGCATGTTCTGAAGCTCCCACCCAGCGACTGCGGCGGCGCCGCGGGCGTCGTGCGGGTCGAAGGTCTTGTCCATCACGTACCGGCTCCAGAAGGCGACGATCTCGCGCGTCTCGGCGAGGTGGTCGCCGCTGCGCTCGATGCCGGCGTTGCGCCACATGATGCTCCGGAGGCTCGAGCGCACGTCGGCGACGTCGAGCTCCGTGCGCGTGCTGGGGGCGAGATCCCAACGCAGCTTCTGCGGAAACTCCACGGCTTCGCTCCCCGCCAGCTCCGCCGCGCGGCGGCCGGCACGGCAGCCGAAGGCAAGCCCTTCCAGCAGGCTGTTGCTCGCCAAACGATTGGCGCCGTTGAGCCCGCTGCAACTACACTCGCCGACGGCGAAGAGGCCGGGAAGAGAGCTGTGCCCATGCTCGTCGGCATCGACGCCGCCGATGAAGTAATGGGCGGAAGGATGCACGGGGATCGGATCGCGCGACGGATCGATCTCGAACTGCTCCAGCAGCTTCATGAGCCCGGGGAAGCGGCGCGCAAATGCGCCCGCGTCGAGATGGCGCACGTCGAGGAAGACGTGCGTGAAGTTGGTGCGGCGGATCTGCTCGACGATGCCGCGAGAGACGACGTCGCGCGGCGCAAGCTCCGCGTCCGGGTGCACCTCGGGCATGAAGCGCCGCCCGTGGCGATCGACGAGGTACGCGCCCTCGCCGCGGACGGCCTCGGTGATGAGCGCCCGACCGGAGCCGGCAACGTAGAGGGTCGTCGGGTGGAACTGCACCATCTCCATGTCCTTCAGCACCGCGCCCGCGCGATAGGCCATGGCATGCCCGTCGGCCGTGGCGACCTTCGGGTTCGTCGTCTCGCGATAGAGCTGCCCCGCCCCGCCGGTGGCGAGGATCGTCTGGCGCGACCAGATGACGGTGGGCCTTCCCTCGACCAGCGCAAGCGCGCCGATGCAGCGGCCCCCCTGCTCGGGATCGGTCAGGAGATCGACCGCGAAGGCGCGCTCGACGATGGTGATGTTCTCGCGCGCTACGACAGCGTTGATGAGCGTGCAAGAGAGTTCGCGCCCCGTCGCATCGCCGAATGCATGGAGGATCCGCGCCGCCGAGTGGCCTGCCTCGAGCCCGAAGGCCAGGTCATACGGGTTGCCCGCCTGCTTGTCGAAGTTGGCGCCCCAACTCAGTAGCTCTAGGACGCGTTGCGGCCCCTCCTCCACGACGATCCGCACGGCTTCCGGGTCACAGAGACCCGCGCCGACCTTCATCGTGTCCTCCACGTGCGACTGCACGGAGTCCAGCGGCGAAAGCACGGCCGCGATGCCGCCCTGCGCGTACCAGGTGTTGCTCTCGACGACGGTGTCCTTCGAGAGCAGCAGCACGTCGCGCCCGGCGTCGGCGGCGGCGATGGCGGCGCGAAGACCTGCAACTCCCCCGCCGACGACCAGCACCTCGCAGGTGCGCTGCGGAAGCCGGCCCGCCTTGAATGGCAGGAGGTAACGGCGGCTCGTCAGCGGCTCGAACATGAAGAGCGCCTCGGCACGCGCCTGCCCGGAGAGTACCCCAGGGGCGCGTGAGCAGGGTCAGTCCCCGACGAGGCCGGCATCGGCGTTCGGATCGACATCGGGCTCATCGGTCTTGCCCGACTTGCCGTTGCCCGACGCGCTCTTCCCCGCGGAGCGCGCGTCCACCTTCGAGAAGAACATGGCATTGCCATCGGCGGCCCGCAGCAGGATCTGTTCCGAGGTGAGCGAGACGATCTCGAGCCCGCCGGTGGTGGCGCCGTCGCTGTCGGAGAAGGTGATCTGATCCTCCTCCAGCTGCCACTGCCCCTCGGCGGGGATGCGCATCCAGGCGCCGGAGTTGAAGAGCTGCTCCCCCTGGGTTCCCTCGGTGGTCGTGTCGATGGTGTAGGAGCCATCTGGGAAGAAGTTGAGCGTGACGACCACGTCCGCAAAGGGCGCCTGCCACGAGCCGGCGACGTTCTCCTGGCTGCGGCCAAGCTCTTCGCTGCACCCGGCGCTGGCCAGGGCCATCGCGATGCCGATTGCCAGTAGTGAGATCCAACGGGGCATGTGGCCTCCCAATGCTGCACGGCCGTGGGCCGCTGGTACGGTCGGGCGTCGCGCCTCAGGCGGTTTCCCGGCTGATGATCTGGTAATCCTCGCGCTCTCCGATGCCGCGGAGCGGGTAGTCCTTGCGGAGCGGGCGGGAGCCGAAGCCGTTCCAGGTGAGGATCCGGCGAAGGTCCGGATGGCCGCGGAAGACGATGCCGAACATGTCGTACACCTCACGCTCCATCCACTCGGCGCCGGCCCACAGGCCGGTGACGCTGTCAATGACGAGGCCCGGATCGGCCTTCTCCAGCGCCTCCTCGTCGCGGAACTCCCCCTCACGCGGCTTGGTGGAACGCTCCGGGTTCAGGAACACCTTCAGCCAGAGCCGGCTGTTGTGCCCGATGCTGGTCAGCCCGTAGTTCACGGCGAACCGGCCCGGCGCGCCGCCGGGATAGTCGAGGTAGTCGACCCCGTTGAGCTCGGCGAGGAAGTCGTATCGCAGCGACGGCTCGTCGCGCAGGAAGGTGCAGATCTCGAGCAGGCGCTCGCGCGGCAGGGAGACCGTCACCATGTCGCGAAACTCCCGCACGCCGAGGCCCGCGCTGGCAAAGCGCTCCCGCAGCGCGGGGATGGCCGGGTGATCGATCTTCCGCGGCGCGGACGGCTTGGGCTGCGTGGGTGAATCGGGCATTGCTTGCGGCGATTCTTAGGAAGGCCTCATCCCGCGTCAAATCCACGCCCCGGCACTCCCCCGGGTCCAACGCGCCGGCGACCCCTGCGCGGAATCCACGTTGCTCGCGGAGTCACACCGAATCCATCATGCCGGCGATGACGAACGTCGCCCCGGTCTGCGTGGTCTTCAATCCCGAAGCGGGCACCGCCGAGGGAATCGAAACCCTGCGCCGGGACCTGGACAACGGGAGCGGAATCGAGTTCTGCCCGACAGAGGGCCCCGGCGACGCTGCCCGGATCGCAGGCGAGGCCGTAGCCGCCACCCGCCGGGTCGTGGTGGCCGCCGGTGGCGATGGAACGGTCAGCCAGGTTGTCAACGGCCTGATGGACGCCCGCGCCCCCGGGGGTGCCTTGCCGGACCTGCTGGTTCTTCCCTTCGGCACCGGCAACGACCTCGTTCGGACGCTCGAGTTGCCCGACACGCCGGAGGAATGTCTCAAGCTCCTTCAAACCGGCCGCCGCCGCGCGCTCGACGTGCTGCGATGGCGGCTGCACCCCACCGACGGCGGGCCGGAGCGCTCGGGATGGTGCATCAACGTCGTCGCCGGCGGTTTTTCGGCGAAGCTCAAGGAGTCGCTGACGCCCGAGATCAAGAAGTTCTGGGGCCCCCTCGCTTACGCGCGGGCCGCGATGGGAAGCGTGGACGAACTGGAGCATCCCCACAAGCTCACCTTCCGCATCGACGATGGAGAGGCACGTACCTTCGAAGCGATCAATGTCATTGTCGCCAATGCCCGCTACGCCGGCGGCGGAATGGAAGTGGCGCCGGCCGCGGACCCCTCCGACGGTCGGTTGGAGTTCGTGGTCATCACGCCCGGCGACTGGCTGGATCTCGCCGGCGTCACCGCGAAGCTGCTGCTCGGCGAGGTGGACCAGAGCCAGCACACGATCAACATCTCCGCCACCTCCGTCGAGCTGAAGGCGGAACCGGCGATGCCATTCAACATCGACGGCGACCCGGTCGGGGAGGGATCGCTGCGCGTCGAAGTCGCGCCCGCGGCGCTGAACGTGCTGGTGCCTGGGGAAACGAGCGAGGCGTGACCGATGCGGCCACGCCTCGTGTCTCGTCGTCTTCGGACGTGCGTCAGCGGACGCGGATGACGTAGGGGGTCATCAGGACAACCGGCCGCTCCTCGAGCAACTGGCCGAGCTGCACCATCCGGCCCAGCGCCTCGCGCATGCGCTCGGGGATCAGCGCGATCGCCTGCGCCTCGGCGCCGGCGATCTGGCCGAGGGGGAAGCCCATGCCGGCTAGCGGGTTGAACGCCTGTTCCGGAAGAATGACGACCTCGTAAGACTCCAGCTCCGCCCGCTCGGCGGCTCGTTCCAGCGCCAGTTCGATGCCGCCCAGCTCGTCCACCATGCCCAGGGGCAGGGCGTCCTTTGCCAGGAAGATGCGTCCACGGGCGACGGCGTCGACGTCGCGAATCTTTCCTTCGCGCGTGCTCATGACGCGGTCGGTGAACTGCTCGTAGGTGGAGCGCATCCAGTTGCGCACGAGACGACGCTGCCGGTTGGTCCAGGGAGCGGTGTCGCTGAAGAGATGCGCGTTCTGACCGCGGCTGTAGCTCGCCGTGGTCAGGCCGAGCTTGTCGTAAAGGCCACTGAGCACGAGCTTTCCGCCCACCACGCCGATGGAGCCGACGATGCCGGCCGGATCGGCCACGATGTGATCACCCGCGACGGCCAGGTAATACCCGCCGCTGGCGGCCATCCCGCCGATGCTGATGATCACCGGCTTCTTCTCCGCCACGCGACGCACGGCCTGGTACATCGCCTCGCTCGCCAGGGCGCTGCCGCCCGGGGAGTCGATGCGGATCACCACCGCCTTGATGTTGTCGTTGCGCTCAGCCATCCGCATGGCGCGGCGGATGGTCTCGCTGCCGATGCTGCTCCCGCCGAACAGGCCGCCCCCGCCGCTCTCACCGCCGGTGATCGTGCCTTCGGCGTAGATGAGAGCGATGCTCGGGCCGTCGATCTCCGGCTCCTTCGGCTGGAGCATGGCGAGGAAGGCAAAGGGGTTGTCGGGGTCGAACCCGCCCTCCTGCTCCTCGATGCCGTACCCCTGCTCGATGTTCACCTCGTTGCCGAACTCTCCCTGCATCAGCGCGCGCAGGCCATCGGCGTCGGCGATGTGATCGACGAGGCCCAGCTTGACCGCCTGCTTCGCCGGCACCATGGCACGGTCGATGAACTCCTTCACCTTCTCCGGCCGCATGTTGCGGCTCGTGGCGATCTGGTCGACGATCTGCCCGTAAAGCGACTCGACGAGCCGCTCCATCTCCTGGTCGAGTTCCTCGCTCGGCTCGGCGCGCGTGTACGGCTCCTCGGCACCCTTGTACTCGCCGATCTGCACGTAGTCGGGCTGGATGCCGAGCTTGTCCAGCGCCCCGCGATAGAACATCGGCTCCACCGACACACCGGGGATGAAGATCTCGCCCCCGTCCATCAGCACCACGTCGGTCGCGACGCTGGCGACAAGGTAGCTCATCGTGTCGTAGCTGTCGGCGTAGACGAAGGTCCGCTTGTCCGCCTTGCGCAGCCGGTCGAGCGCGCCGCGCAGCTCCTGGGCCTGCGCAAAGTTCATCATCCCGCCGTTGTAGAACGTCAGCAGCACCGCCTCGCACGAGTCGTCCTGCTCCGCCTTGCTCAGCCGGCCCAGCACCGTCCGGAGATCAAGCCCCGAGCCGCCTCCGAAAAGGCCGGCCGACGCCGGCTGCTCCGACATCGGCTCCGAGAAGTCGATCTGGGCGACGAGCGTCCGGGCCTCCTCGGCCGCCTTCTGCTGCTTGAGCTGGCGGATCAGCTCGGCCGGCGTGGGGAAGTTCTTCTCCTGCGCCGCGGGCTGCTTGTCCGCCGACTCATCGGCCTCCTCTTCGGCCGAGGCGGTCTCGGCCGCCTCGTCGGCCATCGCCTGCTGGCTGGCCTTGAGCTTCTCGAGGGCCGTGAGCACGGGAGACCCGCGCGTCGTGGGCTGCGTGGTAGGAGGCTCGGCGGCCCAGGCGGCGGAGGCGACGCCGAACGCGAGGCAGAGCAGTAGGCACAGAGTCCGGTTAAGCTGCATGAAGGCTCCAGGTACGGACAGAAACGGAACGGGCAGTCTATCCGGGGAACAGGCGCGGATGAACCCGAAGTCGCGGAGTCCGGCCTGGCAAGCAGGACACGAACCCATCGCTTAATCGTCCAATCGTTGACCGAACGCGCCGGCTTTGGACAATCCCGCAGCCTTGCCCCCTTATCGGCTTGCTTCCGGCCCGCGAACCCGCGCCACGCTCCTGGCGGCCGTGGTGGGCGTTGCCGCCCTGCTCGCGGGCCCGGATCGGGCACTTGGTCAGCCGACCCCGCCCGCACAGACCCAGCCCAGCGGCGACGCCCTGCGGCCGGCGATACCGCAACTGCTCATAAGGGCTGCCGGAGCCGCAAGTTGGACCGACGGGCAGACGAACATCGTCCTCCTGCGTGGCGGGGTGGAGTTGCAGGCCGGCGAGGCCACGCTCCAGGCGCCGGATGCGATTCTCTGGCTCGAGAAGCTGCCCGGGGAGGCCCGCACCCGGGCCGACGTCGTCCTGCTCGGGACGGATGAGCAGAACGCCATCGTCCAGACACCCGAGGCCCGCCAATTCGGCGAGCGGCTGGCTGCGAATGTCATCGTGGACGGCGTCAGGTTCGACGTCCCGGTGCGCGAGGCCCGCGACATGAGCGCCTCGGAGATCTACCAGCGTGCCCTGCCGCTCAGGCCAAGGCCCGCGCCCACGACCGGCCCGGCCGCGGGGCCGGTCCAGCCGGGATCCGCGACACAGCCGGGCACGGTTGTGCCGATCGAGGCGCCGGCTGTGGAGCGGACGGTCGCTCCGGTCCGACTCACGGCGGCGGACGTGCGAACGACACCGTCGGCGGACGGGACGATCGCGCTGCTGGCGACGGGAGGCGTCTTCCTGTCGCAGCGCGCCGATAACGGGGATCCCCTCGAGCTGCGCGCGGATCGCGCCGTCGTCTTCACGGCGCTGGAGCGCCTGGACGAGGGGGCCCTCCAGGCGGACGCGCTTCGCGAGAAGATCACCGGCGTCTACCTCGAGGGGGACGTGCGGATCGTCTACACGCCCGGCGGCGGAGATCGCGAGGGCTTCACCGCGGTCGAGCAGCGACTGGAGGCGGCGCGGGCCTTTTATGACTTCGAGACCGAACGGGCCGTGCTCACGCGAGCCGTGCTGCACACGACGGCGCCCGAGGCTTCGGGTGCGCTGCGCGCAAGGGAGCCGATCACGCTCCGCGCCGACACGATCCGCCAGCTCGCCAGGGGGCGCTACGAGGCGGACAACGCCGAGATCAGCACGAGCCGCTTCGCCGTGCCGGATTACAGCCTCAACGCCTCGCGCGTCTTCGTGCGGCGGGAGGAGGGGCGGAGCGTCTTCGGTGCAGACAACGTCAACGCCCGCCTCTTCGACGTCCCATTCTTCTGGTTCCCGTCGGTACGGGGCTCAACCGTCGACAACCGCCTGCCCCTGCGCCGGGTGAGCGTCGGCGACTCGAAGGACTTCGGCTTCGGCGTGGAGACGACCTGGGGCCTCTTCGAGACCTTCAACACCACCCCGCCGCGCACGCTCGACGCCACCTACACGCTCGGCCACCTGGGCGACCGGGGCTTCACCGCCGGCCTGGACGCCGACTACTACGGCGACATCTTCCTCTTTGGCAATCGCCCCGAGACCTTCTCCGGCGAGCTGACGGCGTTCCTCGTGGACGACCACGGCTTCGACAACCTCGGTCGAGAGCGCGCCTCGATTGAGCAGGACGACCTGCGCGGGCGGTTCTTCTGGCAGCATCTCCACTACTTCCCCGGCGACTGGAGCGCGCAGGCGCGCGTGGGCTTCGCCAGCGACGAGACGTTCCTCGAGCAGTGGGAGCGCCGGCAGTTCTGGGAGGGCCCGCCGCACGACCTGTTCTTCAACGTCGATCGCGCCAGCGGCAACGAGCTGCTGGGAATGGGCGTCGTCTACGACATAAACGACTTCGCCACGACCTCCAACGAGTTCCAGGAGGGGGCGAGCATCGAGCGCCTGCCCGAGGCGCGATATGCCCGCTTCGGCGACCGGCTCGGCCCCGTCACGCTCACCAGCCGCAACCGCGTCGGGCTCCTCCAGTTCAACAACTTCCAGCCGGACCTCGTCGCCGACCTCGGCTTCCGCGACTTCGGCTCGCCCGACGTCGACGAGTCGTTCCCCGGCATCCCCGCCTACGGCTACACCGGCACGCCCGAGAAGCTCATCGGCCGCGGCGACTTCCGGCAGGAACTCTCCCTGCCGCTCGAGATGGACGGCGTGAGCGTCGTGCCGTTCCTGGTCGGGCGCTTCACGGCCTACAGCGACCATCTCAACGGCGGCGCCGTGGGCCGCGCGCTGGGCGGGGCCGGCCTGCGCGTCGGAACCGCCTTCTCGCGGACGGATGATCGGATCTACTCGCGCATTCTCGACATCGACCGCGTGCGCCACGTTATCGAGCCGAGCGTCACCGGCTTCACGTCCTGGCAGAGCGAGGACGCGAACGATCTGTACATCTTCGACCAGGGGATCGACACGATCAGCGACGTGACCGCGGTGCAGCTTGCGATGCGCCAGCGCTGGCAGACCAAGCGCGGCGGGCCCGGCCGGAAGCGCAGCGTGGACTTCCTCACCTGGGGCATCGAGGCCAACTTCTTCGAGGATGAGCCGGACGAGTTGTTCGTACCCACCAACGCCGGGTTCGCGACGGCGGCCGGGTTCCGCGGGCTCTTCTTCGCCAGCGAGCCGGAGTCGAGCCTACCGCGCGACGGCATCAACACCGACGCGCTCTGGCGCATCAGCGACACGACCGCGCTCGTCGGCGACGCCGCCTACAGCCTGGAGAGCGACGACCTGGTCACGCTCGCCGCGGGCGTGATCATCACGCGCGACGACCGGCTCAGTTACAGCATCGGCGGGCGCTACGTCGAGCCGCTGGACCTGCTGCTGGGCGTGGGGTCGATCGACTACCGGCTGAGCCAGCGCTACAGCCTGGCGGCGGCGGCGAGCTACGACGTGGAGATCAGCGACATCCGCCACACGAGCGTGATGGTGACGCGGCGGTTCGACCGGTTCCTGATCAACGTCGGCGTCTACACCGACCGGATCGACGACGACAGCGGCATCCGCTTCATGATCGCCCCCATCGGCTTCCGCGATCTGAGCCTGAGCTCCAACCAACTCGAGGAGCGGCGGTGAGGATTGGCCGGATGCGCCGCACCGCGATGTGACCGACGCTGCAACGCCTGGCGCTGATCCGAAACCCCGGGCGTCGCGATATCGTGGGCGAACCCGCTACCGGATTCGTCACGCGTTCCGAAACCTCTGCCGTCGGCCGTCCGCCCTCTGCCCTCCCCCTACGGCAGCGCCTTCAGCAGGACGCGCACCACCCGGTTCAGGCCGCTGCGGGCGTTGCTGACGAACTGCTCGAAGATCTTGTTCGTCACCGACATGAACTCCTCCATCCCCGCTAGGCGCTGGCGCGTGAGCTTCACCGCCTCGTCGCGCGCCGCCGACTTGCCCAGCGCCTGCTCGCTGAGCATCTGCTGGCACTGCTTGATGGTCTCCAGTACCGGGTCCATCTCGCGGCGCTTGCGCTCGGCGGCGATGATGGAGAAGAGTTCCCAGATGTCCGAGAGGCTCTCGAAGTATTCGCGGCGCTCGCCGCGCCGGTGGAAGCGGCGGATGATGCCCCAGTCCTGGAGGGCGCGCAGGCTCATGCTGGCGTTTCCGCGGCTGATGTTCAGGCGCTCCATCACGTCGTCCGTGCAGAGCGGCTGGCCGGTGATGTAGAGCAGCGCGTGGATCTCCGCCATGGTGCGGTTGATGCCCCAGGTGGCGCCCATCTCGCCCCAGCGCCGGATGAAGAGGTCCTGCACCTCCTGGAGCCGCTCCTCGGGGGAGCGTGTGCGGAGACGGGCGGCCAGGGAGGCGGCCTCGGAGTCCAACGAGCGGGCTGCACTGCTTTGCAACATTCGGATTCCTCACTTCTTTCAAGAACTACTGAAAGATAGTGAGGCTGCGGCAGCGCGTTTCAACTTTGGTGAAAACTGTCACGAACCGCGCCGGCGCCGGAGCCACCAACCGGCAGCCAGCATCCCGGCGGCGAACGATCCGGGCTCGGGAATGGCGGTGACGTCGGCGTACGACCGCCCCAGGCGGAACTCGTCCAGATGGTTGTTCGCGTCGCCGCGGGCACTGAAGACGAGCGAAGTCACCTGCGCCAGGTCGATGTCGAAAGCGTCGAGACTGAAGCCGAACTCCGCGGCCGGATCGTTGATGTCGAACTCCGTCGAGATCGCATCGGGCTCCGAGACGTCGTACCCGACGAGTTGGAGGATGTCTCCCTCCGCGGTGGGGCTGTTGAAGTAGCGGCCGATCAGCCAGTAGGTGTGGCCGTCGGTGAAGCTGCCGTCGGCGCCGTCGGAAATGAGCCCGCCGGTGGCGGTGGTCTCCGCCTCGATCCGGATGGCGCGGACGCCGACGGTGGCCTCGCCGAACGTGATCCGGTCACCGGTCGCCTCATCCTCGAGGGTGATTCGGGCGAAGCGGTTGAGGTTGCCGTCGTCGTCGAACGTGAACAGCGCGGAGAAGAAAAACCCCTCCCCCACGGCGGAGGTGATGTCCTGGTCGACGGAAACGGTCGCGATGCCGCTGCCCGCGCCGTTCATGTCGGTGACGCGGTTGCCCGCGACGCCCGGCACGGGCCCGGCGATGCTGCCGTAACCCAGTCCGGGCGATGCGATCTCCAGGTCCTGGATCGTGGAGGAAGCGTAGTTGCCGGTGAGGTTGAGGCCGGTCGCCGGCAGCCCGTCCATCTCGAGGCCGGCGGTGTAGTCGAACGGCTCGTAAATCAGCAAATCCCCGCGCGCCTCGGCGGCGGCGCCGAGCAGGAAGAGCCCGGCCACTCCCGTTTGAATCATCGCACAACGCATTCTGCAAACCTCCCGGTGAAAAGACGATCCACCAGGCCCCCCCGAGGGGTGGATCGTCGGGCAACCGGCTTGCAGAAGCAAGGCGAAAATGTCGCCTAGCTCATTGAAAAGTGAGCGGCGAACTCACGCAACCTGCGAGAGCCGGTCGCGGTAATACTCGATCATCTTCCCCAGCCCCTCGCGCCGCCCCACGGTCGGCGTCCACCCGATGACGTCGCGTGCACGCGTGATGTCGGGGCAACGAACCTTCGGATCGTCCGGCGGCATCGGGTGAAAGGTGATCTTGCTCGTGCTGGCGGGGATCAGGGAGAGGATCTCGCGCGCGATATCGAGAATGGTCAGTTCCTGCGGGTTGCCGACGTTCACCGGGTCGGTGAAGTCGCTCTCCATCACCATGTTGATGCCGCGGACGAGGTCGGAGACGTAGCAGAGCGAACGCGTCTGGCTGCCGTCGCCGAAGACCGTCAGCGGCTCGTTGTGCAGCGCCTGGCGGATGAAGCTGATGACGACGCGCCCGTCATACGGATCCATGCGCGGGCCGTAGGTGTTGAAGATGCGCACGATCCGAGTATCGGCCCCCCGCTCGCGGTGGTAGGCCATCGTGCACGCCTCGCTGAAGCGCTTGGCCTCGTCGTACATGCTGCGCAGGCCGATCGGGTTGACGTTCCCCCAGTAACTCTCCGGCTGCGGGTTGACCAGCGGATCGCCGTAGCACTCGCTGGTGCTGGCCATCAGGAAGCGAGCCTCCTTCTCCTGCGCCAGTTCCAGCAGGTTCCACGTGCCGGCGGCGTTGACCTTCAGCGTCGCCACCTGCTGCTTCACGTAGCCGATCGGGCTCGCGGGGCTCGCCAGGTGGTAGACACGGTCGAGCGGGCCGTCGATCGACAGCGGATCGACAACGTCCGCCTCCACGAGGGAGAAGTCGGATCGCCCGCGCAGGTGTTCCACGTTCTCGGGCCGGCCGGTCGCGAAGTTGTCCACGCCCACCACCTCGTGCCCCTGCGACAGGAGCAGATCGCTCAGGTGAGAGCCGAGGAAGCCGGCGGCGCCAGAAATGAGGATGCGCATGCGTCGATCCAACCCGCTGAATATCGCTTACAACGCCGCGCCTGGCATGGTCGAGCGGCACGACCGCCCGCCGCACTCGCGGCGGGTGCAACCATAGCCCGGAACACCCGCAAGCCTAGCCCCGACTCACCGCCCGGCCGTACCCTCGTTATCGGCCGATTCCGCCCTTTCGTACACGATCACCGTCCGCAGACCCAGTTCATCCGCCAAGGGCATCCATTCCAGCAGCGCCAGCCGCCGGGGCCATGGCGTCTCGATCGGCCTCGGCGGCGCGTAGCCCAGGGCCTCAAACCCGGGCCACGCGTCCAGGTCGAAGTCGTACTCGCTCTTGTAGAACGCCGCCCGCCCCGGCATCTGACGGGCCTCGTCAATCATCTGCATCCGCCCCGCCGACGCGTAGATGACATCGGGAAGATTGTCCCGCTCCGCTGCCCACTCCGGCATCGCGCGGAGATCCGCCCGGTAGCCGAGGTGGTTCAGGCGATGCATGGCAGGCGAGTCGCCGATCATCACCGCGTATCCGACGAACGGATCGTCGGTTCGCGTCGCGAGGTCGCGCTCCATCTGAGCCTGCTCCGCCAGGTCGTCGAGGTGGTACACCACGGTCGACCAGAGGAGGTTGGCGCCGATCCCCAGTGCCAGCACGCCGCCCAGCACCACCCGCCCCGCCGCGCCGCTGCGCTCCCACGCGGCGGCGATGCCGATCGCCACGAGCGGCGCCGCCGTCACGAGGGCCGGCGTGATGAAGCGGTCGGTGGCATATGGGAGCGCCAGGACGGTCACGACGGAAGCCAGTGGCGCCGCCGACAGCAGGGCCGCCCAGCCGGGTCTGGCGAACCAGGCGGCGGTGATGGCAAGAGGGACGAGGATCACACCCGCGGGGCCGAGGTTGTTCAGGAAACCCGCGCCGACGAACCGCAGGTGCAACCGCCACGATTCGTTCTCCCCCCAAACGCCGCCGCTGACGCCCGGGCCGCTCCAGTACTCGATGCGCTGCCACCAGACCCCAGGGGCGTAGATCACGTTCAGGGCGAGGTACAGGCCCGAGCCGACGAGCGCGGCGGTGACCACGCTGCGCCACAGGCGGCCCGTCTCCCCGTTCTGCCCCGTGCGCTCGCGCCACGCCGACCACACGACCAGCGCGACGGACATCACCGCGAGCGGGAACGCCGCGTTCTCCTTCGACCCCACCGCCATCGCCGCGGCGGCCGCGAAGAGGGCGCCGCGCCACGGCGTGGGGCCGTCATGCGCCATGCGCAACCATGCCGCCAGCGCGAGCAGGACGAAGGCGATCATCGACGCATCGACGCTCGCAGACGGCAGCGCCCACTGGAAGCGATAGCACGTCACGATCATCAGCAGCGCCGCCCCCGCGGCGGCCAGGGTGCTGCCCGTCTGCCGGCGCATGGCGGCGGTCAGCGCTGCGACGCCCGCGATCCCGAGCAGCAGGAAGATCAGGCGAGACTCGAAGATGAGCACGCCCAGTTGGTCCAGGGGCCGCGCCAGGCCATAGGGATAGTCCTGCTGTGGCGTGGAGAAATCGCCCGTCACTTTCCAGTAGACGAAGGTCGCGCCGTAGGCCGGGAGCAGCACGAAGTTGGGCGCCGGACCATACTTGTGGAACGCCTGACCCGCACTCGCCGCAAACTTCAACGCCCGCAGCGGCTGGTAGATCTCGTCCCGATGATCAGCCAGTGCGGGCAGGAGGAACGTCAGTCGTGGAATCGCCAGCAGCGACGACAGGAGGATGACCAGGACGACCGGCCAATGCCGCCGGAACCAGCCCGGTCGCGCAGCCGGCGGTTGGAGCAGCGCCTGGCGCTCGGCGAGCCCTTCCGGAGGCCGCTCGATGGCGCGCACATCCGGCGGCGTCTCGATGCTCTTGGTGATTGCCTTGACCTGGGGCATGGACGCGTGGCCGTGGGCGGAGTCGAATCAGTAGTCGCCCTGCGGCATGGCAGTCCACAGGAGCAAGGTCGTTCGGCGTGCCGTGTAGGCCGCCGCTCGCGTTCGGAGGGCGATGGTACCGCCAGCCACAGTGAAGGGCAGCGCGCAAGCGTCGACTGAAAGTCGCCTTAGTTGGTGAACCGGAACCGGACGATCGTCAGGATCGCCTTGATCCCGTCCTTCCAGGTGATCTTCTTCCCCTCCTCGTAGCTGCGGCCGTAATAAGCGATACCAACCTCGTAGATCCGCAGTCGCGGGCGAAGCTTCGCGATCTTGGCGGTCACTTCCGGCTCAAAGCCGAAGCGGTCGCACTTGATGGTGATCCGGTCGAGGACACTCTTGCGGAACACCTTGTAGCAGACCTCCATGTCCGTCAGGTTCAGGTTCGTGAACATGTTGCTCAGCGTCGTGAGGAACTTGTTCCCGAGCGTGTGCCAGTAGTAGAGCACGCGGTGCGGCTCGCCGATGAAGCGGCTGCCGTACACCACGTCCGCCACGTCATCCACGATCGGCTGGAGGAGTTTGGGGTAGTCCGCGGGGTCGTACTCCAGGTCCGCGTCCTGGACGAGCACGACATCGCCGGTGGCCATGGAGAAACCCTGCCGCAGCGCCGCTCCCTTGCCCCGGTTCTCCGGCTGATGGTGGATGAGGAAGCGACACTCCGGGTAGAGCCTGGGAAGCTCGTCGAGCTTGGCGGCGGTTCCGTCGGTGCTGGCGTCGTTGACGCAGACGATCTCCCGCTCGACACCTGCGGGGATGGCGGCGTTGACGACCATGCCCACCAGCCGCTGCACCGTCCGTTCCTCGTTGTAAACGGGAATGACGATGCTGAGCCGGGAGACGTGCTGCCGCTCTCCGTCGGGGCGGGAGTAGGGATGCGACGCGGCGGGGCCGGTCTCGAGCGGCCCGGCCGGGTTGCGCGCGGGTCGGGACATCGTGGTTGCTGCTGCCGGATCGTTCACGGGGAGCAAAGGATAGCCGCCCGCGTCGGCCGGGCCACCACGGCGCCCGCACCGGCACATCCAGCACTGTCGATAAGACCGGTTCTCGTCCGGGGCCGCATCGCTAAGATCGCCGCGTGCCGTTTCGCCACTTGTCGCAGACCCTGCACCAGTTCGTGAACGCCCCCCACTGGGCGCGCCAGTACCAGGCCAGACAGCGAGTCTGGCACACGCTCTCCCGGTTCGGCCTCACAGGCCTGCACAGCGGGCCGATTCACCGCGCGTGGCTCGATGTCCGGCGCGTCCCGATGCCCCTTCGGGGACTGGATCCCGCCTTTGAAGGCTTCCGAATCGCCCAGATCAGTGATCTGCACGTCTCCCCCGTCGTTTGGCGCGGCTTTCTCGCCGAACAGCTCAAGCACGTCGTCGACCTCCGGCCGGACCTGCTCGTCGTCACCGGCGACCTCATCACCGGCGGGTATCGGTACGCCCGGTTGGCCGCCGACCTGCTGGCACACATGCGCCCACGGCCGCGACACGGGATCATCTGCATCCTCGGGAACCACGATTACAGCCTGCACGGCAACTGGAACCTCACCGAAGCCAGCCGGCGTGCCCGCTACTTCCAGAAGGTCCTGGGGGAACGGGGGATGATCCTGCTGACCAACCAGGTTCACAGGGTTCACCTGCCCCGGGCAGTCAGGCCGCTCACGATCGTCGGGCTGGACGACCTCTGGAGCGGCCGCCTCGACGCCGCCACGGCCTTCGAGGGCGTCGCGGAGGACGAAACCGTCATCTGCCTCAATCACGATCCGCGCAACGCCCTGGACCTGCTGGACTACCCGTGGCAGTGGATGCTCAGCGGCCACACCCACGGCCGACAGCTTGCCACCAGCCAGATCGGGCGCCGGTTCAACCGGAAGCGCAAACGCCAGTTCGTTCGCGGCAGCTACTCACTGCCGGGAGCCAGAAAGCTCTACGTCAATCGCGGGCTCAGTTACGGGCAGCGATTCGACAGCTGGTGCAAGCCGGAGATCACGCTCTTCCGGCTTCAGCAGGCACGGGGCCAGGACGCACGCGACCCCGCCGCCCTGATCCGCCCTGGGCCACACAGATGATCGCGTCCGCCGCGCATATCGAGCAAACCGCCCGTTTTTGCCTCAAGGCACGCTCCGCGGCTAACGTCGTGCGACGATGCCTGCAAGCGAGGTGCTTCATTCCGACGCCATCGCCGGCGCAATCCGCGACCTGGCGGACGCGGTCGTGCGGGAACACCCCGCCGGCCAGCCGCTGAACGTGGTGGGCATTCGCACCCGCGGCGAGACGCTGGCGGCCCGACTCCGAACGCTGCTGGCCGAGGCAGAAATCGAGGTGCGTACCGGCACTGTGGACATCACCCTCTATCGCGACGATCTATCGGAGATCGGCCCCGTTCCGCTCGTCCGGCCCAGCGACCTCGACATCGAGGTGGACGGGATCCCGATGCTCCTCGTGGACGACGTGATCTATACCGGCCGGAGCATCCGCGCCGCGCTCGAGGCGATCACCCATTTCGGCCGGCCGGCCTATATCCGTCTGGCGGTGCTCATCGACCGGGGCGGCCGGGAACTGCCGATTCACCCGGACTACATCGGCCGGATCCTGGACGTTCCGCGGGGCGCCCGGGTGAACGTTCGGCTCCGGGAAGACGACGGGCGCGACGCCGTCGAAGTGGCCGGGACGGAGGGCGGTTCATGAGCGGCATGCCACGTACCCAGGCCGAGGCGGTCAGCAGCTGGGCACGACCCCACCTGCTGGGCATCGCCGATCTGTCGGCGGCGGAGATCCGTTTCCTGCTCGACACGGCCGACAGCTTCCGAGAGGTGAGCACGCGCTCGGTGAAGAAGGTTCCGGCGCTGCGCGGCCGGGTGGTGGTGAACGCGTTCTTCGAGGACTCGACGCGCACGCGCAACAGCTTCACGCTCGCCGCCCAGCGCCTCAGCGCCGACATCATCGAGTTCAGCGGCAAGGGGAGCAGCGTCAGCAAGGGGGAGTCGCTGGTCGACACGGTGCGCACCATCGAGGCGATGGGGGTGGACGTGCTGGTCGTGCGCCACGCAGCGGCCGGCGCGGCGGCGCTGGTTGCAAGTAGCGTCGGCTGCTCCGTCGTGAACGCCGGCGACGGCGCCCACGAGCACCCGACCCAGGGGCTGCTGGACGCCTACACGATCCGCGGGCGCTTCGGACGCACCGACAACGATTTCTCCGGGCTCCACGTGCTGATCGTCGGCGACATCGCCAACAGCCGCGTGGCGCGCAGCAACATCCATTGCCTGACCAAGCTCGGCGCGAAGGTCACGGTCTGCGGCCCCGCCACTCTCTGCCCAGGCAGCTTCCGGCAGTTCGGCGTCGACGTCACCCACGACCTCGACAGCGTCATCGGCGAGGTGGACGCCGTGAACATGCTGCGCATCCAGTTCGAGCGGATGAAGTCGGCCGCCTTCCCGAGCGTGCGCGAGTACACGCAGCTTTTCGGGCTCACTCCCGACCGCCTCAAGCGCGCCCGGCCGGAGCTTTTCGTCATGCACCCCGGCCCGATGAACCGCGGCGTCGAGATCGACTCCGCCATCGCCGACAGCGACAGGAGCGGCATCCTCCAGCAGGTGACCAATGGTTTGGCGGTGCGGATGGCGGTGCTTTACCTGGTGACGCAGGCAAGGCCAAAGGATTGACCGCGGAGTTTGAATGTCCTCCCTCCTCATCACCAACGGCACCATCCTCGACCCCTCCGCCGCCTTTCCGCGGGAGAAGGACCTGCTGATTCGCGACGGGCGCATCGCCGCCATCGGGCATGGGCTGGGGCGTGCCGATGAGACGATCGACGCCACCGGCTGCTGGGTGACGCCGGGGCTGATCGACATTCATGTCCACTTCCGCGAGCCGGGCGACGAGGCGGAGGAGACGATCGCCTCCGGCAGCGCCGCGGCCGTGGCGGGCGGGTTCACGACGGTCTGCTGCATGCCGAACACGAAGCCGCCGCTGGACGACGAGGCGAGCATCGAGTTCATCCTGCGGGAGTCGGCGCGCGTCGGCCTGTGCAACGTGCTGCCGGTCGGCTGCCTGACCAAGGGGCGCGAGGGGCGCGAGCTCGCGGAGATCGGCGGGATGTGGAAGCGCGGCGCCGTCGCGTTCAGCGACGACGGGGCAGGCGTGGCGGACGCGGGTGTGATGCGCAAGTCACTTCAGTACTGCCGAATGTTCGACGCGCCGATCATGCAGCACTGCGAGGAGCCGACGCTCTCGGGGGGCTGCATGAACGCGGGCGACGTCGCGACCGCGCTGGGCCTGCCGGGCATCCCGAGCGAGGCCGAGGAGTTGATGATCGCGCGCGACGTCCTGCTCAACCGCCGCATCGGCTGCCGCTACCACGTGCAGCACATCTCCAGCGCCCAGAGCGTGGAGCTGATCCGCCGCGCCAAGGCGGATGGCCAGCGCGTGACCGCCGAGGCGGCGCCGCATCACCTGCTGCTCACCGACGAGTCGCTGCGTGGCTACGACACCAACTACAAGATGAACCCGCCGCTGCGAACGGCGGAGGACGTGGCGGCGGTGATCCGCGGCGTCGTGGACGGCACGATCGATTGCCTCGCCACCGACCATGCCCCGCACCTGGCGGAGGAGAAGAACGTGCCGGTGCAGGAGGCGGCCTTCGGCATCCTCGGCCTCGAGCCAGCGTTCGCCCTTTACAAGAAGGCCCTGCTTGATCCCGGCCACATCGACGCGATGAAGCTGATCGAGCTCATGACGATCGCCCCGGCACGCATTGTCAGCCTTCCGGACGGCCGCGGTACGCTCGAGCCGGGGAGCGTCGCCGACGTGACGATCATCGACCCGTCTCTGCGGTGGACGGTGGATGTGGACAGCTTCGCAAGCAAGAGCCGCAACTGCCCTTTCCACGGCTGGGATCTCGAGGGTCGGCCCACGCACACGATCGTGGGCGGAGAAACAAAGTGGCGGGGGGGGGGGGGGGGGGGGGGGGGCGGCGGGGGGGGGGGGGGGGGGG
>JAEZED010000214.1 GCA_023417885.1 Planctomycetota bacterium
TGCCGCAAGGCGGCGCGCGACGAGGCGGTCGCGGAGCTGGCGGCGATGGGGATCGACGCGCCGGACCTCTCCGAAGGCTATTTCGCGCTGACCCACTGCCCGGCGGCGCTGCCCCGATTCGACTTCACCCGCCCGTTCGCCGAGTTCGAGGCCGCGCTGCGCGAGGCGCGGCCGGTCGCCGACACCTACATCGCCGCGGCGCGACTGGCGCAGGAGCGCGCGCTGGGCAATGCCGGCTCGTACGGCGAGGCGCTGACCGCGCGGACGATCGAGGAGCAGATGCTGCGGCTGGCGATGAACTGGGGGCGCGAGCCGCTGGCAGACGTGCCGCGGCTGTCGGCCGACGCCGAGCAGGCGCTGCAGGGACTGCTGATGGCCGCGGCCAGCCGCAGCGACCACGCCAACACCGAATGGCTCAAGGCGCGGGTGGCCGAGAACGGTTGGCCGACGATCTCCGCGGTCGGCGAGAAGGGCGCGAGCGCTGCGTGGCTGCTGACCCAGCACGCCGACGCCGACCCGGTGTTCCAGGCGCGCGCGCTGCGGCTGATGGAGCCGCTGGTGGCGCAAGGCGAGGTCTCGAAGCCGAACTACGCCTATCTCTACGACCGGATCATGCTCAAGCTGACCGGCAAGCAGCGCTACGGCACGCAGTGGGGCGCCTGCGAGGGCACCGTGCGCCCGCTGCGCCCGCTCGAGGACGAGGCGCGCCTCGCCGAGCTGCGCGCCGAGATGGAGATGCCGACGATCGAGGAGTACGGCGCGATGATGGACCGGATGAGCGGGGCCTGCGGGGAGCCCGTCGCGCCGAGGGGGACGGGCGAATGAGCGAGCCACCGGGGGCGCCGACGGGCGGGATCCAGGTCAACGGGCCGACGCTGGTCGGCCTGCTGTACCTGGCGACGTATTTCACCGTGGTCTCGGCCCCGGTCGGGGTGGTGCTGGCCCATGTCTGGCGGCGGCAGCCGGTGCCCGAGTGGCAGCGCAGCCAGTTCACCTACCTGATCCGGACCTTCTGGCTGGGCCTCGGCGGCTACGCGCTGTTCGCCGCGGCGACGCTGGCCGCGATCGCGGCCTTCGAGACCCCCTACGGCACCATGCCCGACGGGGTGCAGGCGGTGGGCTTCGTCGTCTGCGGCGGCGGGCTGCTGGCGCTGACGGTGCTGCTGCTGGTCCGCTGCGCGATGGTGATCGTCAACGCCCAGCAGCGCGTGCCGATGAGGGATGCGCGGAGTTGGTGGGTGTAATTGATGGAGGGATCGGCGAGGGTTGGGGGAAAGCGCCATGAGCGCGAGACTACCGAGGGGGCACGCTGGCTCGTGGTTTGCGGAATGGGAAGGTGAGAAGCTTCCCTGTGTTCACGCCAGGTGGGTTGAGGGCCGCTGGCCGAACTATCTCGATCCCAAGTGCGACGGACGGCCGAAATGGGACAAGTTCATTGCCGCACTGAAGAATGGGCGGAAGGCCATCCTGACCACCAGCCATCCGCCTGATCGCAATGGCATCATGCGACGTAAGTCCTATGTGGGCGTCTGGGAGGTTCACGGGGTGGACGTGTCGGACGGGGAATTGCGCTTCACATTCGGGAAACAGGTGAAGCGCTTCTGAGGGGGGAGGATCGCCGATGATCATAGCGCAACGGGTCAATGACTATCTCACTCAGCGCCGGCCGGACGAAGTCTGCGACGGCTGTGTCGCCAATCACCTCGGCCTCAGGCACCAGCAAGCGAATCGAGTCACTATGGCGCTCGGGACGACGAGCGACTTCACGCGCGAGATAAGCCGCTGCGTCGACTGCGACCGCGACTTGGTTACAACGCGTCGGAACTAGGTCTCTGGTGCCCTCAATTCCTAGAATCTGACATGCCGTCCCCGAAGCACCTGCTGACGCTCAATCTGCGCCACGGCGGCGGCGCGCGAGCGGGCGCCATTGCCGACTGGCTGTTGCAGCGGGCGCCCGAAATCGCCGTGCTGACCGAATACCGGGCCAACGCCGCCGGCGGCAGGCTGGGCGAGCGGCTCGCGGCCGCCGGCTACGCGCTGGCGTCGGCCTCGCCGGGACCGGGCTCCAACGGAATGCTGATTGCCTCGCGTCTCGGAATTGAGGAATCCGCGACAATGACGCCGGAGACGGCCTCGGGCGGGCGAGCTGCTGGTGGTGCGGATCGGCGGGCTGGCGGTCCTCGGCTGCTACTTCCCCCAAGGAAAGGCGAAGGCACCGTTCTTCGAACGATGCCTGGCGTTGGCGCGCGCGGAGACCCGCGCGATGGTGATGATCGGCGACCTCAATACGGGCTGCAACCTGCGCGACCTGGCCCCGGGGGCGGCACGGTTCGACTGCGCGGAGCAGTTCCTCGACCTCGAACGCACGGCCGGCCTGACGGACCTGTGGCGCGCCACGCACGGGCCGGACGCCCGCGAGTGGACTTGGTTCTCGCGGGTGGCGAACGGCTACCGTCTCGACCATGCGTTTGGGAATGCCGCGTTCATGGCGGGAACCGGGAGCGAGGCTCACTATCTGCATGATTGCCGGGAGACCGGGCTCAGCGATCACAGCGCGATGATGGTTGTGAGGAGTTAGCGCCGCGGCGCTGGATCGAAGTCGCGCATGCCCTAAGTTCTCTAGGCCACCTAGTACCGTAATCGCGCTCCATAACCTCGATTTGTTTCCAAACCAGAGGCACGCACTTGGCCTTCGTCGGACGATGCGACATAACCCCGTCATGTTTGAGACGTTTACATACGATCTCCCGGACGTTCTTCCGCCAGAAGCGAGAAATCACTGGGCTTTTATGGAGTCCAATTCCGCCGCGGCGGTTATGCAAGCCGTGTGTCCGCAGGAATGGGCTGACATCGTCGATGTGCTATCGACTTATCGGCTCGATCCGAATTCATGGCTGAAGGCCGGCGGGAACCGGGGTGATATTGCTGAGCAGATTGACGAGGAATTCGCGAAGCGGGGCTGGTGCGAAGCGAGACTGGACCTGGAGACCAAGGGCATCCTCTATCAGAAGGATGGAGAAAAGCTCGGTGAACTACCCCCTGTGTATCAACACGGTTATCTGGTCGACAACTTCAAGAACCGCATCGTTCTCGACGTTGAATGGAACGCCAAAGACGGAAATCTCGACAGGGACCTGGCGTCATACCGCTCGTGGTACGAAGCAGGAGTCATTTCCGCCGGCATGATCATCACCAAAGACCGGCTGCAACTGCTCCGGTTGGCTCGTCGGATCTGGGCCGACTACCAAGCGACCCTCCCCGATGAAGAGCAAAACAAGAAGCTACCCATCGATCTTGCGACCTCTACGGTGACCGCATTCGACAAGGCGCAGATGAGAGTCCGCAGAGGGGTAATGGGCACATGCCCGGTGCTCATCGTCGCTGCCACTGAGGCGACTTGGAACGGCAAGCCCTATACCTGACTGACGGGGCAGTTGAGCAGTTAATTACTCGGCCGGAACCGCAACCCCGCTGTTGTAGCTGTAGGTATCCCAGGTCGGCTTGTAGCTGTCGTCCGCTTGGTTGCCCCACACCTCCCAGCCCTTGCGCTTGCCGCGGCTGAACAGCTCGATGCGCGGGCCCCAGCTGCAGTCCTCGATGATTTGGTACTGCTCGTCGGGCTTGCGGCTGTGTTCGCGCTTGCGGGTCTGCATCATGTTGACCTGGCTGCGTCCGGGATCGAGCGTGCGGGCGTTCTTGCCGCGCACGCCGAACAGCAGCAGCTCGGTGACGTTGCGGAAGTAGAAGCCGACGCCGCGCCCGTCCGAGCCGCCGTCCTTGCGCACCTTGTGCCAGACGATGTTCGAGACGTAGCGGAAGCCCCACGCTTCCATCACCTTTAGCCCTTCAGGCAGAAGCGCGTTAGGTACCCAGAGATACAAGTGAGCTGGCGTCGCGGCGATCGTCTCGACCGGCAGCGCGCAGATTTCATCCAATGTCATCGTGCCGTAGCGGTTGAGCCGCTTGTGTTCAGGCGCAACCTTTCCGGTGCGATTCTGGAACTGCCAAGGCGGATCAGCCAGTATCGTTCCAAATCGACGGGATCCGACGAACTCAATTAGGTTCCGTCCGGCTGCAGTCTGGCGAGTAGGATCAAGCAAGTTCGGACTCCCGACGCACGGAACAAAACGAGATCTGAATCAAGCGCCCCACCAAGTCAATACTAACGCTCGATTCCCGAGCTTTCTCTACTCCGCCGCCTGCGCCCCCGTGCCCGCATCCCCGAACAACCCCGGCCCGTCGCCCTCATCCGCCTCGTTCGCCGCCGCGCCCTTGGCCTTCTGCCGCTGGTCGAAGCTCGCCCAGACGTCGTTCCAGTTCCCGCGGGTCGCGGCCTTCGAGTACTCGGTCGCCCGCGTCTCGAAGAAGTTGGCGTGCTCCACGCCGTTGATCAGCGGCGCGAGCCACGGCAGCGGGTGGTCGTCGACCATGTAGATCGACGGCAGGCCGAGCTGGCCGAGGCGCCAGTCGGCGATGTAGCGGATGTAGCGCTTGATCTCCTTGGCGGTCATGCCGGGGACCGGGCCCTGCTCGAACGCGAGGTCGATGAACGCGTCCTCGAGCCGGACGGTCTTCTGGCACATGTCCATGATGTCTTCCTTGACCGCCTTGGTCAGGCAGCCGCGCTCCTGGCAGAACGCGTGGAACAGGCGGGTGATGCCCTCGCAGTGCAGGCTCTCGTCGCGGATCGACCACGAGATGATCTGGCCCATGCCCTTCATCTTGTTGAAGCGCGGGAAGTTCATCAGCATGGCGAAGCTGGCGAACAGCTGCAGCCCCTCGGTGAAGCCGCCGAACATCGCCAGCGTGCGGGCGATGTCCTCGTCGCTGTCGACGCCGAATTCCTGCAGGTAGTCGTGCTTGGCCTTCATCTCCTCGTACTCGAGGAACATGCCGTACTCGCTCTCGGGCATGCCGATCGTGTCGAGCAGGTGGCTGTAGGCGGCGATGTGCACGGTCTCCATGTTGGAGAACGCGGCGAGCATCATCTTGATCTCGGTCGGCTTGAACACGCGGCCGTATTTCTCGTGGTAGCAATCCTGCACCTCGACGTCGGCCTGGGTGAAGAAGCGGAAGATCTGGGTGAGCAGGTTGCGCTCGTGATCGGAGAGCTTCTGCGCCCAGTCGCGGCAGTCCTCGCCGAGCGGCACTTCCTCGGGCATCCAGTGGATCTGCTGCTGCCGCTTCCAGAACTCGTAGGCCCACGGGTATTCGAAGGGCTTGTAGGTCTTGCGGGCTTCGAGCAGCGACATGTTGTGGTCTCCGTGGATTCGCGCGGTGCCGGGGCGAACCTCCTAGATAGGGAATCACGGAGCGGATTCGAAGGCAAGGGGAGATGATTCGACGGGGATAATTTGCGGTTGTTGGCGGTGGGCGCGGGGGAGGTTTTTTCTCACGCGGAGACGCGGAGGCGCGGAGGGGGCCGGGCGGCGGCGTAGCCGCTCTCCATCCAGCCCGGTCGATGAAAGCGAGGTCGGATTCGGAAGGCGGCTTCGCCGCAATCAGGACCCCTCCGCGGCTCCGCGTCTCCGCGTGAGTATTCCGACGTCACGCGGGGCTCTGGCGACGGGACCGGGTCTTTTCGCACAAAGGCGCAAAGACACGAAGGGCACCCGAGCGATTTGTCGGCCCTCCGGGGACGGCGCCTGAATCTGTGGCCGCTTCGCGGCTTTGGGGCCTTGTGCGAAACCCGAACGGCGCGGCGCGGCCTCAGAAGGCCATCGTCACCAGCCCCAGGATCACCAGCACGACGATCACCGCGAGGCCCAGGCCGAGCACGGCGTCGCGCTCGGCGAGGAAAGCGCGCAGCGCGGGGATCGGGCCGTCCTCGCGCCGCATTTCGGGCGGGTCGTTGAGCCAGCGCCAGAGGCCGAACAGGAACACCAGCGCGCCGAGCCCGCCGATCGGACAAGCGGAACGAATCCGCCGCGCCGCGCATTGCGCGAACGAGGGCGAATCGGCGCGGCGTCCGCTCGCGCCTGCCCGCCCTCCGAGGAGCACCGTCATGTGGACGCTACACCCGCAACAGCAGCAGCGCGGCGCGCAGCTTCATGCGCGCGGGCCGAGGCCGCGCCAGCCGGGCG
>JAEZED010000229.1 GCA_023417885.1 Planctomycetota bacterium
TGCAGAAGAAGCGCGCCCACATGCCCTTGCGCGAACTAATTGGCAAGCTGCCGACGGCGGTGACGAAGCTGGCCCCCTGCCTGCTGATGAGCCCGCTGTCGATCGCTCAATTTCTGGCCGCCGAGACAGCGCCGTTCGACGTCGTGGTGTTCGACGAGGCCTCACAGATTCCTGTGTGGGACGCGATCGGCGCGATGGCGCGCGGTCGGCAGGTCGTTATGGTCGGGGATCCGAAGCAGCTTCCGCCGACCGCCTTCTTCGACCGTGCGGAGACCGGCGAGGACGACGACGCTGGCGACGTGGAAGGCGACCTGGAAAGCATCCTCGACGAGTGCCTGGGCGCCAACCTTCCGGCCCGCAGCCTGAACTGGCACTACCGCAGCCGCCACGAAAGCCTGATCGCCTTCTCCAACCACCGCTACTACGAGGGCGGGCTGGTCACCTTCCCGTCACCGGTCACCGACGACCGGGCCGTCAGCCTGCATCCCGTCGCCGACGGCGTGTACGAGAAGGGCGGCGCCCGCATCAACAAGCCGGAAGCGCGGGCGCTCGTCGCCCATCTGGTCGAGCGGCTGAAGGAACCGGCCTTCCGGGCCGCCGGCCTGACCGTCGGTGTGGTGACCTTCAACAGCGAACAGCAGCGCCTGATCGAGGATCTGCTGGATGAGGAACGGCGGAAGACCCCCGAGATCGAGCCGCACTTCGCCGAGGACGCGGTCGAGCCGGTGTTCGTGAAGAATCTCGAGAGCGTCCAGGGCGACGAGCGCGACGTCATGTACTTCTCCCTCACCTACGGCCCCACCCTGACCGGGGCGGTGTCGATGAACTTCGGTCCGATGAACCGGGACGGCGGCGAGCGGCGCCTGAACGTTGCCGTCACCCGGGCCCGGCAGGAGCTGCGCGTCTTCTCCAGCCTCCGGCCGGAGCAGTTTGACCTGTCGCGCACGGCGGCGCTCGGTGTCCGCGACCTCAAGCACTTCCTCGAGTTCGCCGATCGCGGCCCGCGAGCGTTGGCGGAGGCCGTCCACGGCAGCGTCGGCGAGCATGAGAGTCCATTCGAGCTCGCCGTGGCCCGCGCGCTCGCCGCGCGCGGGTGGCAGGTACGTCCGCAGATCGGCGTCTCGTCCTTCCGGATTGATCTGGGCGTGGTCGATCCAGACGCCCCCGGACGTTTCCTCGCCGGCATCGAATGCGATGGCGCGACCTACCACCGCTCCGCCACCGCCCGCGACCGCGACAAGCTGCGCGAGCAGGTGCTGCGTGGCCTGGGGTGGGAGATCGTCCGCATCTGGTCCACTGACTGGTGGCACGACCACGACGGCGCCCTGGACAAGGTCGATGCCCGTTTGTCGGCTTTGCTGGAGGCCAGCCGCGCGCGGCGTGCCGAGGAGGTGCTGCGGCTCGATGCAGCGGCGCTGGGTGCCGCCGTGTTGACCGACGACATGCCGGCCGCCGACGCCTTGGAAGAGCCGGAGGGGGCGGCGCCGTCCCCTGACGCGGACGAGGAGCGCAACAAAGCTTCCACCGGCACGGGGCATCGCCCGGCCGACGATCTGTTCCAGGGCGCAGACCTGATGCAGCCGTCCATGGCCTATGCCCGCAACGCGGGCGACGCACCGCTCGCCGGTGCGGACGGCCGGTTCCGCGAGGCCGACCCGATGTCGGTGGTGAGCACCGTCGCCCCGGAAGCGTTTTTCGACCGAGAGTACACTGCGGCGCTCCAGGAGATGATCGCTCACGTCATCGCAGTGGAGGGGCCGGTTCGCGATGACGTCCTCGCCCGCCGGATCGCGCGCGCCCACGGATGGCTTCGCACGGGTCCCAAGATCCGCGACCGTGTCATCACCCTGGCCCGCGCACGCTTCCCGATGTGTCAGGAGGATGTCGGCGTCTTCTTCTGGCCCGCCGGCACGGATCAGAACGTTTGGCCGTCCTTCCGGCGTCCGGCTGGGGATGAGGCGAGGCCCGTCGATGAGATCGCCCTTCCGGAACTGGTGGCCCTCGCGAAGGCCGTGAAGGACGATGGTATCACGGGAGAGGATGCCATCACGGCCATGGCCCGCGACGCCGGCCTCCAGAAGCTGCGCGCGGCCAGCCGCGATCGCCTTCGCCGCGCCTGGACCATGGCATCGTCCGAAGGAGGCCAGTAGGGGGCGCAGGCAGGAAGTCAGCGCGGTCTGTATCCGGCAGGGAAACCCTGGGCAGTCTCCGGACCGCCCCATCCTTGATGCCTATGCGTCCCAGGGCACGAAGCATCGCTGCGACGCGCTACCTTGCCCGCATGGGACGGTGGAACATGCGTGCCAGAGCCGCCTGAGTGTACATCGTGACCGTTACGTCGTTCTGCGCGGCGAAATCCAAGACCGCATCAAGGGTTCGGGCGGGAAGGCGCTTGCGTTGGGCATAGTCCTGGGCCTCTTCCATCTTGGAGCAAAGCAGGGCGAGCGCCGTGATGACCCGTTCGGGGCGAATGATTTCCTGACTAGCCAGAAAAATGGCCTGTTCGACAATTTCGTGGTCCGACATCGCATTGTAGGCACAGACCTCGGAAGGACAGACAGCCTCTTTGCGGATGCTCAGGTTGACGAAGAAGGGATCCGGACCGAAGAGCTGGAATTCTCCGTCGCGCCGATAGACGAAAATCCCATCTCGCATGCTGTCTCCGCAAAGGTCAAGCCGCCTCTCGTCGCCAATATGCGAAGAGCAATAATAGAGAGGCATGCGCTTGAGCCAGGAGTATTTGGAGAAATACGTTCTCGCGATCATGTTCTTGGTCCAACTTTGATGTTTCTGGGACTCTTTCTAATACTTTCCATAATCGGCGAGAATCGACCAAACCTCGGCTCAGCCTTTCCTCCAGCGTGGGAACCAGTTTTTCCCGAAGAACCCATAGCGGCTTTCACAAATGACTCCGCGGTCTGATGAACGGGACGACCCCGGCGGTCCCACTGCCTCATAGGGCGGTATACCGGCTCGAGTGTGTGCTCGTCGGACGCGCCTGCCCGCCGTCCTTCTCGCCATGTCGGATTGTCACGGTGTCTCCGGCTCAGCACCGTCCGAGTTGGCTCGGACGCCGATCCGCTCGAGCACTTGGTCGGCAACGCGCAGCAGATGCGCCTTCACCCGTGCGGTGGCAGTAGCCTCATGTGCGGTTTCCGAAGATTCGGTCAACTCGGGTGGCTGCCGGCGCGTACGATGGCGTGATCATCATGGCGCAGCCATCCATGCAGGTGCCGACGTAGTCGGCGTGCCGGATAGGGGGTACAGTGCCGAGTGTGGCGCGGAGGAAGGCCGAGACGATTTCCGCCGCCAGCTCCTTCAAGGCATACTTGCGCGAGCCGGAAGCCCTGGACAGGTCGCGGCCGAGGCGGGCCGGGTGTCTACGACGGCTGACTAAGGCGCAAAGGCGCCGTCCTGAAGCCGATTAGGGGTGATGGCGGCGCACACTACGAGGCTTGGACCGACGGTGTGATCGCTCCACGCGAAGCCCAGGCACCGCCGGCGTAGGGCATCCAGAGGGTGGCGTTGGGTCAGCGCCGGCTCAACGTCAAGAGCGCACAGCCGATCACCCTCCGCCCCATCGACCAAGCTGAGCGAGAGGCTGTGAACGGGAACCCGACGGGCGGCTATGCAGTGGAATTCCGTGGTCGGTGGCGGGCTCCAATGTTGCATCCCGCATCGGTGTTGGCGGCGCCCGGAATGGCGTTTGGGAAGGGGGCGACGCCGCCGCCGACCGCGAGCGAACCTGTGCTCTGCCCCGCCGCAGCCGCATCTAACAGCCCCTCCGGAACGGCTTCCGCCGCGACCGGGCGCGCCACCCGCACCCCCGTGATGGTGCCACCGTGGAGCCCCTCCAGCGTCGCCGTGTTCTCTTCGTCTGTCAGGCTTGAGAGGACACTGGCGGCACAAGGCTGAGAATATGACGGTTGGGCTGCATGGGTTGGGTCTCGCTCTTGACGGTGGGGATCAGTCGGCGCTGCCCAGGCAGTCAGCGGGCCAGGACGCGTGGGGCAGAACCCGATGGATGCGGCGGACACGCATGACCGTGCCGGACGATAGCCCGACCGTCTCTGCGATCACACTGATCGGCGTGCCGTTCGCTGTCAGGGCGAGGATCTCGGCGACGCGTTCGGGCGTCGCGCGGCGGTAAGGGCGGCTGTCCCGGCGTGGCGACGGCCTATCGGCGTCCAGCAGGGCCTCGAGGAGAGCGGCGGCCCGCAGGATGCTGATGCCGTCGAGGTCGTCCTGCAACAGGGTGATACGGGCGCCGGCCTCAACGGCGCGGCGCAACGAGGCCAGGATCATGCTGCTGGTGGCGCCGAGATGCTCGATGCCCGGAACGAGAAGTTCGTCACCATCGGCGAGGAGCGACAGCAGGGTGTCGCGGCCAGCCTGTTCGGCGCTGGTGTCCAGCAGGACGCGGGCGCCGGCGATCACGGCGGCGTGTCGATCGAGCAGATCGGCCGTCGGGGAAACGGACGTGGAGTGGATGTAGACAACGCGCATGGAGGACCTCCTGTCATGACGACGGCGTCCGATCCGTGGATAGGCGCGGTCAAGAGCAGGGTCTGACACTCATATGGGATCGTGCCGGCGGCGCGGTTCCCGAAAAATGCACATTCACTTCCCAATCCGCTTGCACCGCCTTGGGACGCACCGCCGCCGCTCGGCGGGGTGGCGATCCATGGGGGCGATCCGGCAGAACAGCGGCACCGGCCGGTCATTCCGCCCGTCTTGCCCCGCCGCCGGCATCCTGCCGGCCGGCAGATCATGGGGCAGGAGATTGCCATGCTTCATCCCGACCTGCTGGATTCCGCCATCGTCGATCCCACCAGGCCCATCCCTGTCCGCCATCGGCCGGGCTCCCTCGCCGCCGACGCCCTGACGGTGCTGCGCCATCCGCTCGTTCTCGGCGCCTGGCTCCATGCCGATCGCCTCGCCGAATTGCTCGCCGCCTCCTCCGGCTCGCACCGTGCCGGCAAGGCGACGGCGCAGATCGCCAACGAGCTGCGCTCCAAGCTGCTGACCCAGGCCCGGAAGCGGCCCTATCCCGACATCGAGGTGCAGCCCGGATCCCTCATTCGTGCTGTCGCGCTGCCGGGGGCCGGAGCGCCGGCAACGGTCGCCGGCCTCCCCCGCCCACTCTCGCGGCACGAGCGCCTCCAGGGGCTGCTGGCCAGCGTTCACCTCCTGCTCGGCGACGCCGTCTATCTGCCGC
>JAEZED010000009.1 GCA_023417885.1 Planctomycetota bacterium
ACCCCCCGGCTTGGCCCGCCCCGCCCGTGGACATCCAAGCGCCCGCGGCCGCGGAAGGGAAAGTCCAACTCGTCGCGGTGCCAGATCTGGAAGACGATGACGTCGTGCCGCGCGTGCCGGAAGTGCGCCAACCCCCGCAGGAGATCGGCCGGCGTGTCGAAACAGTCGGAGAGCAGGATGACCAGGCCGCGGCGGTGGAGCTTGGGGGCCAACTCGTGGAAAATCTGCCCGAGCGCCGTCTCGCCGCCGGTGCGGCAGGAGGTCATGGCGTCCAGGAGGATGCTGAGGTGGCGCGGGCTGGCGCGCGGGGGGATGTGCGTGCGCACGTGGGTGTCGAAGGTAACGAGCCCCACGCCGTCCTGCTGGCGGAGCATGAGGTAGCTCAGGCAGGCCGCCAGGCGAATCGCGTACTGCTGCTTGGAAAGGGTCGAGGAAGCGGTGCGGCGCCGCGACGAGGGGAGCAGCGCGCGCAAGCCGCCGACGGCGTCATCGGCGCGCCGGCCCGCGGCTTCGTCGCTTGCGCCGTACTGCATCGATCCGGAGCAATCCAGCAGCAGCGTTGCGCGGAGGTTCGTCTCCTCCTCGAACTCGCGCACGTAGAAGCGGTCGGTCTTGCCGTAGATCTTCCAGTCGAGCCCTCGCAGGTCGTCGCCGGCGACGTAAGGGCGGTGCTGCTTGAACTCGACGCTGTTTCCCTTGTGCGGCGAGCGGTGCAGCCCGGCGACGAACCCTTCCACGACGCCGCGCGCCAGCACCTGGAGGCTCCCGACCTGCCGGAGGTCGTCCGGCGTGAGGATGTCGGTGAGGTTGGGCATGGGAATCGGGAGGGTGATTCTCGCCGGGGCAGATGGCGACCGCAGGCAGCAAGGCCGCCTGCCTCTCAGATCGCGCGGGCCGGGGCGTTCTGGCGCGCCGCCTGGAGCAGCCGGGAGACGAGGTCCTCGACCGTCACGCCCTCGGCCTCGGCGTTGAAAGTGGGGACGATGCGGTGCCGGAGCACCGGGAGGGCCAGCGCCTCCACATCGCCGATGCTCACGTGGTAGCGCCCGTGGAGCAGCGCGCGCACCTTCGCCGAGACGAGCAGCGCCTGCCCCGCGCGCGGGCCGGGCCCCCAGTCGATGAAGTTGGTCACGAACGCCGGCGCCTCGGGTGTGCCGGGGCGGCTCTTGCGCACGAGATCGAGCACGAAGTCGGTCACGTGCCGTGGAACCGGCACCTTCCGCGCCGTCGCCTGCGCTTCGAGGATCTGCGGCCCGGTGATCACCGGCTGCGGCGCCTCGATCGGGTCGCCGGTCGTGCGCTCCAGGATCAGCCGCTCCTGCTCGCGATCGGGATAATCCACCTTCACGTGAAAGAGGAACCGGTCGCGCTGCGCTTCGGGCAGCGGATACGTCCCCTCCTGCTCGATCGGGTTCTGCGTCGCCAGCACGAAGAAGGGCTCGCCCAGCCGGCGCGTCTGCCCGCCCACCGTCACGCTGTGCTCCTGCATCGCCTCCAGCAGCGCTGCCTGCGTCTTGGGGGGCGTGCGGTTGATCTCGGCCGCAAGGATCACCTGCGCGAAGAGCGGCCCGGGCTCGAAGATGAGCCGGCGGTGCCCGGTGGTGGGATCCTCCTGGATGATGTCGGTCCCGGTGATGTCCGCGGGCATCAGGTCGGGTGTGAACTGGATGCGCCGGAACGGCAGATCCATCGCGTCGGCGAGGCTGCGGATCAGCAGCGTCTTGGCCAGCCCCGGCACGCCTTCCAGTAAGCAGTGCCCGCGCGCCAGCACCGCGATCATGAGCTGCTCGATCACGTCGTCCTGACCGACGATGACCTTCTCCAGCTCCTCGCGAATCGTGCGATAGGCGCCCACCAGCCGGCGCGCGTTCTCCAGGTCCTGCGGATCGGGATCTTGGTTCATGGCTCACTCAGTAGACGCGCCGCCGACAGGGGAGTTGCGAGATCGCGGGCCCGCGTCCGGCCGTGGCCGACCGGTCAGTCTCCGCCTTCCATGGCACCGATCCGCGATGAGCACTGGCGCTTGAAGCGCCCGATCCCTCTCCGGCTACACTCTCGGCGGCTTGCTGCCGAACGTCCCCCTTCCAAGGCCCAGATCATATGCAGCTTCGCGCCCCGCTGATAACCGCTCTTCTGCTCCTGGTCCCCCTCGGCTGCACCGGCGATGAGGGTGGCCTCACGCGGGCTTCGGGCGATCGACTCCCCGCCGCAAACGATCCCCGCGACGGGCGACTCCTCCCGCCCGACGCGCTGCGCCAGCCCACCATGACGAGCGTCCACGGCGAGGCGCGCGTGGACGAGTACGCCTGGATGCGCGACCGCGAACATCCGCGCCTCATCCAGTACCTCGAGGCCGAGAACGACTACGCCCGCCGCGCCATGGCGCATACCGAGGCGCTCCAGGAGACGCTGTACGAGGAGATCGTCTCCCGCATCAAGCAGACCGACCTCAGTGTCCCTTACCGCAAGGGAGACTGGTACTACTACTCCCGCACCGTCGAGGGGCAGAACTACCCGATCCTGGCGCGCAAGCATGGAAGCCTCGACGCCGACGAGCAGGTCATGCTCGACCTCAACCAGCTCGCCCAGGGCCGCGAATATGTCGGCCTCGGCGGCAGCGACGTCAGCCCCGACCAGAATCTCCTGGCCTATTCCGTCGACTTCACCGGCTCGGAGCTCTACGACGTCTACGTGAAGAACCTCGCCACCGGCGAGACCGACGGCCCCATCCTCAGCGGCATCGCCGGCGGCGTCGAATGGGCCGCCGACGACGCGACCCTCTTCTACAGCCGGCGCGACGAAAGCCATCGCCCCCACCAGGTCTGGCGTCACACGCTTGGGGCCGGCGCGGAGGACGTGCTCATCCACGACGAGCCCGACCCGCTCTTCTTCGCGTTCGCCGCCAAGACGCTCGACGAGCAGTACATCCTCTTCGGCAGCTTCGGGAAGACCAGCACCGAGTGGCGCTTCATCCCCGCCGATCAGCCCGACGCCGAGCCGCGCCTCATCGCGCGGCGCCGGCCCAACATCCGCTACTTCGTCGATCATCACCCGCGCGGCCCCGCCGACCCGGCGGGCGACGCCGGCGGCACCTTCCTCATCCTCACCGACGAGAACGCCCCCAACTTCAAGCTCGTCAGCGCCCCCGTCGCCGATCCCTCGCCCGCCAACTGGGCCGACGTCGTCCCGCACGACCCGGACGTCTTCATCGACGACTTCACCGTCTTCCGCGACCACATCGTCCTATCCGAGCGCCGCGGCGGATTCACCGCCGCCCGCGTGGTCGCCCTCGACGACCAGGGAAACATCGGCGCGCAGCGCCTGATCGAACTGCCCGAGCAGGTCGCCACCATCTTCCCCGACACCAACGCCGAATTCGACGCCGACACCTTCCGCTTCAGCTACACCTCCTACATCACCCCCGAGAGCATCTACGACTACGACCTCGCCACCGGCGAGCGCACCCTCCTGAAGCGCCAGGAAGTGCTCGGCGGATACGACCCCGCGCAGTACGAGACCGGCGTCACCTGGGCCACCGCCGAAGACGGCACGCGCATCCCCGTCAGCTACGTGCATCGCGCCGGCATCAGCCGCGACGGCGCGAATCCCACGCTCCTCACCGGCTACGGCAGCTACGGGGCCAGCTCCGATCCCTACTTCTCCGTCGCCCGTCTTTCCCTGCTGGATCGCGGCGTCGTCTTCGCAACCGCCCACGTGCGCGGCGGGGGGGAGATGGGCCGCCACTGGAAGGAGCAGGGGAAGCTGGGCGTCAAGATGAACACCTTCACCGACTTCATCGCCGCGGCGGAGCATCTCGCGAGCGAGGGGTTCACCGCGCCCGACCGCCTGGCCATCGAGGGCGCCAGCGCCGGCGGGCTGCTGGTGGGCGCGGTGATCAACATGCGCCCCGACCTCTTCACCGCCGCCGTCGCCGATGTGCCCTTCGTCGACGTCGTCAACACCATGCTCGACCCGACGATCCCGCTCACCACCTTCGAGTACGAGGAGTGGGGCGACCCGCGCGACCCGGAGCAGTACGCCTGGATGAAGGCCTACTCCCCCTACGACAACGTCCGCCCGCAGGCCTACCCGGACCTCCTCGTTCTGGCGGGACTCAACGACCCGCGCGTCGGCTACTGGGAGCCGGCCAAGTGGGTCGCGCGCCTGCGCGACGCGAAGCAGGGCGACTCGACGCTGATCCTGAAGACGAACATGGACGCCGGCCACGGCGGCGCCAGCGGCCGCTACGACGCCATCCGCGAACTCGCCTACGTCTACGCCTTCATCCTCGACCAGCTCATGAGGGAAGGACCTCTCACTCCTTCGAGACAGCCACTTTGATCAAGTATTCTTCGACACTCAGGCCCTCGGCGTCCGCGGCGGCCTGGATGGCGTCGGCGACGACCCGGCGAACGAAGAGCCCCTTCACTTCGTCGCAGTTGTCATCGAGTGCCCGCTGAAACTCGTCCACGCGCGCGAAGCCGAAGGCGCGTGCGAGGCCCCACCACGTCTGCGGTTGTCCGGACAGGACCTCCATCGACTCAAGGCGACGGATCTGCGACACCGACAGCTGGGCGGCGTCGGCAAGCTCCTTCTGCCCCCACATCCTCTACAATCTCATCTGTCGCAAAGCGTTGCCGTGGCTCATCATCCTTATGTATCGCAGTCGGCGGCGGATTTCGACGCGCGACAAGGCCCGCCTTGGCCAGGTCCACGGCTCACTGGACCAGTCAGGGGTCCAACTGAGGCAGCGCCCGTGCCTTGTGGCCCCCCCGGGTGGCGCTCGAACCGGCGATTTTAAGAGCCACAAATCATGGACTGCGTCGGTGGGGCCATGGACTCAGTCACTGGTGCCAGCGACTGCGCCACTGGTGCCAGCGACTGCGCCAGTGGGGCCAGTAACTGCGCCAGTGGGGCCAGCAACTGCGCCAGTGGGGCCAGCGACTGCGCCAGGGGGCCAGCGACTGCGCCAGTGGGGCCAGCGACTGCGCCAGTGGGGCCAGCGACTCAGTCGGTGGGGCCAGCGACTCAGTCAGTGGGGCCAGCGGCTCAGTCAGTTGGGCCAGCGACTGAAGTGCTGGCCCACCAACTGCGCCCGTGGCCTTGCCGCCCCCGCGCCGCGGCCCTCTGGCCAGCGATTTTATGAGCCGAAATCTCCGCCGCGCATATCAGCTTCAGCGCCTCCTTTGTTATCGCGCCCGAAAAACAGAAGCGTAAACCGCCCGGCACGCCACGCCGAAGCAAGGAGCACAGCGGCGATGCGGTGGCGAGTTGGTCGGCACGGCTGGTTCCGTCACTCCCCTGACGGTGCTCTACGCGCCGGGCCGCGGCAGAGGTGGCGCCGGGCTACTTGATTTCCTGCTGCGTGCGGCTTCCCGGCGGCGGGGTGTTGCCCCCGCCGGACTGCTGCGCGTTCATCGCCTGGCGCACGCGCTCGATCACCTCCGCGGGGGGCGGGGGGAAGACCTGGTTCGGGTCGTATCCGCCCGACTGCGCCTCGCGCATCAGCTCCTCGCGGTGCTGGAGCATGATGACGGCCTGCACCTCCGGGTCGAGCTGCCGGTAGACGGAAGCGCGGTATTCCAGCGGCACACGCTGCACCCCGACCGGGCCGCCCGCGCCGGAGACGAACGCCGCCACCGCGTTGATGTGGAGGCTGCGGAAGTCGGGCAGCTCCTTGTAGAGCGGATCGTTCGGGTTCGGGTTGAGCCGGCGGTACTCGTCGTGGATGCGCTGCGCCGTCTCGAACTGGCGCTCGGCCTCCTGGAGCTTGCCCTGCATCGAGCCGTAGACCACGCGGTTGGTGATCGACTGCGTGATGAGGGCGACGATGGTTCCGCGGATCACGCGCGGCTGGTCGATGTTCTGGATGATCTGGTCGAACGCGAAGTCCGCCAGCGGCCTCTCGTATCGCTCGGCGTGCCACGTGCCGGCGAAGCGCTCGAGCATGCGCGAGTAGAGCTGCTCGGCGATGGCCTCCCCGCCGTACCAGTACGCCTCCGCGATGGCGGCGTCCATCTGGTTGCGGTAGCCGGCGCCGAACGCCTCCTCGATCTCCTCCGGGGATCGGCGGGCGTCGTCGGGATCGACGAGGTCGTTGTAGTAGTCGTCGTAGGCGAGCCAGAAGTCCCAGGCGGGGAGGTAGCTGAGGTAGGGCTCTGAGACCTCGGTTCCCGGCTGGAAGATGACCTGCCCGCTCTGGGCCATGCTCACCAGCGCGTTGAGGACATTGCGCTGCGTGTTGACGTGGTCGTACATCATGCGCCCTGCGTCGGCGCTGACGCGATCGAGCCCGGTCTGCGACCAGTAGAGCGTGTGCGCCGAAGGATGGCGCCAGTCGACCGGGCCGAACCGCTCGATCATGCTGTACATGACCTGCGGGTCCATGTTCAGCTCGTCGCTCATGATGGCGCGGCGCTGGAGGAACCCGACCACCTGCTCGATGTCGGCGTCCGTCGCCCACTCCGGCCAGGTGAGCTCGGGAACGATGCGCACCAGCGGCGCTTCGCCCTCCGCCGCGGGAGCGCCCCCGCGCGCGGCGGCGGCTTCCTCGGGCGTGAGCTCGACGGCGCGCACCGGCACGGCGAAGCGCTTCAGCGTGTGCCGGTCGAACTTGTATCCCTGGTCGTAGATCCAGCGGGCGAGCCGCTGCGCCCCCTCGGGAAGCTGGTCCACCCGGTCGGGCGCCTCGAGCACGGGCCGGAACCACTCGAGATATTCCTCGCGCGAGCGGGGCGGGGTGCCGAGGATGGAGTTCCAGATGTCCGCCAGCTCGGACTTGTAGTGCCAGCTCATGTTGTCCATGAACTCGCCGACCTTGTGGTAGTAGATCCACCCGAGCTGCGTGTAGAGGGCAAGGTCGTTGGGGTTGGCGTCGATCCCGCCGCCCCGGCGCTGGAGAAGGTCGATCCCGCTCTTGACCCACATCCACCGCTCCTCGGGCGTGCTCGTGCCGACCGAGATGTTGTACGCCTGGTTCCAACTGACGAACTCCCACACCTTGGGGAAGTGCGGCTGGAGGCGGGTGATGTGCTTCCCGAGCTCGATGGCCTCGTGGTACTTGCCGTCGGCCTTGAGGTCCTCGGCCCGCTGCCACAGCACGTTGATCGCCAGCCCGCGGAACGTCCCCAGCGC
>JAEZED010000024.1 GCA_023417885.1 Planctomycetota bacterium
CACTTGAAGACGTTGATTTCGTGGCCACTGAAGTGGCCACGCCATTGGGGATCAGGTTGAGGCGCCAACAAGCGACGTGGCACGGGTGCGGCCAACCGTGGGGCGGTCGTGCTCGTCGCGGATGATCGGGCGGTAAATCGTGTCGCGCTCGACGGGCGTGCGCCCCGCGTCGCGGATGAGGCGCTCCAGCGTCTCGACGTGCAGCTCCTGCTTGTTGGTTCCCTTGCCCTGGCGTTTGGTGATGTCGTACCAGACGACGGTGCCGTCGAGGTCGTCACACCCCCAGTTGAGGGCGACCTGCGAGAGATGCACGCCCTGCATGATCCAGAAGCTCTTGATGTGCGCGATGTTGTTGCACAGGAGGCGGGCGATCGCGAGGGTCTTCAGGTCGGTCAGCCCCGTCGGCCCCGGCAGATGCCCCAGCTCGCTGTGCTCCGGGATGAAGGAGAGCGGGATGACGCAGTTGAAGCAGGCGTGGGCGGACAGCGACGAAGCGACGGAGCGACGAAGCGACGAAGGATCGGACGCATCGTTCGCCTTCCCCTCCGTCCCCTCCGTCGCTTCGTCGCTTCGTCGCTCCGTCGCTTCGGAAGGCGGCACATCCGGATCCAGTCCCATCGCCTTCAAGCTCTGGGCCTGGAGGTCGCGCAGCTTGATCAGGTGCTTCACGCGCTCGTCCCCTCCCTCGAGGTGCCCGTAGAGCATCGTGGCGTTGCTGAACAGCCCCAGCCGGTGCGCCGTCCGGTGCACCTCGAACCACTTGTCCTCGCGCACCTTCCCCTTGAAGGCCTGGTCGTGGACGCGATCGTCGAAGATTTCCGCGCCGCCGCCCGGCAGGCTACCGAGGCCCGCTTCCTTCAACTGCCTCAGCACCTCCTCGATGCTCATCCGCCCGATGCGAGAGAAGTGGACGATCTCGATCGCCGTGAACGCCTTGATGTGCAGCTCCGGGCACTCGGCGCGGATGCCGCGGAGGAAGTCGAGGTAGTAGTCGAACTTCAGCCACGGATGCAGCCCGCCGACGATGTGGACTTCCGTCGCGCCGTCCTCCCAGGCCTTTCTCGCCGTCGCGACCACCTGCTCCACGGGCATCTCGTATGCCCCCGCCTCGCCGCGCTTCCGGTAGAAGCTGCAGAACTTGCACGAGAGAGCGCAGACGTTGGTGTAGTTGATGTGCCGGTTGCGGTTGTAGAACGTCACGTCCCCGTGCAGCCGCTCGCGCACGGTGTTCGCGAGCCGGCCAATCCCCCAGACGTCGCGGCTGCGCGCCAGCGCCTGCCCATCCTCGAAGCTCAGCGGCACGCCCGCGCGAACCTTCTCCGCCACCGGCGCCAGCGACGGGTCGGAGACGTGGAAGTCATCGACGCTCGCCCGCCTCGGGCGCGCCGGACGGGCGGAGGGTGTGCCGCGCTGGGGCGCGGTGGCGACGGCGGCGTTCGCGGAAAGCAGGGGCGCGGCGGACATGACGGGGGATCGTACGTCCCGCCAAGTCCGCCGCGAATGCCCGCCGACCGCTTATGCGGGCATTTCGCACGTTTTGAAAGTGATGGGGCCTACTGCGGCCCCGTGCCGTCGCCGCCGCCCATCCCGGTCGGCCGCGTCGTCGGAGGAAGCTCGCCGCCCGTCGGACGCGTGCTCGGCGGATTCGTCTGCCCGGCCGCGTCGTCGAGCTGCCGGTCGCCGGCGGTCATCGGGTCGATCGTCGCCGCTTCGCGCGGCTGGGGTGGCTCGATCCGCAGGCCGTTGGCATTGTACCAGCGCTCCGCAGGCCGGCCGTCCGACTCGTAGTACGTGACGCGATAGACGCGCCCGATCTCGGTCGTCTGCATGTCCGCGCTGGCAATCTGTGCGTTGCCCAGATCGTTGGAGATCACCGGACGAACGTCGGCGGGAACGCCCGCGTCGCGCAGCGTCGCGGTGCGCAGCGCCTCGTCCACCGGCATCTCGCCCGCCATCGGCGTCCGCGTCCCGTCGCCCGAGGCATAAGGATCATCCTCGTCCTGCTGGCAACCGGCCGCGACCAGTGCCACGCAGGCAAGAGAGAGCGCCGCCAGGCGCACGGGGTTCCTGAACGATTCCGAGAGGTGTTTGAATGTCATCGTGGTGTCCTCGCCGGACACCGTAAACCCGCCGCCCGTCGGACGCTGCGCCTGAAATCCGCCTCGCACGCGGGCTTGCGCCTATCCGACCCAGACGGCGTCCACGATGCCGGCAAGACCCAGCACCACGCTGATCAGCCCGTTCATCGTGAAGAACGCCACGTTCACCCGCGAGAGGTCGTCCGGCCGCACCATCTTGTGCTGCACCACCATCAGACCCGCCGTCACAGCGACGGCGGCGTACCACAGGGTGCCCAGGTCGGTCGAGACCAGCCCCAGCGCCACGAGGAATCCGACCGAGACGACGTGCGTGACGCGGCTGGCGACCAGCGCCCGACCGATCCCCAGGCGCGACGGTAGTGAGTGCACCCCGTGCGCCCGGTCATGCTCGTAGTCGGCGGTGGCGTAGATGACGTCGAACCCGCCCGTCCAGCAGACGACGGCGCCGGCCATGAGCAGCGGCTCGAGGGCGATGCCGCTGGTGAAGGCGATCCACGCGCAGATCGGCGCCAGCGCCAGCGACGCGCCGAGGTAGTAGTGGCACAACGCGGTGAAGCGCTTCAGCAGCGGGTAGGCACACAGGAACAGCAGCACCGGCACGCTCAGCCACAGCGGCCACCAGTTGCCATAGATCAGCCCGAACCCGCCCGCCGACACGACGAAGCCGGCGGAGAAAAGGGCGATCATCGCAAGCACGTATCCGCGACTCAGCTGCCCCGCGGGAAGGGCGCGGCGGGCGGTGCGCGGGTTGAGCCGGTCTCCCTCGGCATCGAGAAGCCGGTTGGCCGCCATCGCCACCGTCCGCGCGCAGACCATGCAGATCACGACGAGCACGAAGCTCCAGGCGCCCCAGCTCGCCTCCGGCGTCCGCGCCGCCAGCGTCGCCGACAGCAGCGCGAACGGCATCGCGAAGACGCTGTGCGACAGCTTGATGTCCGAGGCAAAGGCGAGAAGCCTCGCGCCTGCTGGCTTGACGGATGGTGGGGCGGCGATGGTCATCTGAAGCGGTGACAGTCTATTCCAGATCCTCTTCGTCCCGAGCCCGCTGCTCCTCGCGCAGGATCAAGAGGCGGGGCGACTTCAGTCGCCCTGTCCGGAAGCCGAACCCGCAAGCAAGATCCTCAAGCACCTCCACGCGCGATCGGAGGTCGCGGGTGATCCGGATCCCAGCGCGTGTCCAGCCCGTGCTTCACCCCCACCAGGTCCAGCAGCTTCCCCGCGACGAAATCGACGATCTCGCTCACGCTTTTCGGGTTCAGGTAGAGCCCCGGATTCGCCGGCGCGAGGATCACGCCGGCGTCCGAGAGCGTCTTGTAGTTGTTCACGTCGATCGGCGAGAGCGGCATCTCCCGATGAACCAGCACCAGCCGGCGCCGCTCCTTCAGCGTGACCGCGGCGGCGCGGGCGATCAGGTTCCCGCCGAGACCCGCGGCGACCTCGCCGAGGGTGTTGCTGCTGCATGGGACGACGACCATCCCGTCGTGCAGGAAGCTGCCGCTGGCCAGCACGTCCCCCGTGTCGTTGTAGTTGTGCAGGATGATGCCATGGTCGCGCCGACCCGCGAGCTCGGCAACCGCCGCCTCGTCGAGCCCCTTGAGCCCCAGCTCGTCGCTCAGGAGCCTCCGGCCGAGCGGGCTGACGACCAGGTGCGTCTCGACGCCGGCGGCGGCGAGGCCCTGGAGGAAGCGTTGTGCATAAAGCGCCCCGCTGGCGCCGGTGATGGCGGTGACGATGCGCATCTGTGGTGAAATCATAGCCGCGGCACGGATG
>JAEZED010000192.1 GCA_023417885.1 Planctomycetota bacterium
TCGTAAGGGATGGGGACGCTCTGCCCCATCCGTTCGTAGAGATCCTGGCGAAGCTGCTCGATTGACCGCTTGCGAAGCAACTGGCCCCGGTCGGCGATGGAGATGTCGCCCGTCTGCTCGCTGACGACGATGACGACCGCGTCCGACTCCTGGCTCAGCCCGACGGCGGCACGGTGCCGGGAACCGAGTTCGCGCGGGAGATCGCCACTCTCGGCAAGGGGGAACTGGACGCCGGCGTAGGCGATGCGGTTGCCGCTGACGATCACGCCCAGGTCGTGCAGGGCGGTGTTGGGATGGAAGATGGTCTGTAGCAGGGCGCTGGAGACGTCGCCGTCGATCCGCGTGGCCTCCTCGGTGAAGCCGCCCAGGCCGACGTCACGCTCCAGGGCGATGAGCGCGCCGATGCGCCGGCGGCTGAGCGTCGAACAGGCGTCCACGATCTGCTCGATCTCGTCGCCGGTCTGCTGCGACCCGCGGAACAGGCGGGTCTCGCCGAGCCGCATGAGGGCCCGGCGCAGCTCCGGCTGGAAGACGATGATGATCGCGAAGGCGGCGTAGAACAGGAACTGGTCGAAGAGGATCTCGAGCCGCGAGAGGTCCAGCACCGCGCCGAGCAGCCTGACGCCCAGGTAGAGCGTGATCAGCAGGAAGACGATCCCCTTCAGCAGGCGCGCGCCGCGGGTGCCCTGTAGGAACCGGATGACCCAGTAGACGACCGCCCCGATGACCAGAAGCTCCAGCACCACCTGCCAGAGCGGGACGCTCTTCAAGGCGGTGAGGAAGTTGTTGAGGTCCAGGAACTCGTCAAGCATTGGTGGCGCTCACCCCGATCCGGCCGTTCCCTAGCGTAGCGGCGTTCATTCACCCCGCCAAATAGATGTCCTTGGCGAATGCCACGGGCACCGCCGGCCTTCCAAGTCTCCAATCCGGCGCGCCGATCGGCTAAAGACGCTCCTCCGCCGGAGGAAAGCGGATCGCCTGCACCATCTCGACGACCTGGCGCATCTCCCGCACATCATGGACACGCACCGCCGCCGCGCCGTTTGCAACACCCCAGGCGACGGTGGCCGCGGTTCCGAAGACCCGGCGAGCCGGCTCTGGCTCGCCGGTGATCGTGCCGATGAATCGCTTGCGACTCGTGCCCAACAGGATCGGGAAGCCGTGGCTCGCCAGGCGCGGTAGCGCCTTCAGCAGCAGCAGATTGTGACGCGCGGTCTTGCCGAAGCCGATGCCCGGATCCAGCAGGATGCGCTGCCGGCCCACCCCCGCCTCCCCGATCGCCGCGGCGCGCGCCAGCAGGTAGGACTCGACCTCCGCGACCACATCGGCGTACCGGGGATCTGCCTGCATGGTTCGCGGCCGACCCAGCATGTGCATCAGCACCACCCCGCGCGCCTCGGCCATGGCGGCGGGCATCTCCGGATCGTCGGTGCCGGCGGAGATGTCGTTGATAATTCCAGCCCCCGCCGCCAAGGCGGCGCGGGCGACCGCGGACTGAGTGGTGTCGATGCTGAGGATGACCGGCTCGTCCTGCAGGGCCTCGATGACTGGGATCACGCGATCGATCTGCTCCTGCTCGGGTACCGGCAGGCTCCCCGGGCGGGTCGACTCACCTCCGATGTCGATCCAGTCCGCCCCGTCGGCAATGAGCTGTCGGGCGTGCGCGATCGCCTCCTCGCGCCTGAGGTGCAGCCCGCCGTCGCTGAAGCTGTCCGGCGTGACGTTCAGGACGCCGACGATCAGCGGCCGGCGTGCGGCGTCGCCTAACCAGGTTTGAAGTTGCTCCGGCGTCATCCCGTGCAACTCTAGCTTCGGATGCGCGTCTATGGACGTGTGATGCCGGCGCGAGATCGCCCCCGCTCGGGGGAGTCGCCGGCAACGCGGTCCACATCGCGGTCAGGTGCCCGGTCGGCACCCATGCAGCGCAGCCGTTCGAGGACGAGCGGCCGGGAAGGCCAGTGCGCGCCTGGGCAAGCCGTCGGGGAGACAAGGAACGTTCAGCCGCGCTAGGCGCGGCGCCTGACGGAGGTGGAGCATGTGGCGCGAACTGACATTCTGGTCGATGATGCTGGCGGGCGTGGCGGGCCTGTTCATCTGGTCAACCGACCTCCAATTCGCTCACCGGTTCGCGGATCATCCGCCGCTGCTCTCGGAGATGCCGTCCAAGCCCGGTGAGCCGCTGAAGCTCGTTTCCCCCGAGCTGATCCCGAGAATGGAGGCGGAGCCGCAGCGCCCGATCTACGGCGCGGTGGAAACGGAGGTCGTCGCCCCGAGCGCCTGAAGGGCATTTGCATCGCGACCATGCGCCGCCTGGTGGCGCCCCAAGACTTCCCGCCGCCCGCCGGAATCCGCTTCCGGCGGGCGTGGTCGTATCTGGCACGACTTTCGCTCATAGCCGGGTGCGCCCGAAGGAAGGTCTAATCGAATGGTCAGGAGCGTTCTATTCTGGATGGCGCTCTGCCTCACGCTCTGCCTGTTCTGGCACTTTGCTCAGTTCGCGTCCAGCCTGGGAGAGCCCAACCCGGAACACGCCGCGCAGGGTGCGGTCATAGTTTCGGAAGAGGCGGGCGATGCAGTTCCCTACGTCGTCACGCGCGACGCATCGTGGCGCGCCTGCGACCACGCACCGGACGACTGCGCACAGGCCGACTGCGGCCGGGCGTCAGATTGGCGCTCGCGCCTGTCGAGGCTCCAATGACTCCATCGCGTCGGTGGAAAGGCTGGTGGGAAAGGCGAGCGTCCCGGGCGGCATGTTGCTACCCGGGACGCTCGTTTGTCGTTGTTCTCTTGAGCCGCTCCGATCACTCCACGGGATCGATCAGCTGCTTCTCGAAGACGATCATGTTGTCGGCCCGGTCGCCCTCGTAGCGGATGCCGATGACGTCGAAGCCGGCGCTGATCGCAAGCTGCATCCACTCGCGCTGGCGATTGTTCGCTTCGCCGCGGATCGCTTCGTACCCATGCTCCTTGGCCCAGGAGTGCTCCGCCTCCATGAGCTGGCGGCCGATCCCGGCGCGGCGGAAGTCGGGATGCACGGCGCCGATCCAGTGACGGAACAGACCCGGACGATCCTCGTAGCCGACCCACATGCCCACGGGGCGCTCATCGACGCGCGCGATGAGCACGAGCGTGTTGTAATGCCCCAGCAGGCACCGCTTGAAATAGGCGATGTCCTGCTTGGGACGAAACACCTCGTTGTAGACGCTGACTGCCTCGGGCAGCAACGGTTCGTCCGCGATGATGATCTCGGCTTGGGCCAACGTGTTTCCTCCGCCTGTATTGTACGTTTCGCCCCCGCCTTGCGTTCGCGCAGCGACAACGGGAGAAAGCGTTCAAACCAGAAGGCACGGGAAGCAACTCCCGTGCCTCGGTCGTTTCACCCGTCGCGCCGCCAGGACCGGCGCGGGTCTGGATAAATCAGAATGGCGTGCCGCGCGGTAAATCCGTCACGATCATCCCGGCGCGGGCAGCGGACCACCGCCCAACTGGACGTCCGGCTGGTTCGGGTCGGTGCCGGGCGCGATCACCGTCTTGCGCTCCGGCGTGCGCTGCTTCTCCTGCTCGAGCAGGTCCGAAACCGTCGGACGCGTGAGCTTGTCGCCGCGCATGATCCGATCCATGTCCTCGGCGTCGAGCGTCTCGTACTTGATCAGCGCCCGGGCCACCGCCTCGACCTTCTCGCGGTTGGCCTCTAGGAGCAGCTTGGTCACTTCGTAAAGCTCGTCGATCAGCTTCTTCACCTCTTCGTCGATCACGCGCTGGGTCTCCTCGGAGTACTCGCGCGCTCCGCCGAGATCGAAGAACCCCGAGCGGTTGTCGTCCTCCCCGTAGAAGACGAACCCGAGCTTGTCGTTCATCCCCCACTCCGTGATCATCTTCCGCGCCACGCTCGTGGCCTGCCGGATGTCCCCGTAGGCGCCGCTGTTGACGTCGCCGGTGAACATCTCCTCGGCGATCCGGCCGCCGAAGCAGACCTTGATGAACGCGAGGCACCACTTGCGGCTCATGTTGTAGCGGTCCTTCTCCGGCAGGCTCATCGTCGCGCCGCCGTACGGGCCGCGCGGGATGATCGTTACCTTGTGGATCGGATCCGCATCCTCCTCGAGCCACTGGACCACCGCGTGGCCCGCCTCGTGGTAAGCCGTCGCCTTCTTTTCCTTCTCGTCGATCACGCGGCTCTTGCGGGCGCGGCCGAACCGCACCTTATCGCGTGCTTCCTCCAGGTCCTCCTGCTCGATGTAATCCTTCTCTGCCAGCGTGGCCATGAGTGCGGCTTCGTTGATGCAGGCGGCGAGGTCGGCGCCGCTGAAGCCGGGCGTGGCACGAGCGAGACGGGACAGGTCAATGTCCGGCCCGAGCTTCACCTTCCGGGCATGCACCTTCAAAATTTCCATTCGCCCCTTAACGTCCGGCAGGGGCACCTGCACCTGGCGGTCGAAGCGCCCCGGACGCGTGAGTGCCGGGTCCAGCACGTCCACCCGGTTCGTGCTGGCGATGACGATCACCTGGTCGTTCGTCTCGAAGCCGTCCATCTCGACGAGAATCGCGTTGAGCGTCTGCTCGCGCTCGTCATGCCCGCCGCTGCTGAAACCGCTGCCGCGGCGCCGGCCGACGGCGTCGATCTCGTCCAGGAAGATGATGCAGGGGCTGTTTTCCTTGGCCTGCTTGAACAGGTCGCGCACGCGGCTGGCGCCGACGCCCACGAACATCTCCACGAAGTCCGAGCCACTGATGCTGAAGAACGGCGCGTCCGCCTCGCCTGCGATCGCCTTGGCCAGCAGCGTCTTGCCCGTACCCGGAGGGCCGACGAGCAGGCAGCCGCGCGGAATCCGCCCGCCCAGCCGCTGGAACTTCTTCGGGTTCTTCAGGAACTCGACGATCTCCGAGACCTCGTCCTTGGCCTCCTCCACGCCCGCCACGTCGTCGAACGTGACATTCGTGTGCTCCTTACTCGTGATCCGGTGCCGCGAGCGGCCGAAGCTGCCCAGCATCCCCCCGGCTCCGCCCCCGGCGCGCAACTGCCGGATCAGGAAGAACCAGATGAACGCGAAGATCAGGATCCACGGGATCAGCGGAAGGAGGTAGACGATCCACCCGCTGGTGTTCTCGGCGTCGACGATCGTTCCGCCGCCCGCCTCAAGAATGTCCCGAAGCAGGTTGTAGTCCGAGGCCATGCCCGCCGGCACCTGCGTCTTGAACCGCTCGATCGAGTTGGCCGCCTGCGGCTCCTTCACCGGCTCCCGGAACTCGCCGAAGAGCTCGGCCCCGTTGATCGTCACCCGCCGGACGTTGCTGCGCCCACCTTCCTCCGCCTGGGTCGTCAACTGCTCCCAGAACGTGGTGTAGGAGACGCGGTGGTAGTGATCCGTCTGCTGGTTGATCACGAAGATCACCAGCACGGCAACCGCGGCGAGGATGAACCACCCCATGAGGCTGCGCCGGAAGCCGAGGCCTCCGTTTGGCCCACCGGGACGGTTGCCGCCCGGGCCCTGCCCGCCCGGCTTGTTCGAATTCGGTCGGTTCGACTCGTCAGGCATGATGGCATCCTGTACTCACCGCCCGGTCCGGCCGGCCCTTGGGAGCCGTCCGCTCATTTCCGAGCGGTCGCCGGAGGTCTTCGCAGGATTCGCGGGCTCGGGCGCGGGCGAGATCGCCGGTGCACTTGCCTCTGGAGCCTGCCGTTGCCGGCAAAACAATCCAATCATACGTCATACAGATAAGGCGATCCATGTTTGCCGGACGCGCTCCGGCCCGCCTCATCGCCACGCGCGGCGAGGGCCCGTCGCCCGTCCGCGTAATGACTCTTACGTTCAGCCTTCCCTCCGGGTTTTTGAACCCACGAACCCGACCAGGCCCGCCTGGGCCCTCTTCCGGCGAGGCTACCAATCCCCGCCCATCGCCTCCACGATCCCGGCCGCAAGCTCCTCGGCCGCCTCTTGGGACGCGAAGAAGTCTGACTCCCCGAGCGTCGGGTAGAGCACCGACGTCTGCTCGAAGTTCTCCAGACGAAGCAGTTCCTCGCCGGTGCGCAGATCCTTCCAAACGACATCCGCCAGCACCACGTAGAGCTGCTCGTTCGGGAGGGCGTGGAACCGGTCGCGCGAGGTCGTGCGCCGGCGCGCGTCGGTGATCGTCACCTCCAGCATCGCGTCCGCCTCCTCGACGGACGCAACGCGGTAGGGCGTTCGCGCCTCCAGCTGGCGCACCAAAGCCGAGGTGAGCTGCGCGGTGTCGCTGCGCGACAGTGTCTCGTTCGTCACCGTCGGCACCGCCACCGTATTCACCTGGTCGGTGTAGAGGCCGCGCGACCCGGCCATCCGGTAGCCGCAGCCGCAGAGCATTCCGCACAGCGCCAATACGATCATCCGGCTCATGGCTGACCCTCCGCGGCCGGCCGCGTCGTCGGGGCAGCGTTTCGCTCCAGGTCGCGCCGGGCATCCTCCGCCTGCGCGGTATCCGGATACTCCTGCGTCACCCGCGCCAGCAGCAGCCGGCCGGCCTCCGGGTCGCCCGTGCGCCGGTAGAAGTCGGCGGTGATCATCAGCTTCTCGGCCAGTTGCTCATCGATCCACTGGAGCAGCCCGGGGATGTTCTGCTGCCTGGCGATCTCGGGGAACTCGGCGGAGAACTGCCGGAGCTGGGCGCTGGCGTCGAGGAGGGTGGTCGGGTCGTAGCGCGGCCCGTTGTACTGGAGGACGTTGCTGTAGGCCTGCTTCAGGCGCACCGTCGGAATCTGCTCGCTTCGCGGGAACCGGTCGATGAAGACGCCGTAAGCGTCCTCGGCAAAGTCGTAGTCGCCCTGGCTGAAGTAGAAGTCGGCGGTGCGCTTCAGCGCCTGCTCCGCCAGCGGCGAGCCGGGGAGGCGCTGCTGCACTCGGAAGAGCATCTCGATCGCCTCGTCGTGCATGCGCACCGGGAAGAAGAAAGCCCGGTCGCTCCTGTTCCGCAGGTAACTGTCGGCAATCTCGTACTGCTTCAGCGCCGCCGGGTAGTAGAGCGGGCTGCCGCTGTGCTCGTCCAGCAGCTGGTCAAGGTAGTAGAACCCCTTGATCCGCTGACCGTTCTCGATCAGCGCGTTGGCGGCGAGCCAGAGGGCGACGTCCGGATAGGCCGCCTGCGGCTCCTTCTCGAACCGTTCCACGAGCCGGTCGAAAGCCTCCTCCCCATCACCTTCGTCCACCATTGCGGCGACCCGGCGCAGCGCGGGATCCTGCACATCCTGCTCCTGGAGAAGCTGCCGGTTTCCCCCCGTCGCCACGCCGCCGCTCAGGCCGTAGCAGCCGGGAAGGAGGAACAGCAGTCCGAAGCAGAAAATGATCCTGGCGATCCGTGCGCGGGTCATGTGGGCCGCATGGTAGCGTCGCGGGGCCCGGCCGAGTAGCCGTGGGGCGGCCCGTCTCAGCCGCGCAGGACGTACCGGGCGGTGCGGAGCCGGGCGGAGGATTGCTCCTGCACGTGCGCGATGATCAGCCGGTTGGCCTCGTCCGCCCGCGCGCGGTCGATCACCGGGAGGGTTCCGCCGGCACGGGCGAGCCGCAGGAGCGAGCTGATCGCCTCCAGCGCCGCGCGGGGCAGGGGGAGGGCGTCGGGAGTCTCCTCGACCTGCTCGTCACACACCAGCCGCGCCATCCGCGGGGAGAAGGCGATCCGGGTCGCCGCCTGCACCGGCGTACCGCCGGCACATCGCGCGAAGTCGGGCAGGACGCCCACCTGGCGCAGGAGATTGAGCGAAAAGGCCAGCGACACCGCCTCGCGGCTCTCCGGCTCGGCGAGGCGAACGAGGAGCCGCTCAAACTGGTCGAACAGGCGCGGATGGGCGTCCTGCTCCTCGAGGAGGCGCTCAACGAGCTCCGCGGCGTAGAGGCCGAGGTACATCGCCCGCAGATCCCCCCGCAGGGCGAGGTGCCCGTCGCGCAGGCGCCATTCGGTGAGAATGGAGAGATCGCGCTCCGGCGCGTGGGAGAAGACGGCATCGCCGCTGTCGAGGAGATCCAGCCCGCCGTCGAAGTTGCTCTTGCCCGCCTTGGTTCGACGGATGGCGCCCTTGGCGATGAGCCTGATGCGGCCGTGCTCGCGCGTGAGGAGGGAGACGATCTGCGAGGTCTCGCTGTAGGGCAAGACGTGGAGGCAGACGGCCTGGTCGCGGACGAGCGGCATTGGCTGCGAAGCGTAGCCGCACCGCGGCCCGGCCTGCGCGTGCCGGGGTTTGCCAGTGGACTGGGTGGGACTCGAACCCACGACCCAGCGGTTAAAAGCCGCTTGCTCTGCCGACTGAGCTACCAGTCCCCGTGTCGCGGCGCCGGCCCCGGAAAAGCCGATACGTCGCGTCGTTTGCACGATAAGCGTGGCCCGGGGCGCATTCCACGCGTGCCACGGCCGCGGGCGGGCCGAAGATGTGACTTTTATCGGTCGTGCAATTGTGGTATCCTGGCCGGATCAACCTGCGGCGCGTGGTTCGGGAAGGGCGGTCGCCTTGCAGACAGATCCCGGCTCGCGCGTCGCTGCGGATTCCCGTGCCACGTCGTCGTTCGATTCCTGAGTTCCAATCTCATTCGTGAGGTGTCTTCATGCAGGACACGCCCGCACCGGCCCCGACGGGGCCCACGCCGCCCGACAAGCCGTTCGATCCCTTCCAGCCTTCGGATGCCGAGCCGTGGAACGCCCGCCGCATCGGTCACCTGCTCCGGCGCGCCGCCTTCGGCGCCAGCGCGCAGCGCATGCAGCTCTGCAAAGAGCGCGGCCCGGACGGCTCGGTCAACTGGCTCTTGGAGTTCGACCCCGCGAGCGACGTCGGCGGCCTGAATGCCTTTCTCCAGCAGGCCCAGGCGCTCTACGACATCCGCCAGAGCCCCGTGTACGCGGCGCAGTGGTGGTTTCACCGCATGATCCACACCCCCGCGCCGCTCCAGGAGAAGCTGGCGGTGATGTGGCACGATCACTTCGCCACCAGCGCCACAAAGGTCGGGCGCAGCGACTGGATGCATGACCAGGTCGAACTGTTCCGGACGCACGGCACCGGCAGCTTCCGCGAACTGCTCGTGGCGGTGGGGCGCCAGCCGGCGATGCTCCGCTGGCTCGACGGGCATGCTTCCCACAAGAGCGCCCCGAACGAGAATTACGCGCGAGAGATCCTGGAGCTCTTCAGCCTCGGCGTCGGGCACTACACCGAGCCGGACATCCAGGAGCTGGCGCGCTGCTTCACCGGCTGGCTCATCACCGGCGGGCGCGAGGCACGCTTCGACAAGAACCGCTGGGACGAGGGGGAGAAGACCGTCTTCGGCCACAAGGGCGCGTACAACGACGAGCAGGCCGTTGACGTGATCCTCCAGCATCCGCAGGCGCCCAAGTACATCGCCTGGCGGCTGCTGACGACGTTCGTTCACCCCCAGCCGGCGCAGGAGCACATCGATCACTACGCGGCGCGCCTTGTCGCGCACCAGTGGCACATCGGCAACACCCTGAAGGAAATCCTCAAGAGCCGGCTCTTCTACAGCGACTGGGCATACCGCAGCCTCATCAAGTCGCCCGTGGACCTGTGCGTCGGGGCCGCGATCGCCATCGGCGGGGTGCCGCGGGCCGAGTACCTGCGGCGGGAGTGCGCCGCGATGGGCCAGAGCCTGCTCTATCCGCCAGACGTTTCCGGCTGGAAGGGGGGCCAGGCGTGGATCAACGCGAACACCGTCATGGTCCGCTTCCGGTTCGGGATGGAGCTGGCCCGGCAGGGGTTCGGCGAGTTCGCCAGCAGCCCCCTCTACCAGGATCTCGAACAGCGCCAGGTCACGACGGCCGCCCGCATCGTCAACTACTTCGGCGAGATGCTGCTCGACGGCGACGTGCCGATGGACGCGCGCGGCCGGTTCCTGGACTACATCAACCGCGACGCGAAGAACCAGCCGGCCGAGTTCGCCTTCAACCCCGGCTACGTGCAGCAGAAGGTGCGGGGGCTGGTGCAACTGATGATGTCGATGCCGCACTACCAGCTTTCCTGAGCCCCTGATCCGTTCCCCCTGATTTCGCCTACCCATCCCTCGAGGGACGCCTCTCATGCCTCGCGACACGAAACTGACCTCTCGACGTGAACTGCTCAAGGTCGGCCTGGGCGCGCTGCCGGTGATCACCATCGGCGGGAGCGTGCCGTATCTGGTGCCGAAGCTCGCCTTCGCGCAGGACACCCCCGGCACGCCGGTTCCCAAGGACAACATCCTGGTCATCGTCCAGCTCTCGGGCGGCAACGACGGGCTGAACACCGTCGTTCCCTTCAAGCACGACCAGTACAAGAAGGTGCGCCCGCGCATCGCCCTCTCGGAGCGCCTGCTCAGCCTGAGCGACGAGTACGCCCTGAATCCGGGCATGACGGCCTTCAAGAAGCTCTTCGACGAGGGAATGCTCGCCGTCGTCCACGGCTGCGGATATCCGCAGCCCAACCGAAGCCACTTCGAGAGCATGGCCATCTGGCACGCCGCGCGGACAGACGGCGGCGGCGGGAGCGGCTGGCTCGGCCACTACCTCGACCACCTCGCCCGCGGTACGCAGAACAAGGACATCGCCAACAACCCGCTGATGGCGGTGAACATCGGGCGCGAGGTGCCGCAGGCCCTGGTCTCGCCGGAGGTCACGGTGCCGAGCGTCGACAGCATCGACGACTTCGGCCTGCGCTTCGACGAGGGCAGCGCCTACGACAAGGACCTGGAACGCCAGATCATCGTCGAGCTCAACAAGTACAGGGGCGAGAACCCGGCGATGGAGTACCTCGGCCGGCAGGCGACCGACGCCATCATCTCCGCCGACGAGATCCGCAGCGTCGCCGGCAAGTACACGCCGGAGGCGAGCTACCCCGGCGGACTGGGGCAGCGCCTGTGGCTGATCGCGCAGCTCATCTGCGGCAACTTCGGCACGCGCGTCTTCTACTGCGAGATCGGCGGGTTCGATACCCACGCCAGCCAGGTGCAGCAGCACGAGAACCTGCTCCGGCAGGTGTCGGACTCGATCGCCGCCTTCTACCAGGATCTCACCGCCAAGAAGATCGCCGACAAGGTGACGACAATGGTCTTTTCCGAGTTTGGCCGGCGCGTGGAACAGAACGCCAACGACGGCACGGACCACGGCGCGGCGGGGCCCATGTTCGTCGTCGGGCCGAAGGTGCAGGCCGGCCTCTACGGCACCCATCCGTCGATGGACCAGCTCGAGCGCGGCGATCTTGCCTTCACCACCGACTTCCGCACCGTCTACGCCGCCATGCTCACGCACTGGCTCAACGCCGACGCGGATGCCGTCCTTCAGGAGCACTTCGAGCCCCTCCCGCTCATCAAGGGCGTGCCGCCCGCGACGCCCCCGCCCTCCACCCCGCCG
>JAEZED010000097.1 GCA_023417885.1 Planctomycetota bacterium
CCCCTGCGCCGCGCGCAGCTGGACGGCGGACGCGGGCGGCCTCGAGTTTCTGTCGCGAACGGGGCGATCTTCCCGGCCGAGCCCGTTATGCGCCGAATTCCTGGCACCGTTCGCCGGATTTTTCGCCTTTCTTCATCAAGTCGCCCCTGAACCGGCACGATGCCGGCCTCGACGCAGAACCAGGCGCTGTGCGCCCTGGTGCCGCCGGCGCTGCTTATCGCTTGAAAAACGCCTTCCCATCCGCGTCGAACTTGCTCAGGCGGTTGTTGACGTAGAGCCCCTCCAGCACGAACTCGCCCGCGGCGGCGAGGAGCTGGTCGTTGCTCGCGTCGAGCTGCAGGGCGGCGGCGATCTTCTTGGCGCGACCGTTCCGCCGGGCCGGTCCAGTGCAGTGTTGGGTTAGCCAGCCGCTTCGCCGGCTTCCGCACGAGCGTACACGAGTTGCCCCCAATCCGGCAGGCGCGTCGGTGCGTCACACCGCGCGAATTCGAACTCGACGCTCGGATCGCCTTGGTCTGGAAATGAAAAGTCCGCGACGACTTGCGTGACGACGGAGGCGTCGAAGTCCTCCCGAACCTCGGCCGGTGCCTCGCCGTCCGTGTAGACCCGGATCGCTATCCGATTGGGCGACCACTGGACGGCGACGGCTCGCATCTCAGGCGTAATCTCCCCGAGCAGCGCACGCTGCAATGACAGGAGAACCTTGATGCGAAGGTCGGTGTCCATCGTGAAGCCGAAGGCTGGCTAACGTAAGGCCGATCAACGGCCGGAGCCGCGCTCCGACCGCGTTCGAACTACAGTAAGTGTACCGCGGCTCCGGTCCGTTGCATTGGCGGGTTATCTCGCCCTCTGAACGCCGTGCCGACGAAGGACGTCATCGACCGCCGCTCGCGCGGAATCCTCCTCGGGCAGCGCATCGAATATCGTCTCTTCTAGGTCCGTCACGTAGTCCGCTTTCGCACCCTTCCTCAGGAGCAGGTCGACCAGACGTGCATTGCCCGAACGAACAGCGCAATGAAGCACGTTGTCGCGTGTTTCGGATCGTGCGTTCGGATCTGCGCCAAGGTCGAGCAGAACTGCGGCGACGTCTTCTCGGCCAAGTACCGCGACGTCAATCAGCGGCGCGTCGCCGAATTCGTTTGGAGTGTTGGGATCAAATCCCCATTCGCCGAGTAACCGCACATGTTCGGCTTTTCCCTCGATGGCTAGGAAATGGAGAATCGTTTCCTCATGGAGCCAACGCGCGTCCCGCAGCGCCGGGTTGTGACGGAGCATCTCGGCAGCCTTGTCGTGATCGAGCACAACGGCGTCGATGAAGTCTCCGATGTTGGAGTCGTTCCTGGCCACGGGCGAGATAACGTAGGGCCGATCACCGGCCGGGCCGGCGCCGCGCCGCGCCCGACCGACAGGAACTATACCGCCGGCCCGGTCCGGTGCATCGGCGGGTTATGCCTCGCCTCTCGGCCCGCCGTACAACGGCGCGGGTAGCGCGTCGGCGTGCTTGGCGAACGCCCGCTCAAACCTCGGTCGCCATTCGTCCTCCAGTCTGCCCGACTCGTAACGAATCGTTTTGAACAGCGTGACGACATCGTCTCGTTCCAGAACGCCCGGCAGGTGATTCAGCAGCTTGGCCGCTTTGCGGAAATTCCCATGTAGTTGGACGCTTTCCGTTAACTCAAACGTCAGGCGATCCCGGAAGAAGGGACGCGTGTGCCACGCTTCCTTAAACCACTCGGGATCGATGTCGCTCCGACGGTCGGAATACCAGAGCCGGATGGGATCACCGAGGAACGCCTCCCGCGTCAGCGGCCCCGACGCCAGCGGCACCTCGGGCGCACCCTCGAACAGAGTCAGGTACTCCTCGGGCGTCTTGATCGACACCCCCGTTTCCGCCTCCAGCCGCCGGAATATCTGCTCTTGGGCGTAACGGAGACGGCCCCTTTGCCGCACCAAGCGTGCCTCGGCGACGCACTGGTTGTACCGCTCGGCACCGAGGAACGCGGCGACACGCTCGCGGACAGGTTGCAGTGCTACGTCGTCTTCCATTGGTTGCCGGCGAGGCATAACTAGGGATTAATCTGCGCACGCGCCGAGGAGCATTCCCGCCCCAGCGCGTTGAGAAAAGCTACCAGCATCCGCCTCGCCGGGCAACGCTGCCGCAATTGACCTTGCAATCCGTCGCCGGATACGGTAAATGTTCGGGGATGAGGCTGCTCGACCGATTGGCTCTCGTGGCGCGGCGGCGGCGGCTGGCGGACGCCACGATCGACGCCTACAGCTCATGGGTGCGTAACTACTTGGCGTTCTGCGCCGCGGGCCGGGGCGAGTGGACGCCGCCCGAGCGCCTGGGCACGCGGGACGTCGAGCGCTTCCTTAACCACCTGGTGGTCGAACGACGCCTGTCGGCCTCCAGCCAGAACCAGGCGCTCAACGCCCTGGTCTTCCTCTACAAGCACGTTTTGGAGAACGCTATCCCGCAGGATCATCTGGGGAAGTTTGTTCTCCTGCGCAGCAAGCGGCAGCGGCGCGTGCCGACCGTGCTCTCGGTCGGCGAGGTGGCGCGGCTGCTCCAAGTAATCGATGCGCCCAAGTACCGATTGATGGCGAGGTTGCTGTACGGGACGGGGCTACGCATCGCCGAGTGCTGCACTCTGCGGGTCCGGGATATCGACGTGGGGCGGGGTCAGATTATCGTCCGCGAGGGCAAGGGCGACAAGGACCGCGTGGTCATGCTGCCGGCGTCATTGGTGGGCGACATGACGGAGCACTTGACCGAGGTCGAAGCACGCTGGCGGCGCGATGTGTCGCGCGGCGGGGGGTACGCGCCGGTGCCCGATGCGCTGGAGCACAAGCGGCCCAACGCCGGCCACGAATGGCCGCTGCAGTTCGTGTTCCCGTCGGCGGTGCTGCGCCGCGATGAGCACGGGCGCGGCCGGCGGTGGCATGCCGACGGCTCATCGCTGGACCGCGAGGTGAAGCGGGCCGCGGCACGGGCGGGCATTCGCAAGCGCGTCACCTGCCACACCTTTCGCCACAGCTTCGCCACCCACCTCCTCGAGGCCGGCTACGACGTTCGGCAGGTTCAAACGCTGCTCGGCCACGCCAGCCTCAAAACGACGATGATCTACACCCACGTCATGACCAAGCCCAGCATCGCGGTTACCAGCCCGCTCGACCGCCTGGCCTCGCCGGTGCTGGCTACCGCTTGAAGAACGCCTTCCCATCCGCGTCGAACTTGCTCAGGCGGTTGTTGACGTAGAGCCCCTCCAGCACGAACTCGCCCGCGGCGGCGAGGAGCTGGTCGTCCTTCGGGTCGAGGTTCATCGACCTGGCGACCTTGCGGGCGGCGTCGGTCAGGCCGTCGACGGCGGACATGTTCTCGACGAACTCCGCCGCCGGCAGCTCATCGCCGGCGGGGAAGGTCAGGTTCTGCTCGAACTGCTCGCTGATGCTCTCGAGCTCGTCGGCCTCGGCGACGGCGCCGAAGACGGCCTTGACGGCCTCGCCCGTGAGCGAGCGGATGAGCTTGTCCTCGCTGGCGTCGTCCTCGGCCAGTGTCATCTCGATCTTCCCGCGGCTGGAAGCGACGAGGTTGGCCAGGTCGCTCATTCGGACGGCGACGCGCTTCTCGCCCGTGAGGATGCCGCGGCGCTCGGCGTTGCTGACGGCGGCCTCGAGGTTGGCGATGCTCGTGCGCACGGAGACGCCCGAGGCCTGGGAGACGTGCGGGCTCTTGCGCGCCAGGCGCACGATCTCCTCGATGATGAGCTGCATGAAGGGGGGAACGACCACCTCCACGCCGCTGCCGCTGTCTCCGGAGGCCCGGTCGAGCCAGGCGTTCTCCTGGGCGATGGCGATGCCTTCCTGCGCCGTGTGCGGATAGTGCGTGCGGACGACGGTGCCGATGCGGTCCTTGAGCGGCGTGACGATGCGCCCGCGGTTGGTGTAATCCTCGGGGTTGGCGCTGAAGGTGAGGAAGACGTCCAGCTCCAGGCGGATCGGGTAGCCGCGGATCTGGATGTCGCGCTCCTCCAGCACGTTGAAGAGCCCGACCTGGATGCGCGGGGCCAGGTCCGGCAGCTCGTTGATCGCGAAGATGCCGCGATTGGCGCGCGGGATCAGGCCGAAGTGCATCGTGCTTTCGTCGGAGAGATAGCGACCCTCGGCGTGCTTCACGAGGTCGATCTCGCCGATGAGGTCGGCGATGGTGACGTCGGGCGTGGCGAGCTTCTCCTGGTATCGCTGATCGCGATGCACCCACTCGATGGGGGTGTCGTCGCCCAGTTCCTGCACCTTGCGCCGACCCATCTGCGTCATGGGGGTCAGCGGGTCGTCGTTGATGTCGAGGCCGGCGATGACGGGGATCCACTCGTCCAGGAGCGTCGGGAGCATGCGCAGGATGCGCGTCTTGGCCTGCCCGCGGAGGCCGAGGAAGAGCAGGTCGTGCCTGGCGAGGAGGCCGTTGACGATCTGCGGGACCACGGTGTCGCGATAGCCGCGGATGCCGGGGAAGAGCTCCTCCCCGGCGCGGAGCTTGGCGATCAGGTTCCTGCGCAGCTCATCCTTGACCGGCATGAACGTGTAGCCGGTCTGCCGGAGCTGACCGACGGTCGCGGCGTCGGGGTGGTGATGATCAGGCATAACGGATGCGGCGGAGGCGGTTCACTCAACCGCCAGATGGTAGGGCCCGGGAGCGGGCAGGTGACAAGGCGGCGCGGGTGGCGAGGCAGGACGCGCAGTGCGGTCGAATGCCTCCCGTGCCTCCCGGTCGCTGCGTCACTTTGAATCCGGGTTCACCACCGGCTGCACCCACGCCATCTCCACCTCGTCCTCGGCGAAGCCGTCCTCCTTCGCCTTCGTCGAGGTGATGCGGGCGCGGACGTAAAGCTCGTCGCCGCTCATTTCGTAGGCGCCGCTGGTGCCCTCCACGCGCTTCAGCACCTGGCCGATCTCGTCGCTGTAGCGCCGCGTGGCGCGGATCTCGTTCCCCTCCGCGTCGCGCACCGGCTCGCTCGAGGCGTCGAAGCCGCGCCGCGTGCCGATGAACTCGATGACGTACTCCACGCCCTCCTCCGGCTCGATCTCCACGGCCAGCCGGCCGTCGCCGCGCTCGACCGAGCGCAGCGAGACGCCGCTCGTGGCGTAGAAGTCGCCGCGCCGGATCGCTTCGACGATGTGCTCCGGCGTCAGGAAGCGCGCCTTGACCATGATCCAGCCGCGGCCAGGGCGGGCGACGTCGCTCGAGCTGTTCTCGTAGTGATGCGCGTCGTCCACAGCCAGCCCGAGAAGGGGGCTCATGCCGAGTTCCCCGAGGCGCAGGGCGAGCATGATGTCCCACATCCGCTCCAGCGGCTGGAAGTTGGCGTCCGGATCCCCGTAGTTGCGCACCCCGCGGTGGCCGTTGTAGATCTCGAAGAAGCGCAGATCCTCGATCTCCACCATCTCCTCCACCGTCACGCCGCTGGAGAAGTTGGGGTGGTTCAGGTGGGGGAACATCCGCTGGCCGGTGCGCTCCTCCTGCTCGAGCACGGCGGCGATGGCGCGCTCGATGATCTGGCGCACGCTGTCGCCGGTCTGCGGCGGGATGAACTCGGCGATGTTCGTCGCGTTCACGTGCACCGCGCGCGGGTTGGTGATCTCCTCCGACTCGATCATGAGGAAGCGTCCCGGCTCCTCGAACAGCGTGCGGAACTCCGCCAGCGGCTTGAGGCGCACCTCCACCCCCTCCTCCCCCTCGCGCGTCTGCACCCAGTCCTTACCGAACCGCTCGCGATAGGTTTCCAGGCCCCGCGCCGCCCGCTCGCCCCCCATCCACCGCTCGCCGCGGCTGAGCACGTTGTGATCCGACAGCGCCAGGAAGTGATACCCATTGCGCTTGTACCAGTCGCTCACGACCTCCGGGTACTGGTCGCCGTCGCTCCAGAGCGTGTGCGTGTGGAGATTGCCGCGGTACCAGAAGGAGCCGTCGCCGGCCTCCCGCGGCGCCCCGTCGGCGGCCTGCTGCGCGCCGACGGTGTAGTCCGTCGCCACGTGTGAGTGCTCCGCCCCGTTTCCATGGGAGTGGCGGTGTTCCTGCCCGCCGTGGGAGTGAGCAGACTGCTGCCCGTGGACGCCGAGGCCCACGAAGGCGACCAATACGCTTGCTGTGAAGGAGAGCATGGGATCATCCTAAGGCGTCCGCCTGATGCGGGGATGAATCCGCCGGTGGCAACGCGGGCCAAAGCGCGTAAATTGCCCGGCATGGCCGATGGGCGTGGCAGCAGGTGGCCGGCGCGCGTGATGGGGGTCCTCACGCTGGCGCTGGTGGCGGGATCCGCCGGGGCCGGGTGGTGGCTCATGCCCCAGCCGGTGCGCGGGCCTTCGGCCCGGGCCGAGCCGGCGGTGGAGCGCGCGGACGCACAACCGCGCACCGTCGGCCTCGAGGAGGACTACTACGTTCACGTCAAGCTGATCGAGCTGAACCCCCAGACGCCGGACGGCGACTCGTGGGACGCGCGCGGCGGGGCGCCGGATATACGGTTTGCCCTCGACTTCAACGGCACGCGGATCTTCACCAGCCGGGAGGCGGACGATCGCCTCATCGCCGAGTGGGACCTGCTCCGCCTCGACGTGAAGGACGCGCTCCTGAGCGGGCAGGTGGAGGTCGCCTCGGCGGTCAACGCGCCGATCGTCCGCATCCAGCCGGGAGGCATCCTCACGATCCACGTGTGGGACGAGGACGTGAGCTTCAACGACGAGGCCGGCAAGCTGGATCTGCCCGTCGAGATGCTCGAGCAGGGGATCAACGTCCTGAGGCCCGCGGACACCGGCATCGCGCGGATCGTGCTCGACATGGTCCGCCGTGACATGCCCCTTCCCGACCTGCTGGAGCGCGCGAGCAACCGCTGATCCGATGATCGGACTCGACCCCGCCAACCGCGCGACCGTCGCTGCGCCGGTATCGCCCGCCGACCCGCCGGAGCGCGGGCACGATCCGTGGCTCCCCTGGATCGTGCGCCCGATGGTGCTCCTCGCGGCGGTGCTGCTGGGACTGGGGCTGGTGGCGCCCGCGATGACGATCGAGACGAGCTTCGGGCGCTACGACGGCTGGCTGCGCCTGCTGGCGCCGGAGATGGTGCGCGAGGAGCGGTCCACCTACAGCCTGCTGGGGGGCATCTTCGAGCTGATGGAGCACGGCAGCGTGGCCCTAGGCCTGCTGCTGCTGGCCTTCTCCTGCGTCTTCCCGACGCTGAAGCTCATGCTCATGGCGTGGGCGACGGAAACGCTCGCCCGGAATCGTCCTGCCGGTCGCCTGATGTCGCTGGCGCACCACGCGGGCAAGTTCAGCATGCTCGACGTGCTGGTCGTGGCGCTCCTGATCCTGGCGATCAAGGGAATGCCCGGGTCGAGCGAGCTGCGCCTGGAGTTGGGTGTCTGGGCGTTCGCCGGCTCCGTGCTCCTGAGCCTTGTCGCGTCACTGCTGCTTCACCGGATTGAGCGCACGACGCCCACGGCTTGAGCCGTGGACCTTTGCCTTGGGGGAAGCGTTGCGATTTCCTTCCGTCGGTTGCGCGGAGCCGGCGCCCGATCCATTCACTGGCCCAGCACCTGTGCCAGAGCGTCGATCTCCTCCTCCGTATTCCACCATGCGCAGCAGATGCGCAGGAAGAAGCGGTCGCCCACCCGCGTAACCGGCGCGATGATCTTTCGTCGCTGCCACCACGGCACGTTCATCCATGACGGATCCGGCACCTCGCGATAGTCGAAGATCAGCATCGCCCCGGTAAGCTTCGGATCGTCGGGGGAAATGCACTTCAGCCCAGCCCCCTCCAGGCGCCGGCGCGCGTAGGTGGTGAGTTCTTCGATGCGCGCATCGACGTTCGCCTGCCCGATGGCGGCCCGGAAATCCAGCGCCGCCGGCACCGTGCATTGCGGGCAGCGGTCGATCATCCCCATGTACTCGAAGCTGCGCTGCCAGAACGTTCCGCCCCATTCGCTGTCCTGCGCCGCCCGGTCCGGCTCGAACTCGAGCCCCCAGCTCGCGACCGGCGGGCGAAGCAGGTGGCGCACCCCGGGCGCCGCGTGCAGAAAGCCCGATCCCGGGGCTGCCATCATCCACTTGTGGCAGTTGGCGCCGTACAGATCCGCCCCGATCGCGGCGAGGTCCACCGGGATCATCCCCGGGCCGTGCGCGCCGTCCACGGCCGACCAGGCGCCGCGCTCGCGCGCCAGGTCGCACAGCTCCCTGGCCGGCAGGATCAGGCCGGTGGGGCTCGTGATGTGGGAGAAGAAGAGCACCTTCGTCCGCGCGGTCATCGCCGCCGCGACGCGCTCCAGGATCTCGCCCGGCGAGGAGACGTCCGGCGGAATCGCGACGTACTTCACCACTGCGCCCGTCTCCGCGGCCCGGCGCGCGAAGGCGAGCTTCATCGCGCCGTACTCCAGGTCGGTCAGCAGCACCTCGTCGCCCCTCTCCAGGGGCAGCGAGTCGATCGCGATGTTCATCGCGAACGTGACGTTCGGCAGCAGGAGCAGGCCTTCGGTGTCGCAGTTCAGGTACTCCGCCAGCCGCCGTCGCGACTCCTGCACCAGCGGCGGGAGCAGCGAGACGAAGAACTCCGTCCCGTTGGCGTGCATGTCGGCGCGCATGCGCTCCGCCGCCTCGACGACCGGCCGGGGCGTGGGGGAGAGCGTTCCCGCGTTGAGGTTGATCCGTCCCGGAAGTCCGGGCACCTGGCTGCGCCACGCAGCCCAATCGACCGAAGACATTGGGTGGCCTTTCTCGTGCGGCGAACCGCGGTACGTCCTGCGTCATGACCACACGAGGTCCCGGCGGACGTCCACCGGGTGCTTCTCGCGCAGGCGCTCCACGAGCTTGCGCCCTTCGGCGTCCAGTTCCTTCGGGACGATCACCTTCAGCACGACGAGCTGGTCGCCGCGCTCCTGGCCGCGGGGGATCCCCTTGCCCTTGATGCGCAGCTTCTGCCCGCTGCTGCTGCCGGGGGGGATCGTGAGCGTCACGCGCTCGTCGATCGTCGGCACTTCCACCTTCGTCCCGAGCATCGCCTCGTACGCGCTGATCGGCAGCTCCAGCACCACGTTCAGCCCCTCGCGCTGGAAATAGGGGTGATCCCGCACCGATACGATCAGGATCAGGTCTCCCTTGGCCGGCCCCTGCTGGCTTCCACGCCCCTTGATCCGCACCCGCTGCCCGTTCTTCACGCCCGGCGGCACCTTCACGTTGATGCTCTCCACCACGCTGCCGCGCGTGTACTTGATCGGCACGCTCGTCCCCCGGGCCGCCTCGACGAAGTCGATCGTCACCGGGTATTCGACGTTGAGCTCCCCGGGCCGCGGCCCGCCGCGGGCGCGGCTGTAGTCCTCGGGCCCGGGCCTCGGCGTCGGCCCGCGCCGGCCGAACGGGCCCGCCGAGCCGAATAGCTGCTCGAAGATGTCGCCGAACTGCCCGTTGCGCAGTTCCTCGAGATCCTCCGGATCAATGTTCTCGACGCGGAATCCGCCCGGCGCATACCCGGGGCCGGCACCGCCGCCCCGGCCGCGCTGCTGCGCGCGCCGGAACGCTTCGAACGGGTCATACCCCTCGCCGCCCGCCCCGGCGCCGGCTCCCACGCCGGCATGGCCGAACTGGTCATACGCCTTTCGCTTCTGCGTGTCCGAGAGGACGTCGTACGCCTCCTGGACTTCCTGGAAGCGCTCGCTCGCCTTCGGATCGTCCTTATTGACGTCCGGGTGGTACTTGCGCGCGAGTCGGCGGTGCGCCTTCTTGATCTCCTCCGCACTGGCCGTGCGGGAGACCCCGAGAACATCGTAAAAGTCGCGTTCGGCCATGGCGCGGTGAAACGGTAGTCGCAGATAGCCCCGGCGGGATTCGAACCCGCACTGGCGCGATTTTAAGTCGCGTGCCTCTGCCGGTTGGGCTACGGGGCCGAACGCATCAACGATAGGAGCCAACCCTCACCGGGCCGGCGAATCCGCTCCGCCCCGCACGGCCAGCACGCGCTCCAGCGCTGCCAGATCCTCCGGACGCGTCACCTTCAGGTTCCCAGCCTCCCCCTCCACCACCCGAACCGGAAAGCCCGCCAGCTCCAGGAGCTGCACGTCGTCCGTCACCTCATCCGGCGGAACTGGACATCGGGCAAACGCCTCCAGCAGCCAGTCGCGCCGCATCGCCTGCGGCGTCTGCACCGCGACCAGATCCGCGCGCCGCAGCGTCCGCACGGCTCGGCCCGCGCGCACTTCCTTCACCGTGTCCGTCACCGGCAGCCCCGGCACCGCCGCCCCCTCGCGCCGCGCCGCCTCGAACACGCGCTCGATCAACTCCTGCGACACCGCCGGCCGCGCCGCGTCGTGAACCGCAACGAACGCCGGGCCGACCTCTGCCAGCGCCGCCAGCCCCTTCCGCACGCTCTCGGAACGGTGCGCGCCCCCGGCGCACACGACGAGGCGCGGATCACGCTGCACCGGCGCCGATGACGGGTCCGCGACCACCAGCGCCACGGCGGAGACGTCCCGCCGGCGCAGGAAGGCCCCCAGCGTGTGTTCAAGGATCGTGGCGCCGGCGACGGATGCGGCGAGCTTGTCCCCGCCGAAGCGGGCGCCACGGCCGGCGGCGGGGAGGATGATGCCGAAGTCGGCGGCGGTGTTCACGACCGATGATTAGGGCGTCGCCTGTTCCTCGACGACGGGGTCGGGATCCGATTCCTCCGGGTCGACCGGCGCCGCATGCCCCGCGGCCCGCTGGAGCCGCTCACGCCGACCGGGGCGGTGCCCGTCACCGTTGGAGCGCTGCTCGGTGAGACGGCCGAAGATCATGCGGCCCGCGGCGGTCTGGGTGGTGTTGGTGACGACCATCTCGACCACCTGCTTGATCCGTTCCCGCGCATGCTCGACGACGACCATCGTGCCGTCGTCGAGGTAGCCGATCCCCTGTTCCTCTCCGCTGCCGCGGCGGACGATCTCGATCCGCATCGTCTCGCCCGGCAGCACCTCCGGCTTGAGGCCGTTGGCCAGTTCGTTGAGATTCAGCACCGGCACACCGGCCAGTTGGGCGACCTTGTTCAGATTGAAGTCGGTTGTCATCGCCCGCCCGTCCAGTTCCAGGCAGAGGTTGATCAGCCGTTGGTCGACCGGTGTCTCCCGCTCATCGATCGCCGCCGCGTCGTAGATGCGGACGTCGAGCGTGGGGTCGCGCTTGAGCCTCGCCAGGATGTCCAGGCCCCGCCGGCCGCGAGCACGCTTGAGCCGCTCGTGGCTGTCGGCCACCTCCTGAAGCTCGCGCACCACGAACTGCGGGATGATGAGCTGGTTGTCGAAGAACCCCGTCGTCGCAAGCTCGGCAATCCGGCCGTCGATCAGCACGCTGGTGTCGAGAATGATCGGCCGCGCGCCCCGCGCGTCCCGCCGGAACTCGACATAAGGAATGATGAACCGGAAGTCGTCCTTCGTCTGGAGGATGAAACTGACGGCGAAGTAGCAGGCGGCGGTGCCCACCATCAGGTTGATGAAGCTGGCCAGCGTCCGGTTGGCGTCGCTGTTGACTCCCTCCGGACGGATGACGTTGTCTACCACGAGCTGAACGCCGAAGGAGAGGGCGTAAGTGATCGTCAACCCGACCAGGATGCCAAACGCTATGCCCGTGAAAACCGCGAACTTGCGCCGGCCGGCGAGGATGTCAATGCAGATCAGTGACACGCCGATCGCCATCGCGACGGCGGGGGCTAGCCAGGGAGGGGAATCCTGTTGAAGCGAACCGGTCTGCTGCGGGTCAGCCACGACGAACGCCCAGCCGACGGCGGCCATGAGCAGGACGAAGAGGCCTCGGAGGATGTTGATCAGCATCGCAGCGTCCCCAGTGAATGGAGGCCGACGTCCCATGGCCCCCTCGCCAGACCGCGAGTGCCAGGCGGCTGCCGCAGACGCTGCCGCCAATTCACACGTCGCAGGATGCCCCAGAACCCCTCAGACAGAACATTCTACCACCTCGGCGCACGCCGCGGTAGGCGAAAGACCGCCGTCTCCGCACCGACCCAACGGGGCTGGAGGGCCGATATTCCCGTTTGGTTGGACGCGGTCAGCCCCGCCACCAGCCGGCCGCCCACGACAGGACGAGGCAACCCAGCACGATCCGGTAGATCGCGAACGGGACGAACCCGTGACGGCGCACCCACTCCATGAACCAGGCAATCACGCCCCATGCCACAAAAAAGCTGACGACGAAGCCAGTCGCCAGCACGCCCCAGTCATGGCCCGTCAGTCCCCCGGAGATGAACGCCGGATCACCGCGCTCGGCCGTTACCGTCTTCAGAAGTTCGTAGCTGCATGCCACGATCATCGTCGGGATGGCGAGGAAGAAGCTGAACTCAAGCGCCGCCGGTCGGCTCAGCCGGCCGAGCTGCCCCGCGGCGATCGTGCTCATGGATCGGCTGACGCCCGGGAAGACGGCCGCCAGGATCTGGGCCGCACCGATCCAGGCCGCCTGCAGCCACGTCACCTCTTCGAGCCGCCAGGCGCGGATCCACCCGTTCACCCGCGGAGACCCACCGAAGGCCGCCCCGGGCTCGCCCGGTTTCTCGGACTCGGAGATCTCCTCCGGGAGGGGCTGGACGCTGTGCCCGCCGAGCAGGGCGTCGACCACCCACATCACGACGCCCCCGACGACGAGGCTGATGCCCATAACAGTCAGGCTTTCCAGATTCTCGCTGATGATCCTGGAGAGCAGGAAGGCCGGGATCGCGGTGACGACGAAGGCGAGCATCACCAGCGACAGCGGATGGCTGAAGATCGTCCGGTTCCCTTCCTCGCCGCGCGGGAAGGAGCGGATGAAGGTGAATGTCCGCCTGCGGAAGTAGACCACGACCGCCAGGATTGCCCCGAGCTGGATGACGACGTCGTACATCTTCCAGTACGGATCATCGAGGCTGATGCCCGCCCAGGGCTTCACGATGCGCAGGTGGGCCGTGGAGCTGACAGGCAGAAACTCGGTGAGCCCCTCCAGCACGCCGAGGAGAATCGAGAGCAGGTATGGGTGTTCGGAAAGATCCACGGGTCTGTCGCTTCTATCGGCGGCTCGAACGGGCGCCGTCACCCTATTCGACGGAGAACGTGGGGGCGTTAATGTTTCGGTATTCGCGGGGCGGCTGACCTGCCTGTTCGGCCCGTACACTCACGCCCATGCCGGCCGAAGCCCTGATGACGACCGATTTGCCGCTTCCCAAGCGGTCAGGAAAGGTGCGCGACGTCTACGACCTGGAGTCGCTGCTCCCCGGTCACCTGCTCATCGTCGCCACCGACCGGATCAGCGCATTTGACGTCGTCATGGCCGACGGCATCCCTGGAAAGGGAATCCTACTTACTCAGACCGCGCTCTTCTGGTTCGGGAAATACGCCTCCCACTTCGCCAACCACGTCGTCACCGCCGACGTCTCCGCATATCCGGATGCGCTGCGAAGCCGATCGGAGCAGTTGAAAGGCCGGTCGATGATCGTGCGGGCGGCGGAGGTCGTGCCGTTCGAGTGCGTGGCGCGCGGCTATCTCGCCGGAAGCGGCTGGCGCGAGTATGTCACCACCGGGAGCGTCTGCGGCATCAGGCTTCCGCCTGGCCTCGAGAACGGCAGCCGTCTGCCGGCGCCGATATTCACGCCCGCCACCAAGGCCCAGAGCGGCCATGACGAGAACGTCCCGTTCGAGACGATGGCTGCCAGCCTAGGTCTCGACCTCGCCACGGAGCTGCGCGAGAAGACGCTGCGCCTCTACGCGATGGCGGCCGACTATGCCGAGTCGCGCGGGATCATCCTGGCGGACACCAAGTTCGAGTGGGGACACGATCGCGACGGACGGCTGATGCTGGTTGACGAGATTCTCACGCCCGACTCCAGCCGGTTCTGGCCGGCTGACGCATGGCGGCCCGGTCAGGAGCAGCCCAGCTTCGACAAGCAGTTCGTGCGCGACTACCTCGCCACGCTCGCCTGGGATCGCACGCCACCCGGCCCGTCGCTCCCGCCCGATGTCATCCGCGGAACCCAGCGGCGCTACCGGGAGGCATACGAGCGTCTCTCCGGCAACACGCTCGACCTCGGCTCCTACGCTCTGGACTAGATGCTAGCGTCGTTCCGACTCGCTTCCGTCGCAGGCCGACTGCTCCGGCCGGCGCTCTGCTTCGGGCTCGTCGCGCTCTTCGCGGCCGCGGGATGCCGGCGCGGGGGCGGGGCCCTCGTTGGCGATACCGAGCCGGCCGTGGAGCCGTATCCCGGGTTCTTCCAGGCGCGGCTGGGGAACGACATCTACCTCTTCGCCGATATTCTCGAGAAGCTCCGCTTCGATGTCGATCCCGCGTCGCTGACCTACGAGCAGTTCATCTCGCGCGCCGGTCAACGCGTCTTCATCGCTAACGAGCGCGCTGACGTCGTCCCGCGCATCGCCGTCGGATTCGAGCAGGCCGTCGATACCCAACTCACCCCCGTCACATCTCCCGGCGCGCCCCCGGCAGACACCCCTCCGCCCACCACGACGCGCCGCGCCGTGCCGGAGGAGACGCCGGACGGCCCGACCACCGTCGTCACCACGCGACCGACCACCGGTCCCGGCGCCACGACGCTCCCCGCCGATCGCCGCGGGCCCATCGGAGATCCGCCGCCGCGCCCTGATCCGGAGTAAGCTGCCGCCATGTCCCTCCTGTCGTATCGCACCGCCGGTGAATCGCACGGGCCCGGCCTCCTGGCGCTCGTGGACGGCCTTCCCGCCGGCGTCCCGGTGGATCTTGCCTTCATCGACGCCGAGCTGCGCCGTCGACAGGGCGGCTACGGGCGCGGGGGGCGCCAGCGGATCGAGGAGGACCACGCCCAGGTCATCAGCGGCGTGCGGCAGGGGCGCACGATCGGGTCGCCCGTGGCGCTGCTCGTCCCCAATCGCGACAACCGGCTCGACGACGCCGAACGGACGCCGCCGCTGCATCATCCGCGCCCCGGCCATGCGGACCTTGCCGGCAGCGTGAAGTGGCTGACCACCGACTGCCGCGACACGCTGGAGCGCGCCAGCGCCCGTGAGACGGCGGCGCGCGTTGCCGCGGGGGGGCTGGCGCGCTGCCTGCTGCGCGCCTTCGACATCGAGGCGTTCGGGTTCGTCCGGAGCGTCGGGCCGGCCGCCGGCACGTTCGAGGTGTCCGAAGCGAACTGGCGCGAAATGCTCGCGGCGCGCGATGCCAACGACCTCTACTGCCCCGACGCCAGCGCCGCCGAGGCCATGCGAGTCTTCATCCGCGAGCAGAAGATGAGCCAGGACACGGCCGGCGGGGTTGTGGAGTGCCATGTTTTCGGCTGCCCGCCGGGGCTGGGGACGTGCGCGAACTGGTTCGACCGCCTCGACGCCCGGATCGCGGGCGCGGTCATGGGGATCCAGGCGATGAAGGGGGTCGAGATCGGCCTGGGCTTCGAAGCCGCAAAGCGGCCCGGCTCGCAGGTGCATGACGAGATCTTCTTCAACCCCGCGCAGCAACAGAAGCCGGCCCTGGGCTTTACACGCGGCAGCAACAACGCCGGGGGGATCGAGGGGGGCATGACAAACGGGCAGCCCGTCGTTGTCCGCGCCGCGATGAAGCCGATCAGCACGCTCGGCCGCCCGCTGCGCAGCGTCGACCTGAACACGAAGGAGCCGTCGGCGGCAGGGTGGGAGCGTTCGGACATCGCCGCCATCAGCGCCGCAAGCGTGGTGCTGGAGAACGTCGTGGCGTTCGAGATCGCGGCGGCACTGCTGGCGAAGTTCGGCGGCGATTCCCTGCCCGAGGTGCGCCAGAACTACGACGCGTTTCTGCGTGCGGCGCGATCGCTCCCGCGTTAGACTGGAGACGCGTCTGCTCGGGCTGGTCGAATCCTGCTCAAAGGGGGAGTTGCATGACAAAGCGCGACGATCTCGACAGCGAGCCTGCGACCATGGAGTCGCTCGAGCCTCGCCGGTTGCTTGCAGGCATCGGGGTCGATCCAGCCATTCCCGCGCCGCTGCTGGAAGTGACTTCGTCCCCGGGGGAGGAGCCCGGGGGCGACTTCGCCGCTGGCGGAGGAGCGGCGTGGAGCGGCGCCTTCGGCTTGGGCGCCGCGGTGCGTGAGGCGTTCGGCCTTGCCGCGGCGCGCTACTCCGACTACGTCCTGGCGCACACCGCTGAGCAGTTCGCCGACTACACCGCCGCCGACGGCGCGTGGGTAACGGGCAGTGCCAACACGTGGGTGGCTGGTTTCACGCCGGGCGTGTTGTGGGAGCTGGATCGCTATGCCGATCGGGAAGGTGGCGGTGGCCGCGCATGGAGCATGCGGGCGGCGCAGTGGTCGCGCGGCCTGATGAACGGCCCGGTTTTCATGGAGGATGTGGGCTTCCGGATGCTTTCCGGCCTCGAGCCGTGGTTCGCGGAGTTGAACGCCGCCGGACGACAGTCGGATGCGATGAGTGTCGCGCTTCGCATGGGGCAGGAGGCGCTTGAGAAGCTGTTCGGGCGCTGGAACGAGACTGTGGGGGCCTTCGAAACGACGTGGCGATCCAGCAGCAACCCGGCCGCCGATTTCGGCACGATCATCGACCAGACCTACGATCTGTCCCTGCTCCAGTGGGTTGCGGACTACGCTGACCCGGGCGTGGCCGATCCGGCGCTCGTGCGCCAGCGCGTGCTCAGCCATGCACAGCGGGTTGCCGACCACGTCGTTCGCGACGACGGAAGCAGCTACCACTGGGGCTACTTCAACAGCACGACCGGCGACTTCGTGCAGGGCGAGACGTTCCAGGGTTACGACGACGAGAGCACCTGGGCCCGTGGCCAGGCCTGGGGGATCCTGGGGTTCGCCGAGTTCGCACGGCGTGCCGCGGGACCGGGGGAGGCCGCCGATCCGCAGGCGGTGACGCTCGGCCGCGAAACAGCCAGCCGGATGGCGGACTGGTTCCTCGGGCACCTCCCGCGCGACCTCGTCCCGTTCTGGGATTTCGACGACCCGGCGATTCCTCAGGCCCCGCGCGACTCAAGCGCCGCCGCCATCGCCGCCAGCGGGCTGTTCACGCTCGCTGCGCTACCCGGACTGTCGCCCCAGCAGGTTGAGACCTACCGCTCCGCCGCGGAGGGAATCCTGATGATCCTCGCCACGAGCTACCTCAGCACCGGCCGGCACGAAGCGAGCGTTCTCGTGCACGGCTCCGGCAACGTGCCGGCAGGAGGCGCGGTCGACAGGGGGCTGATCTACGGCGACTACTTCTTCCTCCGCGCAGCCAACCAGTGGCTCGACCTGCATGGCGCCGGGGTCTCCCCTGGCCGGACCCGCACGGCCGCCCCCGGCGTGCGAGGCTGGGCCGTCACATCGCAACCGTCGGCCTCGCCCCCGCTGCAACTGTCCGTCTTCAGCCTCTTTTTCGAAGACGACAGCGATGTTGATCTCGAGCGTGTCGTTCCCGGGCGCGGCGTGCCGTTCTCCTGACCCACCTCGTGCGCCCTGATCGGTAGGGCGCCAGACGATAAATTCATCTCCGCCGGCCCGTCCGGCCGATGCCGGGCAGTGGCGCCTCGTCGATGGCCCGCCACCGGGCGGTTAGTCCGCGCGATGGCGACGCGACCGGGCAGGGGAGGAGCGCAAGGGAGATCGGACGCGAGCCTTGAGCCGCATCATCACACCACTTCTCGCCGGCGCAATGCTGCTGTCCAGCGGCTGTGTCTACCGTGCGCGCCCGCCGCAGGAGCGCTTCGCCACCGGCGAGCCCGCCACGCGCGCCTCGCGCACCCCCGCCGACGGCTTCGAAATCGTCTCCACGCGCGAAACCGCCGGCTTCTCGGTCGAGGGAAGGCCGATCGAGGCGATCGTCATCGGCGACGCGGGCGCCTCGGAGAAGGTGCTCTTCGTCGCCGGCATCCACGGCGACGAGCCAGCGGGCGTGTCGCTGATGGAACATCTCGCGCTGCGCCTCCAGGAGCATCCGGATGGGCTCCTGGGCATGCAGGTCGTGATCATCCCGCTCGCAAACCCGGACGGGATGTCCCATTCCCAGCGCGCCAACAGCCGCGGCGTCGATCTCAACCGCAACTTCCCCGCCCTCAACCGCGAGGAGGGCGTCGCCGCCTACGGCGAGGTGGCGCTCTCGGAGCCGGAGAGCCGGACGCTGCTCAAGCTGATCGAGGAGCACCGCCCGTCGCGCGTGATCAGCCTTCACCAGCCGCTCGCCTGCGTCGACTACGACGGCCCGGGCGCGCTGCGCTGGGCGCAGGCGTTCTCGGGCAGCAGCGACCTGGTGGTGCGCAAGCTCGGCACCCGTCCCGGCTCGCTCGGGGCCTACGCGGGCGAGACGCTCCAGATCCCGGTGATCACGGTGGAGCTTCCGGGCAACGGGGCGCTGGCCAACGTGGACGCATGGGCGGCCTACGGCGAGGCGATCCTCGCGATGATCAACCCGCGGCCCGCGGCAGCCGAATGACATCACGCGCGCACGGCGGCGCCGCGCCAGGTGACCGTTCCGCCGAAGCAGGCGCGGATGCCGTTGAGCAGCAGCGGGGTGACCAGCAGGAACGTGACCGGGAAGAGCAGCGCGATCCCCAGCGCCGCCCCCGCGCTCCGGCCCGTCTCGCGATAGATGAGCAGGAGCAGCGCGACGATCGTCGCGCACTGCACCAGCGCCGCCCCTGCAACAGGCCACGCCCCCATCGCCATCGCCACCGGCACCACGGCGGCGCCGGCGATCGCGAGCCAGAGCACGAGCAGGGCGAGGAGCAGGCGATGCGGCCGGTGCCGCGCGGTTCCGGCGAAGTTGCGCGCCCAGCCGTTGAACATCTGCCGGTAGTTCGCGTGCATCCGGGTGCGGGCCAGGTGCTGCCCCAGGAAGAAGCGCACGCTGCGGCCCGAGGCCTTGACCAGGCGGGCGAGCTCCACGTCCTCGCACGTCCTGTCGCGGACGGCGGCGTGTCCCCCGACCGCGCCCAGTGCGTCGCGCCGGATCAGCATGAACTGCCCGTTGGCGGCGGCGCTGGCGGGCCGGTTGTCGTCGTTGGTGTCGGAGACGCGGAACATCGCCGCCCAGAGCGCCGCGGCGGCGGGGACGACCATCGCCTCCAGCAGCGTCGGCGCGATCAATCCGGTGACGACCGAGACCATCGCATACTCACGCCCCTCGGCGACGGCGACGAGCCGGCGCAGGGCATCCGCCTCGCAGATGACATCGCTGTCCACCAGCAGCAGCCAGTCACCGAGCGACGCGGCATGAGCTTCCACGGCGGCGTGCAGGGCGTGCGGCTTGCCGAGCCATCCGGCGGGCAGGCCTTTGATGTGCATCACGCGGAGCCGCCCGGGAAATTCGGCGGCGAGGCGGTCGAGGATGTCGCCGGTGCCGTCGGTGCTCCGGTCGTCGGCGACGAGCACATCGAACTCGGGATAATCCTGCCCCAGCAGGCCGCGCACGCACTGCTCGATGTTTCCCGCCTCATCCTTCACCGGCACGAGAATCGTCGCCCGCGGCGCCGGCGAGGGCAGGGCCGCCTCGGCGCTCGCCTCCTTGCGCAGCCGAACCATCCGCCGGCGCCCCATGCGGACGGCGTAAGCGATGCCCAGCCACGCGAGCGGGCCGAGCCACGCGAGCCATTGCCATGAGATGGAAGGAAGCAGGAACCGCGCGAGCACGGGGCGAGGATAGCCTCACCGCCCGCTTCTGCCCGCCGCGGCGCGCCGCGCGAACAGTTTCTTCGCCTGGCCTACCAGGTAGAAGCTCCCCGTGATGCAGACCAGGTCATCCCCGGTTGCCGCGCGCCGCGCCGTCTGGAGCGCCTCGGGCAGCGACTCGGCCACCTGCGCCATGCGGCCGAAGCGCTCGGTGTACTGCTGCGCCAGCTCGCGCGGATCGGCGGAGCGGATGGAGTCGATGCGCGTGAAGATGATCTTGTCGGCCCCGACGACGAGGCGCTCGAGCATCCCGCCCACGTCCTTGTCGTTGCAGCAGCCGAAGATCAACACCGACGCGTCGTACCGGAAGTGCTGCCCGAGCCCCTTGAGCAGCGCCTCGATGCTCGCGGCGTTGTGGGCCGCGTCGGCGACCACGATCGGGCTCTCCCGCAGCACTTCCATGCGCCCGGCGAGCTGCAGGCGCGCCAGGCCGGCGGTGCAGGTCTCCTCAGTCACGCGGTCGAAGCCGCGCCGCCTGAGCTGATCCACCACGCCCAGTGCCACGCCGCAGTTGATCGCCTGGTGCTCCCCGAGCAGGGGGACGGCCAGGTGGTCGAAGCTGAGCTGGTCCGTGTTGAAGCAGATCCGGTTGTGCCGCCCGAGCATGCGGCTGGCCTCGAAACGCGTGGAGAAGTCGATCTCCCGCCCCAGCACCTGGAGGGGAGCGCCGTTCTGCTGGGCCGTCTTGCGGAGGACCGCCTCCACCTCGGGATCCTGCTCGCACGTCAGCGGGGCGGCGCCGGGCTTGAAGATGCCCGCCTTCTCCGCGGCGATCTTCGCCAGCGTCGGGCCGAGCTGGCGCGCGTGGTCCATGCTGATGCTCGTGACCGCCGTCACGAGGGGCTCGACGACGTTCGTCGAATCCAGCCGCCCGCCCAGGCCCGTCTCGATCACGGCGATGTCCACCTCCTGCTGGGCGAACCAGGCGAAGGCGATGGCGGTGAAGGTGTCGAACCAGCTCGGCCGCAACCGCGCCGAGGAGACGAACGGCTCGATCCCGCGGGTGAGGCGGGCGAACTCGGCCTGGGAGATCATCTCCCCCTGCGGCAGGGCGGCGGCGTCCTGGGCGGGGTCGAGCACGCGGATCCGCTCGCGCAGATCCACGAGATGGGGGCTGGCGTAGAGGCCGACCCGGTATCCCGCGGCGCGGAGCATGGCGGCGACCATGGCGCAGGTGCTGCCCTTGCCCTTGGTGCCGGCGACGTGAACGGTGGGGTACTTCAGGTGCGGGTTCCCGAGCCGACGGCAGAGGGTGCGCATCCGCTCGAGGTTGAAGTTCTCCGGCGTGTAGCGGACGATCCGGAGGCTCTCGAAGTTGCTCAGGGTGTCGAGGAAGCCGACGGCACGGTTGAAGGTGCTGATCGGAGCCTCGGCGCTGGGCTTGAGCTCGGCGGCCTTGTGGGCCTTGGCGCGACTGGCGGGGGCCTTGGGGGTGAGCGAGACCTTCAACGGCTTGGCCGCGTTACTTTCGCGGGACTTTGCTGGCACGGAGGGCGCCTTGCCGGAAGCCTTCTTCCGCCTGGTTCGGGATGTCGAGGCATGGGAGCGGCTCGGCATGAGGCGCGACAGTTTATCAGCCGGTGATGCACGTCGCAATGTACTTCAGTAAGTCCATGATGAATATGGCTTTACGTTGTGGATAAGGGCGGTCCCACCGCGACGGTTTGTTCAGAAGTCGCCAAACTGCTCGAGCGGGTCCCTGCGGTGAGTCTCCCGGCTCAAGGCGTCGAACCTGCCCCGGCTTCGCGGCTTATGATCTCTGCTCTGATGTCCAAGCCGTCCACATCCGCAATGCCCACCCTCCCCGCCGACCCCGCGGAAGCCGGTCCGGAGGTCGAATCGGTCGCCTTCGTCAGCCTCGGCTGCGCCAAGAACCTGGTGGATTCCGAGCGGATGCTCGGCCTTCTGGCTGCCGACGGGATCGCGATCACCCCCGACGCCTCCGACGCCGACGCCATCGTCATCAACACCTGCGGCTTCCTCGAAGCAAGCAAGCAGGAGTCTCTCGCGGAGATCAACGCCGCCGTCGAGCTGAAGAAGACCGGCCGGGTGAAGCGCGTGGTGGTGGCGGGGTGCCTCGTCCAGCGTCATAAGGCCAAGCTCCTGGCGGAGGCGCCGGGGATCGACCGCCTGGTGGGCGTGTTCGACCGGGATCACATCGTGGAGGCGGTCCGGGGCGGCCTCGGGCGCGAGCAGGGTCACTTCCTTGGACGTTATCACGCCCTGACGAGCGATACGGAGGCCGCGCAGCGCGACATTGCCGGCGCGCAGCGCGGCATTGCAGGCGCGCAGCGCGGCATTGCAGGCGCGCAGCGCGACGATGCGCGCCCGCATCATGACGCTGCAGCCCCGCAACACGACGATGCGCGCCCCCAGAGCGGCGATGAAGGCCTGCATCAGAGCGCCGCGGCCGCGCAGGGCGGGATGGCGGGCGGCGAGACCGCTGTCGCTGCCGCGCCGGCTGCGGGATTGCCGGACGTTCACCAGTCGAACGCCCTGGACCTGCTCCAGCGCCAGGCCGCCGGCAAGCGCGGGCGGCGGCTGCCGACCTTCGAGGATGACCGCGGCCGCTTCCGCCTGACGCCCCGGCACTTCGCCTACCTGCGGATGAGCGAGGGGTGCAACCAGGGGTGCGCCTTCTGCACGATCCCCAGCATTCGCGGCCCGATGCGGAGCAAGCCGATCGAGCAGATCATGGCCGAGGCCCGCGAGCTGGCGAGCGACGGGGCAATCGAGCTCCTGCTCATCGGACAGGACACGACCAGCTATGGGACTGACATCGGCTACACCGGCCCCGGCAGGGGCTTGGCAGGTCTGCTCCGCACGCTCGACCGCGACCTGCCGCGGGACGTGGCGTGGATCCGGCTGATGTACGCCTACCCGTCCTGCTTCACCGACGAGATGATCGACGCCCTGGCCTCCTGCCGGCGCGTGGTGCCGTACGTCGACATGCCCCTTCAGCACATCAACGACGACGTGCTGGCCCGGATGAAGCGGAAGGTGACGAGCGAGCAGACGATCACGCTGCTCGACAAGCTCAGGGCCCGCGTGCCGAACCTCGCCCTGCGGACGACCTTCATCACCGGGAGCCCCGGCGAGACAGAGGCGGAGCACGAGGAGCTGGTGGACTTCGTGCGGCAGGGCTACTTCGAGCACATGGGCGTCTTCCCCTACTCCCCCGAGCCGGGCACGCCGATGGGCCGCATGGCGGGGCAGGTGGACGAAGCCACTAAGCAGCGACGCCTCGAGGAGTTGATGCTCGCCCAGCAGGAGGTCGTCTTCGCCCGCAACGCGGCGCGCGTCGGGGAGACGGTCGAGGCGCTGATCGACGGCCCGCACACCGAGCCCGGGACATACCTCGCCCGCACCAGGGGCCAGGCGCCGGAGATCGACAGCGTCACCTTCGTCGCCAGCGCCCAGCCGCTTCACGCCGGGCAGATCGTGGATGTGACCGTCACCGATTACCAGCACTACGACCTGGTCGCCGAGCTCCCCCGGCCGACGCGCCGGGCGCTTGCCGTGCTCGCGGGGTAGATCACACGGCGGCGGTGCGGGGCTACTCGTTGGCGGGCCTGCCGCCGCGGCGAGGGATGTACTCGATGGCGCTGGCGAGCGTGACGACGACGGTGCCCCAAACCGCGAAGTCGCGCAGCCATCGCAGCGCGACCTCCACCGGCTCGCCGCGGTCGATGAAGGCGAGCACGAAGACGTAGAACAGCACCACCGGGATCGCCACGCTCTGGAAGATCATCTTGAGCTTGCCGCTCCACTTGGCGCCGAAGGACTGGCCCGTCCCCTCGAAGAGCCCGCGGATCGTCGTCACGAGCAGCTCCCGCCCCAGCAGCAGCACCACGACCACCGGCCCGACCCCCGTCAGCGAGCGCAGCCCGCCCGCCGCCGTCGGGTCGGGGACGAGGAAGACGCCCGAGGCGAAGAAGACGAACGTCCCCAGCACGAGGATCTTGTCGCAGAACGGGTCGACGATGCGCCCGAAGACGCTCGTGACCCCCCATTTGCGCGCCAGGTGACCATCGATTGCATCCGTCGCCGCCGCCAGGCCGTACACCCAACCGGCGGCGAAGAGCCACCAGGCATTCCCCGCGCTGCCGTGGCGGTAGAGCAGGAGCATCCCGAAGAACACCCCGGCCAGCGCCAGCCGCGCGATCGTGATCGCGTTGGGCAGCCTGCGTCGTAGCTCGGGTCGCTCAAGCAGCAGCATCGTGGGCGATGCGCGATCATACTCGCCGGCCGCTACGATCGCCCGTGACCCCGCCCGAGGAGCCAACGACCCCGCCGGAGCCCGCCGGCAACCCCCAGGCCGTGCCACCGGAACGCCCCACGATTCCCACCCGCGTCCGGCGCCTGAGCGACGAACGCGAGGCCGGGCCCGACTACATCGCGCCCCTCGCCGCCTTGGGGATGATCGTCGCCATCCTCGGAACCACCTGCCTGCCCCTGTGGACGGTGATGAGCATGGTGGCCGCCGGCGGGGCGCCCGATGCGCCGACGACCGCCCCCGGCCAGCCGCCCGTGGGCGCGCCGACGAACGCGACCCTCGTCGCCGCACTTGTCTTCTTCCTGATCGCCGTCACGGGAATCGTCGGCGGACTCGGCAGCCTGCTGCGCCGGCAGTGGGGCCGGCGACTCATGCTGGCATACGCGGCGCTCGTGCTGCTCTACCTCGTCACGGCCGTCTATCTCCGCTTCCGCTTCGGCATCGGCGGCCTGACGGAGACGGCCCCGACCGCCAGCGCCCTGGCGCTGAGCTTCACCTGCGTCTTCGGCGTGCTCCTGCTCGTGGCGGCGCTGATGGTGACGATCCTGCGCTACTACACCCTCCCGCACGTGATCCGCCGCTTCGGCTGAGGACGCTCCTTCACCGCGCGCCGCCAGTAACTAACTCCTTTCGCCGCAACATTTGCGGCGACGGATCATGTATGCTCCGGGAAAGGAACCCTCATGTCAGACCCGAACGACGCGCAGACGCCATACGACCCGAACCTGCCCGGCGGTCAGCCGATGGACTACAACGCGGTCGAGCCCGAGGCCGGTCGGCCGGTGAGCACGATCGTGCTCGGCATCATCGGCATCCTCTACGCCGCCTACCTGACGATCTGCGTCTGCGCCGGGGTCGCCATGTCGCCCTTCGCCGAGTCGTTCGCGGAGATGGCCGACGCCGGCGGCAACATGACGGCCGAGCAGCGGGCACAGATGGTCGCGCAGATGTCGATGGGCCCGTGGAAGCTGGCGATCAGCCTGCTGATGGTGCTGACGGGCATGGTGTGCTGGGTGGGGGCGATCGGGTCGCTGATGGGGCGCGAGACGGGGCGCAAGGCGCTGCTGCTGTTCGCGGTCCTCTACCTCGCGGTGACGGTCATCTACACGCTCATCGAGGCGATGCGCGGCTTCCCGGACATCCGAGCCCAGGCTCAGATGCAGGCAGGCGGGGCGGGCATGGCCACCGGGGCGATGATCGCCGTGGCCATCGGCATAACGGTGCTGCTGCTGGCCTACCCGGTCTGCGTTCTCTTCTTCTACACGCGCCAGCGCGTCATTCGCTGGTTCGAGGCCAACACCGCCGCGGCTTCGAACGTGGTCTGATCCGCTCGCCGACGCCGACGTGAGGCTCAGGGGTTGTCCGTCTCCTCGGCGGCGATCTCGGCGTTGGCGCGGCGCCACTCGCTCGTCGCCACGACCGCCACCACCAGGAATCCCAGCGCCGCCAGGCCCGTGCAGGTGCCCTGGATGTAGCGTCGCTCCGTCACCAGCAGGTAGAGCATCGCCGACAGCAGCAGGATGCACGCCGCGAAGCCGATCACCAGCGCCACCAGCGAGAAGGTCCGGCGCGAGCGCAGCTCCTGGAGCCGGAGCGTGATCTCCGGCGGGCGGGCCACCGGGTTTTCCTTCAGCGGGGGAACGACGATGACCTGCCCGCACTTGCACTCGAACTCGCTGCCGACGGCGCGGTCGGTGATGTCGTGATACTTGCCGCAGCTCGGGCAGACGCGGCTGCGATGCGGCTTGCGATCCTTCTTCTTTCCCGCCGGTTCGGCGGGCGGCGCCTCGCCCGGCTCGGGGGTGGCGGGGAGCGGAGTGCTGCGGGGAATGCGCGCCCCCCGCCCGCGTCGGCGCGTGTTCGGCGGGTTGCGGAGGGGAGACTGTTCTTCGCCTGTGGGTTCGGTCACGTCCGGCGTCCGGTTTGGAGGAGGGCGGGCCAGGCATTAGTCTAACTGAACGGCCCCGGCGTGTCGCGGCGGCGCCACGGGGCGACACCGGCCGGTGCTCAACCCGATCACCCATGGCCGCCACTCGCCAGACAAGCCAGCCCGCGGACGAGACCTTCGCCTGCCCGCAATGCCAGGCGCGCTACCGCTGGAAGCCGGAGCTCGCCGGCCGACGCATCCGCTGCAAGCATTGCTCCAGCACCTTCGCGCCCGAGCTTGCCGGGGAAGATGATCACGCCACCGCCGTGGCCGCCGCCGCGGCGCGCAGCGGATTCGCCCTCCCGGCCCGTTCCCGCACCGTGGCGACGGAGCAGGACGAGCTCACCGCCTTTCATCACTGGCTCGTTCCGCTCGCGGTGCTCGCGGTCGGCGTGGCATTGCGCCTGACCCAGGCGATCGGCCACGCGCGGCGATTCGACTCGGTCAGCATCGCCGAGTCGCTCGGAATCGTCCTGCTGGAGTGGGTGATCATCTCGCTGGCGCTGGCCGTCGCGGTCGTCGTCTGCGCGTTCTTCGTGGAGATGGAGCTGGAGAAGATCCCTGCCGCGGTGCTGAAGGTTGCGGCGACGGCGGTGCTGATGTGCGGGGTGGCGCAGTTCTGCGCCAGCCTCGACCGGACGTCGTGGGACATGTGGGGCATCTCGCTGGGCGCGCCGTGCGTGCTGATGCTCGCCTTCCTCATGCTCTCTGCCATGTTCGGCGCCGACCTGCTCGAAGCGCTCATCGGCTCCGTCGGCGTCATGGTCATCGTGGTGGCGGTGATGCTCGGGCTGGCGGTCGTCTTTGACGGCGAGGTCGGCCGCGTGCTCGCGCTGGGTCGCCCCGGGTGATTCCTCTCAGTCGGCCTGCTCCCGGGTCTGCTCGAAATAGAGATAGGGCGCCAGCTTCTGCGCCGTGATCTCGCCGATGCCGCGGACGCGCGTCAGGTCCGACACCGCCCCGAACGCCGGGGCCGGCACGCCCTGGCGAAAGCGCACGATCGTCTCCGCCTTGGAGGGACCGATCCCCGGCAGCACGGCCAGCTCCGCCACCGTCGCGGTGTTGGGGTCGATCCGGTCCTTCAGCTCGTCATACCGCGCCGGGAAGGGGGGCGGCGGATCCGCGATGTGGGCCGGACGGTTGAGCAACGCCACGCCCAGCGCGCAGGCGGCAAGCAGGCAGAGAACCGACAGCGTGCGGCGCTGCGAATCGGACCACGTCGATCGGCGCCGCTCCGGCACCGGTCGCGTCGCCGCCGGGGCGGTGTGGAGGGTGTCGCGCTCGGGTGCGGAAATGGAGTCTGTCAGCGCGGTCATCGCAGTCTCGTCGCGCCGTGATCATGGCTCGCCGACCGGCGGCGCCGATGCCGAGGGGGCCGTGCCGGCGACCGGCGAACCACCCTGGGCGGGCGGCTTCTGCGCGCCCGCCTGGGCAGCCTGCTGCTGGGCAGGCGGGCGGAAGGTCTTGCGGATCTCCTGGATCGCCTCGAAGGCCGGCTTGGGCTGGAGCATGTCGTCGAGCAGCCCGCTGCCGGGCATGACGGTGCTGGCGGACTCGAAGTCGGAGAGGTCAGCCCAGGAAACGTTCTCCACGAACGGCTTGGAGAGGGCGATGCGGTAGACCGCCCGGAGCCAGCGCGCCTGGAGCTGGGGCGACCAGGGCTCGTGCCAGCGCCCCGCGTCGGCCGGGTTGAGATGGCCGGCGGCGCGCTCCCGGTCCGGGCAGGCGACGGCGGTGAGGAAGACGGGCTTGCCGAGCGTGCTGAAGCGTTCCAGCATGGCGCTGATCTGGAAGAGGTCACGGCAGTAGAGGCCGCGGCGCGGGAGGCCGGTCTCGATCTCGATGCCGAAGCCGTCGCAGTCCACGCCGCTCTGGGCGATCATCTCGGCGTAGAGCAGGGGAGGCACGCCCGCGGCGTTGCCCGAAGCGCCCTGGCTGAGGTACTCGCCGTAGGGCATACGGATCGTCACCAGCGTCTTGGCCTGCGGGTTGACGCTCTTGACCTGCCCCACGAGCAGGCGCGTCAGCTCGATCATCTGCTCGAAGCTCAGCGAGAAGCCGCTGGTCACGTGCAGCCCGGAGACGACGTTCCACACCCGCACCACGCGCCGGTAACGGGCGACCACGCTCCGCACATAGTCGAACGCCAGGTCACGCAGCGCCTCGAAGTCGTGCTCGTAGATGAAGAGCCACTCCGGGACGTTCCCCTCCGACAGGTCCACCAGCGGCCCCGCGATGATCGGCACCCGGTTGCGCGCCAGGAACTCGATCGTCGAGTCGGCCGCCTCCGTGTCGAACATGTCCTCCTCCGGCTGGAGCATCCGCCAGGAGATCGGGACGATCGAATAGTCGAAGAAGCGCGCCAGCGTCCCGCGGTACTTGGCATTCCGCACCGCCGGATCCACGCGCACCCCGAGCATCACGCGCGGCCCGCTCCCCGTCGATCTGCGACGCGCCAGCGACAGCTCCGCCTGCTGCTCGGCTAGCGTCTCGCTGGCCTCGATCGCCATCGTCAGCGCCTCGTCCGCCAGCTTCGCCGCCTCGGCGGGGGTGTCGAGGTGGCCCAGCGCCTCGGCCAGGACCAGCTGCGCCCGGCGCACCTTCGCCAGCGCCTCGGTGACCACGGGCCCGGCGGGCTGCCCCTCCCAGAGGTTCCAGTCCTCCTGCTTGTGGACGAGCCGCATCAGGCGGTGGCGCGCCAGCTCGATGTTGAGGATGTACGGCTTCTCCCGGGGCGGGAGGCGCGTGGTCTCCAGGACGTAGCTGCCGGTCTCGCCGGCGTTCCAGAGGAGCGAGACGCCGAAGGCCAGTTCCTCGTCGTCGTCGGGTCCGGCGTCCGGCTCGTGCCGGGGCTCGACCCGCAGCAGGCCGTTCTCGAAGCTGACACGCCCCTCCACCGGCACGCTCTCGGCGCCGGTCACGCAGGCGCCGCGCACCACGAACTCCGTGAGGCGACGGCCCTGGTTGTAGATCTCGAACAACAGCGCCATATCTCGCGGCTCGGATGGGACGTGGCCCTGGTGCGGGGGAATGGCCCCGGCTCACGCCCGCCGTAATCGGCTGGTCGGCGATGGTAGCGTCATCCGGCCCGCCGCGAAAATCCGGCGCGGCCCCTTCCCGCTTCCGGCCCGGCCGCTGGAGCGGCGGCGGGGGGGCTGCCGACAAAGGAATCGTCTTCTGCTTTCCGTGCCGTTGGTTCCCATGCCGGTTGCTGTTATCTTCGCCATCCGACCCGCGGGCACGCATTATCAGGACGTACTCCTGGGGCCCCCGGCCTTCCGGGCTTGAGCCTCCGCCCGCCCCCAATCGCGGAACCCACCATCATGAAGCTCCAATTGGTGTCCATCGAACGAGACGGCACGGTCAAGATCGGATCGCAGGGCAACATCACCAGCGCCGATCTCGACGCCACAGGCCCCAACCCCCTGGAGCAGATCCTCGGCAAGAACTGGTTCCAGTCACGCGTCCTCTTGGACATGACCGAGACGCAGTACATCGACTCCAGCGCCATCGGCTGGCTCATCGGAACCGCCAAGCAGCTCAAGGAGGGGGGCGGAACTCTCGTCGTCTACGGCATACAGCCCGCCGTCCGCCAGGTGCTCGACCTGCTCAAGGTCGGCCGCGTCGTCCCCCTCGTCGAGGACGAGGCCGCCGCAAAACAGGTCGCCGGTGGCGCCGCCTGAGCCGCACCGCGCTCCGTCCCGTCGCGCCGGCGTGCCGGCCTTCACACGTTCTCCCGTCCCGCCACCCGCTCCATGACCACCACCACCTCGACCAACGAGCCCCGCGGCCCGCAGCTCACAGACGTCTCGGGAATGACCGCCGAGGACGCCGTCGACGCCCTCGTCGCACGCAGCGTCGCCATGGGCGCCAGCGACCTCTTCCTCGCCACCAACGAGCAGCACGTCGCCGCCGAGGTCCGCCACCTCGGCCTCATGCGCACCGTCGCCATCCTCGACCGCGAGCAGGGCCGCCGCGCCATCGCCTACATCCGCGCCAACGCCGGCATGGGCCACGGCGAGACGCGCCGGCCCGACGAGGGGCGATGGATCTGGGTGCCCGAGGGAGACGACTCCGGCGAGGTCGACAACTCCGTCGACCTGCGCATCAGCGTCATCCCCACCCTCTGGGGCGAAGACATCGCCATGCGCCTCCTCGTGCGCAGCAACACCCTCTACCGCCTCGAAAACCTCGGCATGTTCGAGCGGCAGCTCTCCAAGTACCAGCAGATGATCTCCGGGCCCGGCGGCATCATCCTCATCACCGGCCCCACCGGCAGCGGCAAGACTGCCACCCTCTACGCCACCCTCATGCGCCTCAATGACGGCGAGCGCAAGATCAACACCATCGAGGATCCCATCGAGTACGCCGTCGAGGGCCTCCGCCAGAGCCAGGTCAACCCCGCCATCGACATGGGCTTCGCCGAGCTGCTCCGCGCCGTGCTCCGCCAGAACCCGGATGTCATCATGGTCGGCGAGATCCGCGACCCCGAGACCGCCCAGACCGCCGTCCGCGCCGGGAACAGCGGCATCCTCGTCCTCGCCACGCTCCACGCCCCCAGCACCGCCGCCACCGTGCAGGCCATGCGCGCCTACGGCATCAGCAACCACTTCCTCGCCAACAGCCTGCGCGGCGTCGTCGCCCAGCGCCTCGTCCGCACGCTCGACCCCGCCACCCGCCAGGAGATCGACCTCGGCGGCACGCACGCCTTCGAGGAGATCAAGGACATGCTCAAGCCCGGCGAGGGGGAGAAGGCCTGGGCCCCGGTGGGCGCCCCCGGCAACCACATGTCCGGCTACCTCGGGCGCACCGGCGTCTTCGAGGTCATGGAGGTCACGCGCAGCGTGCGGGGCATGATCGCCTCCGACGCCCCGGCCTCGAAGATCCGCGAGCAGGCCATCAAGGACGGCATGCTCGAGTTCCGCAAGGCGGCCCTGCTGAAGGTCGCCCGCGGCGAGACCAGCACCGAAGAAGTCTTCCGCGTCATCCCCTCCGACGAACTCCTCTTCGAGGACACGCCGGTCGTGGAGTGAAGCTCGCGCGCATCTCCCTCGCGTAATCAGCCGCGGCACCGCGCGCCGCGGGGCGGAGAGGGTGTGACGGATGTGCGGGTGGTCCTGTGGTAAAGCTTGCGGGGCGTTGACGAGATCCGGCCGGGGCGCGGGGTTCCGGGTTGATGTGCTTGAATCGGCGTGCCCGATCCGTAGAGTGGCGCCGCGGGCTCGGCACGGGACGGGCCGCGAGCGGCTGACTTCTGACGGGGAAAGTGCGATGAATGGAGCAAGAGCGCACCGCCGTTGCGGGCGGTTGATCGGCATTGCGGGCATGGCGATGGTGGCGATGTGCGGAGTGGCCAGCGCCGCGCGGGCACAGACCATCTATAACGTCCCTCCCGACACGGCGCCGCCGACGATCGACGGGACGGATGTCGTCAACATCCTGGATGGCGGAACTCTGACGGGGCTCTTCGAGGCGTTCGGCCAGGGCCAGGTGAATCTGTTTCCCGGCGGGACGCTCACGAGCGGGGGCGGATCGAAGGTCTTTTACGATACCTCCAGCTTCGTCGCGACCGGCGGGACGCTCATCGGCACCATTGTCCGGCTGCGCGGCGAGAGTGTTGGCGTGATCCACGACCTCATAACGCCGCCGCCCAACTCGGGGGTCGACAATTCGCCGGGCTCGTTTGTCGCGGAAGCGGGGTCGCATCTCACGATCAACGGCGGCCTTTTCTACGGGATCGTGCAGGCGGCGGGCGGCACGGTAACCGTCAACGGCGGATATCTCCCCCGCAGCACATCCTCCAACGGCGGGACGTTCCGCGTGCTTGGGGGAACCGTGGACGGGTTCTTCAATGTCGGAACGGGCGCACGGGCGATCGTGGACGGGGGGACCGTGCTCGGGCTCATCGGCGCGCAGGACGATGCCGTGGTCGATCTCATCTCCGGCCACTTCGGCGGATCGACGATGGATTCGCCGCCGCCGCAAGTCGCCGTGGCGATCGAAGAGGCCACGATCAACCTGAGGGGCGGGACGTTCACCCAGGACTACGACTTCTCCATCCAGGACACGGCGACGATGACGGTCTTCGGCACCGGCTTCGCCCTGGACGGCGTGCCGATCGACCTGGGCGGCGCGGGCACGGAAGCCAATCCGTATGTCCTGCTCGAGCGCGAGGGGCAACTGCTGACGGCGATCCTGGCGGACGGCTCGGCATTCGGGACGCAGCTCACCGCCAATCGGTACGAGGTGACATCCACGCTCCAGCTCGTGGTGGTTCCTGAGCCGTCGGCGTCTGCCCTTCTCGGGTTGGCCGGGCTTGCGGCGTTGCGGCGTCGGCGTCACGGCGTAGCGTGAATCGCCGGGCGCCGCCCGCCCTGCGCGTCCTGCTCGAACAACTCCCGCTCGCGCGGCGCGAGGGAAGCTGGATGCGAGTGTCATGCAGGTCGCCAGCGCCAGATATTGAATGTGCCTCCGCCATAGGTATCCGCATGGTCAAGACGACGGCCTAGCGTGCTCTCCGTGAACCGGTAAAGTTGCAGCTTGTGGGCCGATGTCGCGCGACGATTCCAGCCTTGGCCCACGAGTCCCGTGAGAAGGTCAGATAGCTGCATCAATGGGGCAGACTTCGAGTCGAGCGCGGCTGTGTGGGCGACGCGCGCGCTGGCACCCGTCTTCGTGAACCGGCCGTTGCAATACATTTCAAAGTCGTCGACTCGCGCGCGATCCAGATCCGAGCGACCATCGAGCCCGACGTTGTACACTCGGTCGGGCACGGCCATCGTCACAACGAGCTGAAACGCGAATTTTGGCAGGACCGTCCGCCCGCCATCGCAGCGCGACGGGTCAAGGTACTCGCGGCTGATGACAACTGCTTTGAACCGCATCTGCCCCCGGCGCATGTGCTCCTCGAACTGCGTGACGAAGGCACGAGCTGCGGGAAGTTTGGCGGGAGTCAAGGTGCTCCACTTCAACTCGGAAATGGGCGGGCGGCCGGGTTGCGTGAGCAGATTGCGGTAAAGTGTTCGAACCTTGGGAATGAGGTCCGCGCGTGCCTCGAGGGCCCCAAGGATGATGAACGGGTGGCCTCTCCCAGACGTGCCGCTTTCGTCAATGTAGAGGTGGTGGGTTGCCGCCGCCGGCGATAAAGAACGGATCACGTTGTCGCGTCTCCTGTTGGTGACGACGACGCTTCTGGACAGGCAGGTGAAGGGGATGTACCGTGGGATTGCCCTACCACGGACCATCCGGTCCACCCGCCCGGTCGGTTCGCGCCGTCCGGGCTTTTTGCTGCCTCGATGGCAGCGACGATGTACTTTAAGGAGAATTCGGCACTGCGCGCTGTTGACACCGGCGGCGCGCCAAGTTCTGCACCGCCAGAGGCCCCGAAGTTGAGCCCGGAGGCGGTCCCGCGTCAGGGAATCCACCGGGATTCGAGCATTTGTCAACAAGACTTGTTGGCTCTATTGGTGTGGGAAACTCGGCGTCCTCGCCCGGAGTCTTGTCCTGGACGGTGCAGCGGGCCGGTGAAACCATGCACTCGTCGATCTGGCTGAAGAAGTGGACGTCGTTGACGCCAGAAGTCGTTGCGCCCGCGACAGTCACGAAAAGACCCACCCCGGCGGGGGCGGCCGGGGCGGGCGAGGGCTGGAGGAACTAGAAGGAGGGGGGGCCTTCTACAGGGGGAAGTCCTCCAGCGGCGCGCAGCTTAATCGTCTCCCGTGCCCGGTCAACCCCCGCACGACGCCAGGAAGGGGCACATCGCCCGATCCGCCGTCCGTCCCGCCCCCCTCACGCCCCTCCGGCAGCGACTGCAGCGGCCCCTGCGCCGCGCGCAGCGACCCCTGCGCCGCGCGCAGCGACCCCTGCGCCGCGC
>JAEZED010000151.1 GCA_023417885.1 Planctomycetota bacterium
GCGGGCGGGGTTTTTCGGCGGGGACGCCCGCTGCGGCAGCGTGGGCTCCCTCCGGGAGCGCCTCGCCGGATACCTTGCCGCAAGGCCCGCCCCCCTGCAAGCATCCGGGGCGGGGCCGCGTTTTTCCGCATGGGCCGGAAGCGCGGGACCGGGTCAAATGCGACTTTTCCCGCCCTGCGGGGTAACTCTCTGGTTCCCTGCCCGCGCTTTAGCGCGGGCGCCACACTCATCGGCGGCGCCGCTCCCGCGGAGGCCCGCGACCAGCCCTAACCAACTCAACCCCCTATGCATAAGCGATTTATCCTTTCCCTCGCCGCCGCGACCTGCCTGGTCGGCGGCGCGTACTCCACGGGCCTGGCGCGCTCCGCCCAGCAGGAGCCGGAGCTGATCCCGCGCGAGACGCTCTTCGGCAACCCTGACCACGCCGCCGTGCGCATCAGCCCGGACGGCAGGCATCTCTCGTGGGCCGCCCCGGTCGACGGCGTGCTCAACATCTGGGTCGCCCCGGTCGATCAGCCGGACGCGGCCAAGCCGATCACCAGCGACACCGGCCGCGGGATCACGCAGTACTTCTGGGCCTACGACAACCAGCACGTCCTCTACCTCCAGGACAAGGGGGGCAACGACAACTTCAACCTCTACGCCGTCGATCTCGAGACGGGCAAGACGCGCCCGCTCGTCGAGAACCCGGACGTCCGCGTCGAGGTCTCGGAGGTCAGCCCGGAGAAGCCTGGCTCCATCCTCGTCGGGCTCAACGACCGTGTTCCCGCCTTCCATGACCTGTACGAGCTGGACATCGCCAGCGGCGAGCGCAAGCTCGTCATGCAGCATCCCGGGACCATCGAGAACAACGTCGTCGCCGGCTTCATGACCGACGACAGCTACACCGTCCGCTTCGCCTCCGCCTTCGCCAACGACGGCGGGATCGTGATCTACGAGAACGCCGCCGGGGGCGCGGGCGACCAGGCGAAGTGGGAGCAGTGGCGCAAGGTGGACTTCGAGGACACGATGTCCACGAATCCCGTGGCCTTCGGCAAGGAGCCGAACATCCTCTACATGGCCGACTCCGAGGGGCGCAACACCGGCGCCCTCTACAAGGTCGACCTGAACACAGGCGAGCGCGAGCTTCTGGCCGAGAACGACAAGGCCGACGTCGGGGGCGCGCTCATCCACCCGACCGAGAAGACCGTCCAGGCCGTCAGCTTCAACTACGGCCGCAACGAGTGGCAGATCCTCGACGACAGCATCGCCGGCGACGTCGCGAAGCTCGACGAGCTGGCGGGCGACGGGGAGTGGATGGTCACCGGCCGCACGCAGGACGACACGAAGTGGGTCGTCGCCACCGCCGCCGCCAGCGCGCCGGTGCGATACTACCTCTACGAGCGCGCCGGCGAGGACTCGCGCGCCGGCGGGAAGCTCACCTACCTCTTCAGCAACAACGCCCGCCTGGAGAATCTCGCCAAGCAGGATCTGCTCCAGGAGATGCACCCGGTCGCCATCGAGGCGCGCGACGGGCTGCCGCTCATGAGCTACCTCACCCTCCCCGGCGGCGTGGAGACGAAGGAGGTCCTGGGCGTCGAGGTGCCGGTGCCGGCCAATCCCGTCCCGATGGTTCTGCTGGTGCACGGCGGGCCCTGGGCGCGCGACGCCTACGGCTACAACTCCATGCACCAGTGGCTCGCCAACCGCGGGTACGCCGTGCTGAGCGTCAACTTCCGCGGCTCCACCGGCTTCGGCAAGAAGCACGTCAACGCCGGCAACCTCGAGTGGGGGAAGGCGATGCAGAATGACCTCACCGACGCCGTGAAGTGGGCCATCGAGAACGGCATCGCGCAGGAGGACAAGGTCGCGATCATGGGGGGCAGCTACGGCGGATACGCCACGCTCGCCGGCCTCACCATGACCCCCGACCTCTACGCCGCGGGCGTGGACATCGTCGGCCCTTCCAACATCATGACGCTGCTCTCCACCATCCCGCCTTACTGGGAGCCGGCGAAGAAGATGTTCCACACCCGCGTCGGCGATCCGAACACCGAGGAGGGGCGCAAGCTGCTCACCGAGGCCAGCCCGCTGACGCACGTGGACAAGATCAAGGCTCCGCTGCTCATCGGGCAGGGCGCCAACGACCCGCGCGTCAAGCAGTCGGAGAGCGACCAGATCGTCTCCGCGATGAAGCAGAAGGGCATTCCCGTCACGTACGTCCTCTACCCGGACGAAGGACACGGCTTCGCCCGCCCGCCGAACCGGATGAGCTTCTACGGCGTGAGCGAGGCGTTCCTCGCCGAGCACCTCGGCGGCAGGTACCAGCCGCTGACGGAGGACGACGTCGAGGGCAGCACGATCCAGGTGCCTGAAGGCGCAGGCCAGGTGCCGGGCCTCGAGCCGGTGCTGCCGAAGAAGGCCGGCTGAGCCGCGCTCATCATCCTCGACCACGCGACCGAAGGCTCCGGATGCTCCACGGCATCCGGGGCCTTCTCTTTTCGACCCGCGTCGGTGAGGGGACGGTCCGAAAATGATCGACGCGGCCCGCGGCGGACCGCTTCCTGACGGTCGGGGCTCGTGCATGCGTGCGATGCAGGTCCCCAGGCACTCGCTGCCGGGGTCTCTGCGCGCGGCGCAGGGGCCGCTGGGCGCGGCGCAGGGGTCGC
>JAEZED010000167.1 GCA_023417885.1 Planctomycetota bacterium
ACCGCGACCTGGTAAGGTCGCGGCTACGGTCGCGGCTACGGATCGTGACGGGCCGGCTACGGGCGGCTGGCGGCTGCAATACCCGGCGTTGCGGCCGGAGCGTTGTTGCCATAAATCTCACGGGTGATGCTCCCTCCCACGCCGTTCCTTCAGTTCGTCGCTCCGCGGATCGCCCGCGCCCATGCCCGCCTCGGGGCCCGGATGTGGCAGGTCGAGCCCGACCTGCTGGAGGTCGCCGCCGCCCGGCCTACACACGAGCATCGCTCCGCCGCCGTGGTTGACGAACTCGAGTTTCACCATGTCGGCCCCGCGGAGCTGCCGCTCGCGTGGGGGCGCAAGTTCCAGCAGCGGTGGTGGCGCGTGAAGCTGCCGGCGTTTCGGGCGGGCGAGGGGGCGCGCTACCTGAAATGGCGCGACCAGGGAGAGGCCACCCTTCACGTCCGCTCCTCCGCAGGCGCCTGGGTGCCCTCCTACGGCATCGATCCGGGCCATCATTACGCCCCGCTGCCCGATGACGCCAGTGAAGTGGTCATCGAGTCGGTCTGCTGCCGCACGGGGATCTGGGTGACCGGCGAGACGCAGGGCGTCAGCGACCGCGGGAGCATCTTCGAGGGCGCATACCTCGCCCGGCGCGACGACGATGCCTGGCACGCGTGGCACGACCTGGACGTCCTGCTCGCCCTCTGCAAGCTCCTCTATGGCAACGCCCTCCCGCGACCCTACCACCCGACCGAGCAGCAGGTCGCCGGCGGCGGGTCGCTCTTCGATCCCGGCGGCTTCCGCACGCCCGTCGAGGTCGCCCCGCCTCTCCTGCGGATGCTCCTGCACCGGCTGAACGACGCGGTGGACAAGCTCGAGGCCGACGGCCCCGCCGCCATGCGGGAGGTGACGGCGGGCATCTTCAGCGAGTTCGTCGCGGAGCCCTGGGCGATGACCGCCACGCTGACGGGCCACGCGCACATCGACCTTGTCTGGAAGTGGCCCGAGCGCGTCGGCGACTTCAAGGCCGTTCACAGCTTCGCCACCGTCAACTCCCTGATGGAGCGCTACCCGGAGCTGGTCTTCGGCTACAGCCAGCCCGCCAGCTACGAGGCGGTCGAGCGGCGCTCGCCGGAGCTGATGGAGCAGGTGCGCCGGCGCATCGGTGGAGGGAAGTGGGAGGCGACGGGCGCGATGTACGTGGAAAGCGACACGCAGCTCCCCTGCGGCGAGGCGCTGGTGCGCGCGGTGGAGCTCGGACAGGCGGGCTTTCGTGAGCTGGGCGCCGGCGACTCGCGCGTGCTTTGGCTGCCGGACGTCTTCGGCTACTCCGCCGCGATCCCGACGATCCTGGCCGGCTTCGGCGTCCCCTACTTCTTCACCACCAAGCTCCACTGGAGCGGGGCAACGAAGTTTCCGCACAGCGGCTTCCGGTGGGTGGGGGCCGACGGCAGCGAGGTCGTCGGCTTCATCGCGTGGGAGCAGTACAACCTCACCGCCTCGCCGCGCGAGGTGAAGTGGGCGATGGACAACCAGCGCCAGGCCGGCCTCTTCAACGAGACGCTCATCACCACCGGCTACGGCGACGGCGGGGGCGGGCCGAACGAGACGATGTGCGAGCGCGCCCGGCGCATGGCCGACCTCGCGACCCTCCCCCGCTGCCGCTGGGGGCGGATCGACGACTTCTTCGACCGCCTCGCAACGGTGAAGGACGAACTGCCTGCCTGGCGGGGTGAGATGTACCTCGAGTTCCACCGCGGCGTGCAGACGACGCACGCGCACCTGAAGAGCGCCTACCGCGCCGCGGAACGCGGTCTCCAGGCGCGCGAAGCGGCGCGCTGCGCCACCGGCGGCGGGCCGGTCGATGTGCAGGCGTGGAAGCGCGTCTGCTTCGCGCAGTTCCACGACTACCTTCCCGGCAGCAGCCTCCAGGAGGTTTACGACGAAGGCGTGCCGGAGCTGGAGCGCATCGCCGCCGACGCCCTGGAGGGCGCCGCCGCCGATCTTGCCGGCGCCGGCGGTGACGATGCGCCGCGCCCTTGTGTCTTCAACGCCCTGCCGATGGAGCGCATCGAGCTGATCGACGGGCGCGCAGTCCGCCTCCCCCCGCTCGCCGGGGTGGCGCTCGATTCCCTTGCCGATGCCGGCGCCCCGCCCGTCCGGCGCGAGCGCAATGTCGTGGAGAACGGCCGCGTGCGCGCCGAGTTCACCGACGACGGCCGCGTCGCGCGGATGAGCGTGGACGGGCGCGAGATCGCCCAGGCGGGGCCGCTTTGCGGGCTTGTCTGGTTCCCCGACTTCCCGGCGGTCTACGACGCGTGGGACATCGAGCGCCCCACCCTCTCGCAGGGCCAGCCGGTCGAGACGCCCACGCAACTCGACTTCGAGGGAGACGACGCGCGGCAGATCGTGCGCTTCACGCGCCGCATCGGTCGGCAGAGCAGCGCCCAGGTGCGATACATCCTGGAGGCGGGCTCGCCCGTGCTGAAGGTCGAGATGGAGGTCGACTGGCAGGACACGCAGGCGCTGCTGAAGGTGGTCTTCCCCACGCGCTACACCGGCGAGCACGCGCGATACGGCGCGCCTTTCGCCAGCGCGCTGCGCCGGCAGTTCGCGAACACCATCGGCGACGACGCACGCTTCGAGAACCCGGCGAGCCGCTGGGCGACGGTCGCCGACGAGACCGAGCGCGACGGCCTGATGCTCCTCACCGAGAGCAAGTACGGCATGGGGTGCCGCGACGGGCTGCTTCACCTCTCGCTCGTCCGCAGCGCCTGGGTGACCGACGCCGACGACAACCCCACCCTGCGCGACTACAGCGCCTACGGCGGCTCCGGGCACACGCCCTACAGCGACATCGGCCGTCACGTCATCCGGTTCGCCTTCGGGCACTACCGCGCCGATGCTCCGCGCCCCGAGCAGCCGGCGGCGCTGGCCGAGTCGCATTACGCCCCGCCCATCCGCTACACCGGGCGCGAGGCCAGCGCCGGCCTGCTCGGCATCGACGGCGGCGACTCGCTCATCCCCGCCTGGGCCAGGCCGGAGGCGGATAACGCCTGGACGCTGCGCCTGCACGAGACGCTCGGCCGCCGCGGTGTGGCGACGCTGCGTCTGGCGGAAGGGTGGGAGGCGTCGCTCGTGGATCTCCGCGGCGAGCCGAGTTCCGTTGCAGGGGCGATAAACGAAAGCCGCGTCGCGTTCGGGCCGTACGCGCTGCTGAGCGTGCGGCTGAGCCGGAGCGTCGAATCAACACCCGGATGAGGATCCGACCGGCAATCCGAGGCACTCCAGAACAATTCGAGCCGCTTCAGAACTTCTGGAGGCGCTCCAGAACTTCTGGAGGCGCTCCAGAACAATTTGAGGCGCTCCAGAACTTCTGGAGGCGCTCCAGAACATTTCGAGCCGCTCCGGAACTTCTGGAGGCGCTCCAGAACATCTCGAGGCGCTCCGGAAACTTCTGGAGGCGCTCCAGAACATTTCGAGCCGCTCCAGGACTTCTGGAGGCGCTCCAGAACAATTTGAGGCGCTCCAGAACCTCTGGAGGCGCTCCAAAACTCCCCCAGGCCCTTCAGACGAGTTGCCTACGGCAGCACCTCGAACCCCCGCTGCTCGCGCTCCTGGTCCGCCTTCGCCAGCATCCGCCCCGCCACGTAAAGTCCGATCATCACCACGGCGCACGCAACGATGACCGGCCAATAACCGCCCCACGCCAGTGCCATCGGGATCCCCAGCACCGTCAGCACGCCTCCGCCGATGAACGGCGCCGACAGCGGCGCGCCCGCGGCGTAATCCTCCGCGGCGCGCGTCTCCAGATCCGGATCGACGATCCGAAGCAGCATCAATCCCTGCGCCGTCGTGCCCGTGCTCATGCCGTAGTTGATGAGCCCGAGTTCGAACCAGTACTCCTTCGGCAGCAGGCGCGGGCTCAGCCAGACCAGGCAGAAGACGCACCACGCCGCCCCCACCGCCAGCAGGAGCACGACCGGCCAGAGATACTGCGCCGCCGCCTCGATGCGCAGCGTCGCCAGCGCCGCGACGATCAGGAACTCCATCGCGATTCCCGTCAGCCGGTTGATGCTCGGCGGATCGATGAGATGCCCGATCCGCAGCAGGTGCATCCCCTCGCGCAGCGTCCATCCGCCGATGAGCGTGAAGAGGAAGAGGGGTATGTTGCCGACGAACCCCATCGTCCGCTCGTCCGCCACCGCGCCGGCGAGAAGGAGGAAGAGCTTCTGCATCCCCCACCCGATCGCGAACGCCGCCGCGAGCAGGCAGAGCTGGAAAGCGAGGGGGTCGATGATCTCCGAGCGGATGCGGCTGAGTCCGATCGACCCTCCCCCCGGACGATCACCGGCAACCCCGGCCGAATACTGCGGTCCGCGCGGCGTGACCCAGCCGCGCCGCACGCCGATGTTGATCAGGACGATTCCGGTGATCGTGCCCCAGACCAATCCGAAGGTCGCGAAGAGAAACGCCAGGTCGCGCCCGACGGTGAAGTTGAACGTCTGCGAGAAGACCTGCCCCATCGCCGCGGCGGTGCCGTGCCCGCCGGCGAAGCCCGTCTCGATGAGCTGCCCGAAGGGTCGCGGCACGTCGTAGAACGGCGCGACCAGCAGCGCGGTGGCGAGCAGGCCGAGGAAGACCTGCCCCACGACGATGATCCACACCACGATCCCCTGCCGCCCCGCGCGCACGACGGCTTCGGAGAAGCGCTTCCCCGGCCGCTCGATCAGCAACCCCGCGAAGACGACGGCGATGAGCAGCCCGGGCCAGCCGTCGATGACGTTGCTGATTTGGGCCGACCAGCGTTGTGACGCGCTGAATCGCTTCGTCGTTTGAGCCGCTTCGGCTTCGCGAAGCACCTGGGCAATGTCGCCCGAAACGCCAGGGCCGCGGCTGATCGACTCCAGTTCTTCTGGTGTCCAGTGCGAGAACTGGTCGTTCAGTTCCTTCAGATCAATCAAGTCGCCGCCGACTCTGACGGCGTCCCCCGGCCCCGCCCTCAGCCCCGCCTGGATCAGCGCCAGCCCGATCAGCCCGCCGACGACGCTGGCGGGGACGAACATAGCGCGCAGCGGGCGCAGCGTCGCGCGCAGCAGCACCCCCACGAGCAGCAGCCCGCAAACGAACAGCACCGACATGACGTAGGGATTGGCCATTTCCGGCAGTAGCAGAGGCTTCCAGCCTCTGCCCTCCG
>JAEZED010000176.1 GCA_023417885.1 Planctomycetota bacterium
TGGCCGTCCTCCTGCGGGGCCCCGCGCCCCCGCGCCCCCCACGGGCCACTCTAGCAGATCACGCCTTCTTCTGTATCAGCACCGCAAGGACGATCACCATCCCCTTCACGAGTCCCTGCAGGCTCGAGTCGATCTTCAGCATCACCATCATGTTCGGTATGACCCCCATGATCAGCACGCCGAACACCGTCCCGGCGATCGTCCCCCGTCCGCCCGACAGGCGCGTCCCGCCCACAACGACGGCGGCGATCGCGTCGAGCTCGAGCATCATTCCCGTCCCGCCGCTGCTGACGCTGTTCATCCGGCTGGACGCCATGATCGTCGCCAGCCCCACCAGCGCGCCCATCAGGGCGTAGACGAGCGTCTTGATCGTGCGCACGGGCACCGCGCTGTAAAGCGCCGCCCGCTCGTTGGCGCCGATCGCCACCGTGTAACGCCCGAACCGCGTCCGGTTCAGCAGGACCCACCCCAGGATCGCCACCGCCAGGAAGATCAGGATGCTCCAGTTCAGGGTCAGCGGCAGCGGCTTGTCGGCGAAGCGGCCGGCCAGGTTCGTTCCCGGGATCGGGATCCCCGTGTTGCCGAGCCACTGGTAGGCCTGGCCTCCCCGGTAGGGCACCTCGCCGCTCTCGGCCGCCGTCAGCGCGACCGAGCGGAACGCGGCGAACCCGCCCAGCGTCACGATGAACGGCGCGATGCGCCCCAGCGAGACGAGCAGGCCGTTGATGGTGCCCGCCGCGGCGCCGCCGCCGATCATCACCGCGAATGCCAGCGCCACCGCCACCCACTCCGGCGAGCCGCCGCCGGTCGCGCGGTTGGCGGCGAGCAGGCCCAGCACGCCGAGCATGGCGAGCATGGAGCCGACGGATAGATCAATGCCGGCGGAGATGATGACAAAGGTCATCCCGATGGCGACGACCCCGACGTAGCTCTGGGCGTTGAGGATGTTGCGGATGTTCTCCGGCTTCAGAAAGGTCGTGCGCCCGAAGCGATACTGCTCGATCGCGACGATGCAGATCACCAGCGCCACCAGCGCCAGCATCGGCCAGACCCACGGCGGAACGTCCTGCCACCAGCGGCGGCGGGGCGTCAGGGGAGAGGCGAGGGGAACGGCTTCGGCCATAGGGGGCGTTGAGTCTAGCGACCGGCCCGCCGCGTACAACGTCCCCCGCGCCGGCCGGTGATCAGGCGGCGCTGACGCCGGCGGCGGCGTGCATGATCGCCTCCTCGGTGGCGCTGGCGCCTTCCAGTTCCCCCACGAGGCGGCCGGATCGCATGATGCCGATCCGGTGGCACAGCCCGATCAGCTCGTTCATCTCGCTGCTGATCACCACGCACGCCATTCCCTCATCCGCGAGGCGCTGGATCACGCGGTAGATCTCCTCCTTCGCCCCGATGTCCACGCCGCGGGTCGGCTCGTCCAGCAGCAGGACCTTCGGCCGCGCGTCGAGCCACTTGGCCAGCGCCACCTTCTGCTGGTTTCCGCCGGACAGCGTCGAGACCGCGTCCTGCACGCGACCATACTTCGTCCGCAGGTTGGTGCCGTGGGCGATCGTCACCTCGCGCTCCGCCTTCCGGTCGATGAACGGGTGGCAATACTGCCTCAGCGTCGCCATCGTCGTGTTGGCGGCGATGCTCATCTCCAGCGTCAGCCCCGCCGCCTTGCGATCCTCGCTGACATAGGCGATCCCCGCGCGCTTCGCGTCGCCGACGTGCCGGATGCGCACCGGCTCGCCCGCCACGCGGACCGTCCCGCTGGACGGATGACGGAGACCGACGATCGCCTCGGCCAGCTCGGTGCGCCCGGCGCCGATGAGGCCCGCAAGGCCGAAGATCTCCCCGGCCCGCACCGCGAAGCTGACGTCGTGCACGAGGCCCGGCACCGACAACCCCTGGACTTCGAGGCGAAGCTCCTGTCCGTGCGGGTGGCGCGGAGGGAAATGATCCTTCATCTCGCGGCCGACCATCAGTGAAGCCAGCTTCGATTCGTCCACCCCCTCGCGCCGCGCGCCCTCGAGCGTCGTCACGTGCCGGCCGTCGCGCAGCACCGTGATCCGGTCGCACAGGTCCAGCACTTCCGGCAGGCGGTGGGACACGTAGAGGATCGTCTTCCCCTCGGCGCGGAGCCGGCGGATCAGGGCAAAGAGCTTCTGCGACTCGCGTTCCCCGAGCACGGCCGTCGGCTCGTCCATGATCAGGACGCGCGCCTCCTGCCCGACCGCCTTGGCGATCTCCACCATCTGCTGCTGCGCGACGGATAATCGCCCAAGACGGGTATTGGGATCGGCCTCGCTTCCCACGGTCGTCAGCAGCTCCTGCGCCCGGCGGCGCATGCCACGGCGATCGAGCAGGACGCGTCCGGGGAACCGGCCGAGGAACAGGTTCTCGGCGACACTCAGGTCGTCCACGAGGTTCAGTTCCTGGTGGATCATCCCGACGCCGCGGCGGATGGCGTCGGCGGCGCCTGCGAGCCGGACGGGCTCGCCCTCGATGAGGAGGCGTCCCTGGGTGGGCTGCTGGAGGCCGGCGAGCACCTTCATGAAGGTGCTCTTGCCCGCGCCGTTCTCCCCGATGACGCCGTGCACCTCGCCCGGGGCCAGCGCCAGCGACACGTCGTCCAGCGCGCGCACGGCGGGAAACTCGACCGTAAGGTGTTCGACGGCGATGGGCGGCTGCATCGGCCGACAACCATCGCGGGCGGGCGGAGCTTGTCAAGCGGGGCAACTGCGGACGTTGCAACGATGAATCCGCCGCAAGAGATTCGGCCGTGGGGCGTTACACTTGGACAGGCCCTTTCATGGGCCCAGTGGTGCGACTTTCTGACGAGGCCAGGGTAAAGCAGGCAACGGCCTGTGCGTGTGGCCGGCGGTCAGTCGCAAGATCAGCATGAGACGCGGGTTGGGCTGCGCCGACTCCTGTGCCCCGAGGCGTCGCCGGCGTTGGTTCAGACCTGAAGCAGATGGTGTCATCGATGAAGCGAACGGATTTCACTTCCCCCAAGCAGGCGAGGGCATCGACGCCCGCAGCCCCCGCCCGATGGATGCTCGCCGTCGCGACCGCGATGGTCGTGGCGGGCTGTCTTTCTCCCCATCGCGCCCAGCGCGACGCGGACGAGGCCGCCTACGACATCATCCGCGAGAAGCAGCAGGCGGCCTTAGGGAAGACCGAGCCGTTCACCATCGCCCGCCCGGAGGACGAGCTGCGCCGCCGGCTCATGCTGGAGCAGAAGCTTCCGGCCGGCGGGGCGGCGAGCTTCGGCCGGCCTTACCTCCCGCCCGTTCCGAAGGAGCCGGAGGGCGTGAGCGAGAATCTCCCGCTGCCGGAGGGGGCACTGGTGATCCAGCCGGCGCGCCCGCGGACGCCGGACGTATCGCGCGAGACGCTGGCGACGGACATCTTTCTGGTGGACATCGGGCGCAACCCGGAGTCGGGCGTCATCCAGGGAGCGCGCCTGCCGGACGTGCCCGTACTCGTCGGTCCGCCCGCCCCGGTCTACGAAGCGCCGCCCCTTTTCCTCACGCTGGTGGATGCGCTGCAGGTCGCTGCCCGGAACAGCCGGAACTACCAGGCGCAGAAGGAGCAGGTCTACCTGGCCGCGCTCGATCTGGACCTGGAGCGCGACGAGTTCGAGTTCCGTTTCAGCGGGACGCTCGACGCCGAGATCGCCAGTGAGTTGGAGGGGGATGACACGACGGGCGTGGTGATCTCGCCCGCCTTCGGGGTGGACAAGGTCTTCAAGAGCGGCGCGCGACTCACGACGCGCATCGGGCTGGACCTGGCGCGCCTCCTCTCCGGCGACGGCGGGGAGTCGCTGGGCACGTTCGCCGACGCCAGCATCACGATCCCGCTCCTGCGCGGCAGCGGGGTAGAGGTGGTGACGGAGGGTCTCCAGCAGGCGGAGCGGGATGCGATCTACGCGATCTGGGACTTCGAGAGCTTCAAACGGGACTTCGCCGTCACGGTTGTGGGGGAATATTTGGATGTTCTGGGCGATTTAAGGAGTGTCGAGAACAGCGAGCTGAACTATCGCAGCTCGCAGGAGGCGGCCGAGCGGGCCGCGGCGCTGTACGAGGAAGGGAGACTTCCGGCGATCCAGGTCGCCCAGGCGACCCAGAACGCGCTTCAGTCACAGGAACGTCTCCTCCTGGCCCGGCAGCAGTACGAGGCCAGCCTCGACAGCTTCAAGGTGCTGCTGGGGCTCCCGCCCGATGCCAACGTCGAGTTGGATCCGCAGGAGCTCGAAAACCTGATGCCGCTGGCTGAACAGGTGCTGGGCGAAGGGGCGGTTGCCCTTCCGTCGCTCCAGCGGCGCGATCCGGCGACGCTTCCGGGCACCGGCCCGGCGACCGGGCCGAGCACCGGCCCGCGACCGCTCGACCTCGAACAGGAACTGGATCCATCGCCGTCGACCGTCCCGACAACCCAGGAGGAACTCGAAGAACCAACCGACCCTCGAAATCTTCCCGGCGGACTCCTGGGGGAGATTCCCGAGGTTGAGCAGCCCGGCCGGGGATACCAGGCGGAGCTTGCCCGCGAAGCGATCCTCATTGCCCTGCGAAACCGGCTGGATCTGGCGGTGGCCTACGGCGAGGTGGTCGATGCCCAGCGGCAGACGGTGCTCGCCGCCGACGGGCTGAAGGCGGGCCTGGATCTGTCCGCCGGCGCCGCCTGGGGCGGGCAGCGCGGGGCGCTCTCCGGGGATCAGCCGGACGTCGGCCTGCGGCTCGGCGACGGGACATACCGGGGCGGGCTCGGCTTCGACCTGCCCTTCGAGCGGACGGGGGAGCGAAACAGCTACCGGGCGAGCCTGATCAACCTGGATCGAGCGATCCGGGCTGCGCAGGACGCCGAGGACAGCGTGAAGCTGCAAGTGCTGAACGGCCTGCGCGACCTTCGGGTGACGGCGGAGGACCTGAGAATCCAGGCGGTTTCGATCCAGGTCGCCCAGCAGCAGGAGGCGGCGGCCCGCCGATTCTTCGAGGAAGGGCGAGGCGAGATTCGCGACCTGACCGAGGCCCAGGACGACCTGGTCAACGCGAGAAACTCGTTCATCAGCGCCGTCGTGGGTTATCGCGTGGCACAGTTGGAACTCCAGAGGGACCTGGGCGTGCTGGAGGTCGAGGCGGACGGCCTGTTCCGCGAGACGCCGCTCCGGGCGACGCAGCCTTAGAGCGTTTCAGGACGCCGGACAACGAACCAGTGGCCCCTCCCGGGCGAACTAGCCGAGCCTGCGACCACCGGCCGATACCAGTGCGAGGCAGGCCAAAGACAGACGGATGGACACCATGAGCATCGCGACTACTCCCAGGGAATCCCTCATCGAGCCGCGCGGGCACGGGAGCAACGGCCACAACGGCCGTCACACCGGCGGGCGCCGACGGCGATCGCTGCTGCCCGTGGCGCTGCTGCTGGCGTTGGTCGCGGTGGCTTCGGTCGGCGTTTACCTGCTGCTTCGGGGCGGATCGGCGTCCGGGGTGGCCTCGGGGATGACCTTCGAGGTGGCGCAGGGCCCGATCGTGGTGAGCGTGACGGAGAGCGGGACGATCAAGGCGGCGCAGCAGGAGATCCTGCGCGCCGAGGTCGAGGGGCGGACGACGATCATTCACCTCGTTCCGGAAGGGAGCCTGGTGAAGAAGGGGGATCTGCTGGTGGAGCTGGATTCGAGCGGGATGGAGGACGAGAAGCTGGAGGACACGATCTCCGTCCAGAACGCGGAGGCGGCATGGATCCGTGCCCGCGAGGACCTGGAGGTCGCCAAGAACCAGGCACTGGCGGACGTGGCTCAGGCGAAGCTGGACTACCGCTTTGCGCAGGAGGATCTGCGCAAGTACCAGGAGGGTGAGTACCCCAACCTTCACACCGAGGCCAAGAGCAAGATCGAGATCGCGCGCGAGGAGTTCGAGCGCGCCAAGAGCCAGTACGAGGGTTCGCTGCGCCTCTTCGAGGAAAAGTTCATCAGCGAGACGGAGAAGGAGGCGGACCGCCTCGCGATGGAGAAGGCCCGGCTGAATCTCCAGCTCGCCGAGCAGGCGCTGGACCTGCTGGAGCAGTGGGAATACAAGCGCCAGATCGACCAGCTCACGAGCGACGTCGAGCAGAAGCGGATGGCGTTGGAGCGCGCCGAGCGGAAGGCGTCGGCCGACGTCGTGCAGGCCGAGGCGGAGTTGAAGGCGCGGGAGAGCGAACTCCAGCGTCACCGCGACCGGCTGGAGCGCGTGATCGGGCAGCTGGCGAAGGCGAAGATCTACGCCCCGCGCGACGGGCTGGTCGTCTACGCAACCAGCGTGGAAGGCGGCGGGTTCCGGGGCAACCAGGAGCCGCTGGACGAGGGGCAGGAGGTGCGTGAGCGCCAGGAGTTGATCTACCTGCCGACGGCGACGGAGATGATCGCGGAGATCAAGGTTCACGAGAGCTCGCTCGAGAAGGTGCGCCTCGGGATGCCGGTGCGCATCACCGTGGACGCGCTGCCGGGCAAGAGCTACTGGGGCGAGGTGACGAAGATCGCGCCGCTGCCCGACGCCCAGAGCATGTGGATGAACCCAGACCTGAAGGTCTACAACACGCAGATCAGGATTGCCGGCAACGGCCCGGAGCTGCGCACCGGCATGAGCTGCCGAGCCGAGATCATCGTCGAGAACTACGACAACGCCATCTATGTGCCGGTGCAGAGCATCGTGCGCGTCAGCGGCGTGCCGACAGCCTTCGTCGTCAAGCCGGGCGACACCAGCCCCGAGCAGCGCGAGGTCGAGATCGGGCAGGACAACAACCGCATGGTCGTCATCAGGAGCGGCCTGGAGCCGGGCGAGAAGGTTCTCCTCGCTCCGCCGCTGGGCGACACCGGCACCGTCGAGACGCTCCGCCCCGAGGAACTGCCCGAGGAGCAGAAGCAGATGGCCGAGGATGCCCAGGACAACCCGGGCGGACGTCCGGCCGACATGTCCGGCGCCGGCATGGGTCAGCCCGGTATGGAGCAGGGGATGGGCGGCGCCGGCGAGGGCATGCAGCGCGGCGCCGGCGGCAACAACGGCGGCGCCCCGGACCCGGCGGCGATGGAGCGGATGCGCCGCGCCCAGGAGGAGCTGCAATCGAAGATGACCGACGAGGAGAAGGCGCGGTTCACCGAGCTTCAGCAGGCGGGGGACATGCGCGGGATGATGGAGTACGGCCAGGAGATGGCCCGCAAGTACGGCGTGGAGATGCCCACCATGGGCCAGCGCCGCGCGGGCGGGCAGGGGCGCGAAGGGGGCCGCGACCGCTCCGGCGGACGGGGTGGAGC
>JAEZED010000203.1 GCA_023417885.1 Planctomycetota bacterium
TTTTTCTTACCCCACGGGGGGGGGCGCGGGGTGCCGCCACGCCTGGTGTGCTCATCGGCAGCGCGTCTTCAGACGCTGGCTTCGACGAAGGGCAGGAAGGCCATGAACCGGGCGCGCTTGATGGCGCGGGCGATCAGGCGCTGCTCCATGGCGCTGGCGCCGGTGCGTCGACGGCTCTGCATCTTGCCGTTGCCGCTCATCAGGCGGCGCAGCGTCTCGCTGTCCTTGTAGTCGACGTATACAACGCCGTTCTTGCTGGTCTTGACGGCCTTGGACTTGAGTTCGCGGTCGTCCCTCTGTGGCCGGCCCGGGGCTTGCAACCCTGGGCCACGGTCTGAACGGGCCATGAGATCTCCTGGTGTTCGTGGTACGGTCGAAAAACGGGTCAACATCTTAGGCCACGCGCCCGGCTGGGCAACCAAATGGTCAACCCCCGGCGGCGGCACCGCGCCGGAGAGGGGCCGTTTGTCCGGTAATTGCCCCGCCGGCGCGCTGGCGGGTGGACTGGTGCCAAGGAATTAACCTCCCCGCGCCACCGGCCGATCCGAGGAGCGATGACGCGGATTGGCCCGCTCACCCCCCAGCATGCCCTCCAGCGGTCGGCCTGGCCCGCCCGCCTTGTGGTGAAGCTCGTCTTCGCCGGAGCCGCCGCCGCGGCGCTGGTGCTGCTCGTCTGGCCGCTGCTGCGTGGAGATCGCCACCTCGTCTCCCTGCTGCGCGAGGCGGCGCTTCCCGCGGGCCTGCTGGTGCTGGTGCTCCTGGTGGCGCTTCGGCACGAGCGACGCTGGGCGGCCTCCGTGAGGGCGATGAGCCGGCTGCTGGAGGAGATCCGCGCCGGCGAGGCCGCCAGCGAGGATCTGGCCTCGCTTGGGGAGGGCGCGGGGCATCTCTCTGAGCTTGCCGAACGGATCAGCACCCTCTGCCGCGACCTGAGGGCGCGGGAGCAGGCCGTCCGGGAACTGGAGGCGGAGATCCAGCGCCGGGTCGCCACGCGCACCGACACGCTCCAGCGCAAGCTCGGGGCAATGCGGGAACAGGCCAGCAGCGACGCGCTAACGGGCCTGGGCAACCGCCGCGCCTTCGACGAGATCCTGCCCGTCGCCCTGGAGCGCGCCCGGATCGAGGGAGCGGACCTCTGCGTCGTCATGATCGACGTCGATTACTTCAAGCAGCTCAACGACCGGTTCGGCCACGCCGCGGGCGACGACTACCTCCGGCAGCTCGGCCGACTGCTCCGGGGCGCCCTCCGTGAGCGCGACGGCGCCTTCCGCTACGGGGGCGATGAGTTCGTGCTGCTGCTCTGGAACACCGGCGCCGCCGCCGGTCGCGCGACAGCCAGGCGCGTCGAGCGGCTCGCCGACGACCTCGCATCCCACTACCTGCTCCCGAACCGCCCGCGGCTCTCCTGCGGCATCGCCACGCTGCACGAGGCGCCCGGCGCCGGCGCCGACGACCTGTTGCGGCGGGCCGACGAGGAGCTCTACCGCCTGAAGCACGCGCGCAAGTCCCAGAGGCTGGCGGCGTAGTGATCCGTATCCGCCAACCCACACGACAATGCCTCACACTCCCCACGGCTGGTTCGACCTGCTCGTCATCGGCTCCGGCCCCGCCGGGCAGAAGGCCGCCCTCTGTGCCGCCAAGCACGGGAAGCGCGTCGCCATCGTCGATCAGCGCTGCATGATGGGCGGCGTCTGCATCCACACCGGCACGATCCCCTCCAAGGCGATCCGAGAGGCGGTGCTGCATCTTTCCGGCGTCGGTCACCGGGAGCTTTACGGCCACGATTACGCGGTGAAGGACCGGATCACCATGGAGGACCTGCTCCAGCGCGCGCAGCACGTCTCGCGCTCCGAGGCGCAGGTCATCCGGCACCAGATGCGCCGCAACAACATTGCCATCATGGACGGCCTCGCCCGCTTCGAGGACCCGCACACCATCCTGCTCACCAACGGCGACGACGAGCACCACCTCCGGGCAGGCCACATCCTCATCGGCTGCGGCACGAGCCCGGCCCGCCCGGAAAGCGTCCCCTTCACGCCCGGCCTCGTGATCGACTCCAACGAGATCCTGAAGCTCCCCGAGCTCCCGCGCGAGCTCTGCGTCGTGGGCGGCGGCGTCATCGGGACCGAATACGCCTGCATGCTGGCCGCCTGCGGGGTGCGCGTCACCCTCGTCGAGGGAAAACCGCGCCTGCTCGACTTCCTCGATGAGGAGATCAGCGAAGCGCTGCAATACCGCCTGCGCGAGCTCGGCGTCCGCCTGCGCCTCGGGGAGAAGGTCGATCGCATCGACATCGAGCCGGTCCCCGGCCGGCGACACGACGACCCGGAGGGCACGCAGATCTCCGCGGGAGACGAGCGGCGCATCGCGGGAACGGGCCGGGTGCGGGCAACGCTCTGCAGCGGAAAAACCATCGTCTGCGACACGCTGCTCTACTGCATCGGCCGGCAGGGCGCGACCGACTCGCTCAACCTCCCCGCCGCCGGCCTGGAGGCCGACGAGCGCGGGCGGCTGGCGGTGAACGAGTCGCTCCAGACGGCGGTGCCGCACATCTATGCCGCGGGCGACGTGATCGGCTTCCCGGCGCTGGCGGCGACCGCGATGCAGCAGGGCCGGCGCGCGGCGCAGCACATGTTCGCCCCTGAGGAGCTGACGCGCACGCCGGGCGGAGCGCAGGAGGGCGCCGCGGAGCTCTTCCCCTACGGCATCTACACGATCCCGGAGATCAGCACGCTGGGCCAGACGGAACGACAGCTTACCGAGGCGAGCATCCCGTACGAGGTGGGCGCGGCCCGCTACAAGGAGATCGCCCGCGGGCAGCTCATGGGGGACACGCACGGGCTGATCAAGCTCCTGTTCCACGCCGAGACGCACAAGCTGTTGGGCGTGCATGCGATCGGCACCGGCGCGACGGAGCTGATCCACATCGCCCAGGTCGCGATGGCGGCCGGCCTGCGCATCGACTACTTCGTCGATGCCGTCTTCAACTACCCGACGCTGGCGGAGTGTTACAAGGTGGCGGCGCTGGACGGCCTGAACCGCTGCCGCGTGTCGGCGGTGTCGGAGCCGGCGGAACGGGCGTCCCGATCATCGCGCTCCAGGGCGGCGTGACGCCCGGCGCGCCCGACAACCGGGCCTGCCCATGCCAGGGCGGCGACGACGACCAGGTCGAGCGCCAGCGTCCAGCGCGGATCGATAATCAGCAATCCAAAGCAGCCGCATGACGCTTCGCCGGCGGCGACCTTGGTGGCGGCGACGCCCGCGAAAGCGAGGAAAGTCGCCAGCGTTGTCGCCCATGCCAGTCGGGGCATGCGGCCAGTGATGAGCCATGCTGCCAGTAGAAGCTCGAATCCCGCGAGCGCTGCGTTGAAGGCACGTTCCGAACGTGTCAGCCAGACCGCCTCGCCGGGGCTGAGCACACTCCATAGCTTGAGTGATGCGGCAGCGAGGAGCAGCAGGCAGACGGCGTAAACTGCTGCCCGGCGGAGAATGGGTTGTATTGATCTTGCCAACGAGTCACTCCCGTGTGATGCCAGATGCGGTGGCCGGGTGAGATCTACTAGCTCATTGGGCGGAGCTTCCGGTAAATCAACACGCCTCCGATGCCGACGAGCCCCGCTAGTGAGGGCAACAGCCACATAGTGACTGACGCTCTCGGCGTCACGGCCGACGCCATCTCACTTTCGTCCGCGATGCCCCGGAACACGAAGCCGTCATACGGTGGATTCTGCTTGACCGACTCTTCGACAAGGGCCGGGGGGGATTCCACCATTGGGGCGTTCGGGGCGGGAATGAATGGCCGGGGCGCCACGCGCCCGTCAGGCAGCACGCGGTAGCACACCTGGTTGATCCAGTCGATGACCTCGGTGCCGGGAGGAAACTCGACACTAAAGGCATCCGCCGGCAGCGGCTCCATTGACAGATCACGGACAACGAACTCCTCCTGCACGAGCGGGTCCGGATTTCGCGGAGCCTCGGTCGTGTGGGTCGTTCGGGTTGGCATCCAGATCCCGGGCGCAACCTCCTTCGCTTCTATTACGCGATGCGTCTTGGTGTGGTACGGCTTCGCCTCGAACGACCCCGGTCGGCCGGCGAACCATTCCTTGCGGCTGCGTACCGGCATGTAGCCCTTCGAGGGATCGAGCCAGATCGTGTCGATGGACGGGTGACTGCCGCGCCGGCCCAGCTCGCATCGAATCAGCCGACCGGAGTGCGCGACCTCTCCGGGAACAGCATCCTCGGCCGCGTCAACGTCGGCAACCTTCAGCCCCAACTCGTCCGCGGCCTGAGAAAACCACTTCCACCACGGGCTCGTCGCGCCGGTGCCCGAGGCCATGCTCCTCGTAGTATCAACTTCATTGGCAAAGAGGCCCGCCAACTGGAAGTACGCATGCTGTCCCGGCGAATCGAGCGTTCGCACTTCCAGCGGCTGCCCCCGAATCTGCCCGACAGGGGTTCCGATGTCATCCTTTGGAGAAAACATGCGAAACCGATCGTCCACCCATGCCCACTTCGCATTGTGGCTGATGTATGTACCGTCGGGCACATCCCAGAAGATGCGCACAGCCATCCGGTCGCCCATGCGAAGGAGCCTGAGGCGAAACGCGCGATCGCTGGTGGGCGACGCCGCGGTGCGCGGCCGACCCGTCACCGGATCGAGCGCCCGGACCGCGCGACCGACTTCCACCGTCAGTGGTGAGAGTTTCTCATACCGCTCGCGAAGTCGCTCAACCAGGCGCGTCTTCTGATCATCGAGTGCCAAGCCCGCGGAATCGCTGTGCGACGCGATTGCCGACGCCGGAGACGCCGCAGGCGCCATAAGAAGGACACTCGTGAACACTAGGAATGATGACGGGCGCCCAGCGCGCATCGATCTCCAACTGTCTGCGGCGTCCGCCGGTTCATGATCGAGCACTTTGACGAGGTTGAAGTTGGGCCTCGGAGGGTCTTCGGAAACTGACTGCCGCACGAGGGCGTCGGGCGACCCGACCGGCTCCTGCGCTCCGCGCGGCACATACCACAACGGCCGAACAACGCCATCATCGACGATCCGGTATGCGACCTGGCGAACCTCGTCGAACACCTCGGTTCCGACCGGGAACTCCACGATGAAGTGCTTCGGATCCGGCTTCTCGAGGCTGATGTGCTCCACGACGTAGTACTCGTCAGCGACCAGACCGGGCATGGCCCAGTTCTTTACGACGGACTTGCGTGTGCGCACTGGCACCCACAACCCATCCACCTCTCGTGCTTCCTCGACTTCGTGAGTCTCTAGTTGATGTGGAAGCGGCTCTCCGGCCGCGGTCGCTCCGCTGTGAAGCAGCCGCTCGTGAAGCACGGGCATGAAGTCCCGACGAACATCAAAGCGGAAGCGATGCCGCCTGGCTAAGGGGCAACTGTCCTGGAACGACAGTTCAACGAACGTTGCGCCATCCTCGGTCACTTCGGATACCGTCGGGCGCTGAAGCAGATTGTCCGAAGCCAGGCGCTGCTCCAGCCATTCACTCAACCTCAGCGTCTGCTCCATCCACTGGCCTTCCACCTGTATCCACGGCTCGTAGGCGTAGAGGCCGAGCAACTCGAAGTAACGCGAGCCCGACGGACTGCTGCCTGACATGCGCACACGCTCATCATCCAGGGCCGCAACAGGCTGATTGTTGTGGTGGCCCGGTGAATACAACCGATGCCGCTTCCCATCCCAGGCCCAGCGAGACTCGTGGCCCACAAAGACAGGATCCGTGATCCAGCTCATGAAATGGGCGACATGAGGGCCATCCCGCCACAGGGAGACTCGTCGTGTTTCCGGCGACGACGCACTCCATTGATTCGACACTCCTCCGTCCGGCTCGACGTACTTACCACCGGCAGCAACACGCACCTGAAGCTGCGCCAATCGCCCTTCGCGTTCTTTGATGGCCTCCAGAACTCGGCCCACAGTCCAGTCTCCCTCCGGGCCTGCCAGTGATGCGCTGCCGCAGGCGAGCAAAACACATAACAGGACGAGCGGCATCACCACTTGCGTGCCGGTGAAGGCACCGCGCCGACGCTCGACTCTCACCCGGCGGACGAACAGGTCCGAAGCATCATTGCTCATCAGGAACCCCTTGTTGATGACTGCGTTACACGCCTTGTTACCCGGAACCGGGGGGGGGTCAAGAGAAAAAGAAAACAATGTGCGCGGCCGATTCTCGGTCTGTTCACGGGACACCGTCCGGGGCAAGCCGTTGCCTCCGCTTGGATTGCGCGCTGGCGCGGGGGTGGGACCGCCGGTAGCGTGGCGGGCATGTCCAACCCCCTGCCGCCTGATGCGCAGCCGCGGTATCCGCGGGAGCACACGTCCGCCGACCCGTCGAACGTGGTGACGGAGACGGAGGTGCCCAACGAGCAGAAGGCGCTGCCCTCGCAGAAGGGCCCGGCGCTGCTGCTGGCCTTCGGCGGCGCGGCGGTGGCGCTGCTGGCGGTGATCCTGGACTACTTCGAGGCGGATGTCATCGCGCTGGTGCTGGGGATCGTGGCGGTGCTGATGACGGCGGTGTCCGTGATCATGGCGGTGAACGACGTTCGGACCGGTCGGACGACGCCGGTGCTCTGCCTGATCGTCTCAGCGATCGTGCTGGCGGTGATCCTGCTGGACGTGCTCGACGTGGACGAGGCGATCCGGGAGGAGCAGTTGGAGCGGCAGCTCGACACGCGCGAAGCGCTGGACGAGAACGACGCCGACGTCCCGGCCGACCCGGCCGACATCGTGGACGATTGAACTTCGCCGGCGCAGGCGCGCTCAGGCGGACTGGGGATGGTCGTCCGGCACCATATCCAGCGCCCCGGCGGCGGCGTTGGATTCGACCTGCTCCACGGTCTTGACGCCAGGGATGACGCAGGTGACGGCGGGGTGTTTCAGGCACCAGGCCAGGGCCCATGTCGCCATGCTGACGCTGTCCGGATCGACCTCCTGCTCATACTCGCTGCGCCGGATCTCCTGCACCTCGCGCAGCTTCGCGTCGCGCTGCTCGGCGCTCTGCCACTTGCCGCGGACTTCCGTCTCGTCGAACTTGTGCCCCGGCTGGTACTTGCCGGAGAGAAAGCCGCTGGCCAGCGGCACGCGTGCCAGCACGCCGACATCCTGCTCCTGGCAGAGGTCGAACGCCTCCTCCTCCGGCTCGCGCTGGAGGCGGTTGTAGATGATCTGCACCACCTCGATCCCCCGCTCTTCGCTCGCCCCCACCTGCCGCACGTTGGTGTTCTTCCCGACGCTGTTGCCAAGGTGGCGAAACTTGCCTTCGTCCTTGAGCTTTCCGAGCTCCGCGAGCACGTCGTCGCGGAAGAAGTCGTCGTCCCCCCAGGAGTGGTACTGGAGCAGGTCCACGTAGTCGGTCTGGAGCGCGCGGAGCGACTCTTCGAGCTGCCGGCGCACGTCCGCCGGCTCACGGGGCTCGGTGCGCTCGAAGGGCTTTACGAAGTGGTGCCCGAACTTCGTCGCGACCACCCACTCGCCGCGATCCCCGCCAATGTTCCGAAGCGCCTGGCCGATGTACCGCTCGGAGGCGTGATCTCCATAGCACTCGGCGGTGTCGATGAGGTTGACGCCCAGCTCCCGCGCGCGGCGGAACATGGCGTCGATCTCCTCCTGCGCGAAATCCTTGCCCCACTCTCCTCCGAACTGCCAGGTTCCGAGCCCGACAACGCTGACGCGCAATCCCGTGCTGCCGAGGGTGCGGTATTTCATGCCTGAAGGGTAGCCGGTACCTCCAGCGGTGGTCAGTTGCGTTTTGTCTTTGTCACTTGTCATTCGTCACTGGTCACTTGCGGGCCGCGACGGGTCGAACGGGGCGGTCGACGGTCGGCTTTGGCGAGCGCCCTCTCCGCCTCGACCTGCGGCCTCGGCACCTCTCCCGGAAGGAGAGGCGTTGAGAAGCCGCGATCAAGGGACAAATGACGAGTGACAAATGACCAGGACTCACCTCTCCCGCGCGACTTCGGGGACGGCGGATTCCGGGCGGGGGACTGGATGGAGGCCAACGATCTGGCGCGCCCGGTTCAGGGCGTCGTCGATGTTGCCGAAGATGTTCTCGCTCCCGACCTTGTCGGCAAGGCCGTACTTCGTCATCGCGAAAATCGGCTGCGCGTGCACGCCCGAGAGCAGCAGTTGCGTCCCCTGCTTGCGGCACTTGCCGAGGAACTCCTCCAGCGCGTGCATGCCCGTGGCGTCCACCGCCGGCACGCGGCGCATGCGAAGGATGAAGACCTTCGGCGGACGCTCGAGCTCGCGCAGGGTGTCCTTGATGCGGTCGGCGACACCGAAGAAGAAGGGGCCATTGATCTCGTACACCTCCACCTCGTGCGGAACCTCGCGCAGGGAGATGGCGTTCGGGTCGAGGGGGTCCGGCCCGTCCTCCAGCTCGTCGCCGATGTCGCTGACGTTCGTCACCTCGCTCATCCGCTTCATGAAGAGCAGGGCCGCCAGCACCATCCCGACGCCGACCGCCACCGTCAGGTCGGTCATCACCGTCAGGCCGAAGGTCGTCAGCAGCACCGCGATGTCGCTCCGCGGCGCGCGGAACAGGTGCCGGAAGTGATCGCGCTCACTCATATTCCACGCAACCACCACGAGGATCGAGGCGAACACCGGGATCGGGATCTTCGCCGCCAGCGGCGCCAGCGCCAGCATGCACAGCAACACGAAGACCGAGTGGATCACCCCCGCCACGGGCGTGCGGCCACCCGTCTTGATGTTCACCGCCGTCCGGGCGATCGCGCCTGTTGCCGGTATTCCCCCGAAGGCCACCGACCCGATGTTGGCGACCCCCTGGGCGGTCAGCTCGAGGTTGCTCTTGTGGCGCCCGCCGATCATGCCGTCGGCGACGACGCAGCAGAGCAGGCTCTCCACGGCCGCCAGCAGCGCGATCGTCGTCGCCTCGGGAATCAGCTCGCGCATCCGGTCGAACGTGAAGGCGTCCAGGATCGCGCCCACCTGCGGCTGCGGCAGGGAGCGCGGAATGCCGCCGAACTTGCTGCCGATCGTCGCGACCGCCTGGTCGCCGTAGCGCGTCGCGTCGTCAAGCCCCAGCCCTGCCACCACGAGCGACGCCAGCACGACCACCACGATCATCCCGGGGACGCGCGGCGCGATCTTGCGCAGCAGCCAGATGACAAGGACGCCGCCCAGGGCGATCCCGGTGGCGTGGGAATTGATCCCATGCTCGCGAAACGCCTGGACGTAGTGCGCCCACTTCTCCACGAACTCCGGAGGCGGATTACCCATCTCCAGACCGAAGAAGTCCTTCATCTGCGAACTGAAGATGATCACCGCGATACCGGCGGTGAAGCCGGTGGTCACGGGATACGGGATGAACTTGATCATCCCGCCAAGCTTCGCCAGGCCCATGACGACCAGGATGGCGCCCGCCATCACCGTCGCGACGGCCAGGCCGTCGTAGCCGTGACGTTCCACGATCAGGTAGAGGATCGGCATGAACGCGCCGGTCGGCCCTGCGATCTGCACGCGGCTTCCGCCCAGCACGCTGACGATGAACCCGCCGATGATCGCGGTGTAGAGTCCGACCTGCGGCGTCAGGCCGGGACCTGAGTTGATGGCGAAGGCCATCGCCAGCGGCAGCGCGACGACGCCGACCGTCAGGCCGGCGGCCAGATCGCGCATGAACTGCGATTTACCATACCCCTCGCGCAGACAGACGACCGACTTGGGAACCCACGCCTCGACCCAGGACCGGCTCGGATGGATCGTTTCTGATTCGACTGGAGCGGCCGGTCGGCTCGGCTCGAGGAGTTGGGGCATGGTGGCTCGGCGGTGCGCGGCAGAAATGGCTGACAATAGCGCATCTGTCAGAACGCGACCAGCAGACCGTTCTCCAGCGCGGTGAGAACCGGGCCCACCTCAACGGGTGAGCCGGACGACGCCTCGACCAGATCCCACCGGCCGTCCGCACGGATCAGCGCCAGCCTGCCCGGCTGTGCCTCGGAGTGCAGCGGGCGCGCCTCCACGTAGCCGGCCTCCGCCGGAACGACGACCGTGCCGTCCGGGCGGACCACCTCCACCGCGCCGCGCGACGTGGCGAAGGCAAGCAGCTCCGTCTCGGCACCCGTCTGACCGCAGGCCGTTACCGCCCCTCCGCCGTCGCCGCGGCGGACGTAGTCGGGTCGGAGCACGGTGCGGTTGCGCGAGGCGTCGAACAGGACGAACTGCTCGCCGCCGGTCGGAACGCCCCAGACGTACCGGTCATCGAAGATGGCGGGTGCCGGCTCCGTGCGGAACTTGATGAGCCCGACCCGGCTCGACTTGCGGGCGTCCGTCCACTTGTCCTGGTACCGCAGGACGAGGTAGGCCTTTCCTCCCTCGGCGCGCGGGCATGACCAGGCGTAGAGCCGGTGATGGGTCCGCCCCGGCTCCACCGTCTGCCCACAGCCGCCGGCGAGGCCGGCAACCAGCAGCAGCACCGCCGTAAGCGTGCAACGAAGACCGATCTTGTAAGGCGTTTCGCTCATCCGTGGCCGCCGCGGGGGTGTCGCGGCCTCTATTCATCGGCCCGGCGGGCGTACCGCTTTGAAGATCAACGCGGTTTTCAGTGTCGTGCGCGGTAGAGTTATCGGGTCGGGCGGGGACGAGGTGGCGGACTTCTTCCTCCAGCCAAGGGGCACGGATGCCGGCAACTTCACTGACCATCGCGGCCGCGATCGCGGCCTGGACGCTTGTTGCACCGAGAACGCCTCCCGCCGACCGGGTCATGCCTGAGAGCCAGGCCAACCCGCCGGCTCAGCAGCAGGATCTGCACAACCCGCCCCTGCCGCGCTGGGGCACCCGGGAGTTCGGCCCCGCGTACGACCGCCTGAAGTCGGCCATCAATGCCGAGGTGGAGGCCCTGCCGGGCCACGCGTGGGCGGGAAGCTGGGAGCGTCCGTCGTTCGGCTGGGGAGAGTCGCTGGTGCTCGCGCCGGAGGCAGGCTTTGCTCGAGTGAGCATCGCCTGCAGCAACGCCGGCAGCGTCGAGCATGGCTACGTGGCCTTGAACGAGAAGGGGCAGATCGTCCTGACGCCGGTGCGGCCGGGGCGCGACCCAAAGCCGGAGGCGTACTGGCACGTGCGCTGGGGATCGCGCCACTATCTCGTGAACGAGGAGTATGTGGTCGACTTCGCCAACGCCTTCAACGGCGGGTCGCTGGCGCTGCGAGAGAACTGGCATTCGGGCCAGCTGTTCTTCCTGCGCACCGACGGCCCCGACGAGCCGCGGAAGGGCCTGCCGGAGGTTCCGCCGGAGATCGGCCGGCTCCTGCTGGCGCAGCCGCTCGACGCCCGGATCACCTGGGTGAGCGACGAGTCCCTGGAATACAGCAGGCACCGCGTCCTCGCCTACCGGGTCTGGCTGGATGTGGGGGAGCGCGAGGGCGTTTTCGAGGGCATGAACCTCTACCTGGGCGGCCCGGGCGGTTTCCGGAGCGGCCAGATCGACGTTACCGACGTGGGGCCGGACTGGTCGGTGGGCCTGCTCCGCGACCCCGACTCGTGGGCGGCGCCCCCCGGGGGCGCGGGGGCGGGGGGGGGGGGGGG
>JAEZED010000209.1 GCA_023417885.1 Planctomycetota bacterium
GGCGGGTCGCCCGCCCAGGCGCGCCGGATGACGAAGGGCAGTGCCAGCAGTGCCAGCGGCTTGACCGCCGCCGACACTGCCAGGCAGATGCCGGCGCGCCGGAAGTTGCCGTTGTCCGCGCGGCGCAGGCCGGCAACCAGGAAGAGCACGCCCAGCAGGTCCTGGTGCCCCGCGCCCAGCGTCTCCACGAGCACCAGCGGTTGCCACGCAAAGGCGACCACCCACCACGGCGAGAGCCCGCGGTGCCGAAGCCAGGCAATCATCTCCGCCACCGTCAGCAGCAGCACGCCCGCGAGGATGCAGCGCCAGAAGAACAGCTGTCGCCACCACGCCAGCTCGAGCATCCCGACACGCCAGTCGCCGCTGGAGAGCCCGGCGCGTCCGGCCGCCTCCACCGCGGCGGCGGATGAGGGCGCGGGCGCGGCGGGTGGCGAGAGATACTCGAGCGTTCGCGATGCGATGAAGCCGAGCTGGCTCGCCGGGAGGTTCAGCGTGGTGCGGGTCGGATTGAGCGCAGCCAGGTCCAGCTCGTCGGGACGGAGATCAGGATCCTGAGCGTCGGCGGCGCGCGCCGCGGCCTGCTGGGGCGAGACGGTGTAGGGGGAGAGGCCGAGAAGCCAGATCCGCCCGTCGAAGCGATACCGCAGCACCTCCGGGCTGAGCACCGGCCGCAACCAAGCGACGCCGGCAACGCAGAGCAGGAGCGTGAGGCCGATGACGATCCGCTTTCCCAGCCGCGGCGAGAGCCGGAGGGCGTCGCGCGGCGTCGTCGCCAGGAGCAGCCAGATCGCGAGGCACGTGCCCGAGAGCGCCAGCCATCCCGCGTGCAGCGTCGGGAGCCGGGCGAGCAGCCGCTCCTGGCGCAGGAGGTAGAACCACCCGATCGTCCCGGCGACCAGCGCGGCCGACAGCAGGATCCAGAGCCCGAGGCGCAGGCTCGCGCTTCGGGCAGGAGGCGCGGGCGGCTGCTCGGGACCGGTCGGCGCGGCGGGCGGGGGGCTCGGGGGCGTTTCGGTCATCGATGGGAGTCACCGACACCATCCCCGGCGGCAAGGCCGTTCGGCGGTGTCGTGCGGGAAGGAGGGCGGCCCGCTTGCGAGCGGACATCATACCGCCCCCCGGCCGTCGCCGCGCGCGTGGGAAGCCGGGGTCACCCGCCAAGGCCGCCGGGGAGGGTGGGCCGGCCCCCGCCGCTCGGGAGGCCGGGCGTGGATGCTCCGCCGGGCGGCAGCGTGATCTCCTGCCCGTTGCGCCGGACGACCAGGGGTGCCCCGCGGGCGAAGGCGTCGGTGAGAAAGTCCCGGCCGGCCTCGGTGCTGTGAATGATCGGGCCGCCGACGTCCTGGGAGCCGATCTCGAGGATGATGTCGCCGTTCTGGAGGCCGTAGTAGGTCGCCGCGGGCCCGGCCGGGTCGACGTTGGAAACCTCCAGGCCGCGCAGCGACCCGGATTCGGGCCAGTCCGCGATGGCGAGCGATTCGTGGAAGGGGCGACCGTCGACGCCCTTGCCGCCCCACTGCTGGACGACCGGCTCCTTCTCCTTCTTCACGTCGGCGAGGGTGCCGAGGTAGCTCTGGCCGGTGCATCCCCGCCCGGCGAGCAGGTAGAGGATGATCGCCATCGTGATGAGCAGGCCGATGAGTCCGAATCCTGCGCGCATGGGGCCTCCGGTGGGGGAACGTTCACGATTGTAACAGGATTCTCCCGACGGCGGTCCGCCTCAACGCAGCTTCAGGAGGCGGTACTCCTCGCCCGTCAGCAGGCTCCGGCGGAGCGACTCGACCTTCGCGCTGCCGAAATACTTCACCTCCGCCTCAAGCAGGACGGCCTGGCGCCGGTGCGACTGCCGGAAGCCGGTGCGGATGATCTGCATCCCGTGCTCGCGCAGCAGCGACTCGAACCGTTCCACGCAATCGGGCCGCTCGGGCGCCCGCACCACCAGCCGCGCCGTGCTGACCGCAGGAAGGTGCTCGCGCACCCACCCGAGAACCAGCAGCGCCGTCAGCAGGAGGATGGCGGCGATGATGCTCAGGATGTACATGCCGAAGCCGGCGGCGAGGCCGAGCGCGGCGATGCTCCAGATGCCGGCCGCCGTCGTGAGGCCCTGCACCCGGTCGCGATGCTGGATGATCGTTCCGGCGCCGAGGAAGCCGACGCCGGTCATGACGCCATAGGCGATGCGCGCGGGATCGACTGCGATGCGGTATCCCTCGCCGCGATCCGGCACGGCCCGCGCCGGAAGCCAGTCGGCGGAGGCGAAGCTCGAGCTGACGATCATGGCCAGCGCCGCGCCGGCCGCGACGAGCATGAAAGTGCGGAAGCCCGCCTCGTGCCCGCGCACCTCGCGCTCGAGCCCGATGATCCCGCCCAGGCAGGCCGCCAGCAGGAGGCGCAGCGCCCCCTCGCCCGTCGGGCCGAGCGGGCGAAGCCACTGCTCGATGCCATGCTCGAAGCGGGTGATCCAGTCGCCGCCCGAGACGGTGGCGAGCAGCAGCGAAGAAATCGCAAAGTCGTCCGGCACGCCGGCATCCTAATGCCCCCAGCCGGTGGCGGGAGCGTCCGCCTTCGCCGGCCGGCTCCATGCGCCGTACCCACTACTCGGCGCGGGCGCGCCCCAGGGCGGTCGCCAGGTCGGGCTCGACGGTGAACATCTTCTCCAATCGCGTGATCCGCAGCAGTTCGTGCAGGCGGCGATTCAGGCCGGCGAGGATGAGCTCGCCCCCCGCCTTGGCCACGCTCTGGCGCGCGCCCACCAGCACGCCCACCATGCTGGAGCTGATGTACTGCATCTGCTCGAAATCGATGATCAGCCGCACGCGCCCCTGGCCCAGCAGGTGATCGACGTGCGCCCCCAGCGCCTCGATCACCCCCGGATCCATCAGAGAGGCCTCCTCCAATCGCAGTGCCGTCCACCGGCCGTGCTCCTCGACCGTCGCGGGCAGCTTCGCGGCCGGCTCGCCTGCGGAATCGCCTCCCCCGGAGGGGGAAGGCGGCGGGGATTGGGAGTCCTGGTTCATCATTCGATCACGAGTCTGACAGTATGGTTGCCCGGCGGCAAGTCGCCAGCCGCGCCGGCGCGTGCGGTGGAGGGAGGATCGGCTATGCTCTGGGCATGGAAGGCGTCACCACGGCCATCGTCCTGTTCATCTTCGTCTGCATCCTCTTTCCGAGGCTGATCGACAACCGGGCGCAATACTACGTGGCCTTCGTCTGCACGCTGCTGATCATCCTCGTCGATGCCATGCGGCGGATCTGGTTCGGGGCCGACAGCAACATGCAGACCTTCAGCGTCATCGCCATCGCGTTTCTCCAGGTGATCGCGATGGTGCTGCTGTTCCTGTCGGCCGGCGGGCTGACGGTGCGCGGGCTGACGAAGGAGATGGCCGGCGCGTTCGAAGTGATCCGGCGGGGGGAGACGGAGAAGGAGATCATCATCCCCATCGGCGACCAGGGAGAACGCAAGGAGCGCAAGCGGGCGATCGATACGGCCGGCGAGCCGCCGGAACGGTTCGATCTCTCGGCGGAGGCCAACGCCGGCGAGGGGTACCCGCCCCGCGCCGCGCAGACGCCCACGCCCGGCCCGGCCAAGCGCGACGATCCGGGGCCGATTCCGATGGATTGAGGGCGTTCGTTCATCTCTTCCCCACCGCTGAAGCGGTGGGCTTTCGGTGTCACGCGCGCATGCTTGCAAGCGCGCCCAATCCTGCTATTCCTCGAGCTGGAGGTACCAGAGGAGGGTAGCGGTCTCCTTCACGAGGTCGTGGTTCGTGTGCCTCCGCTCGTCGAAGCCGGAGAGCTCGAAGCCGATGCGGGCCAGCAGCTCCTGTGCGGGGCTGTTGTTCGCGTTCACCTCCGCGTAGATCGCCCGCACCTGCTCCCCGCGCTGGCGCGCCTCGGCGATCACCTGGTAGAGCAGCGCTGTCCCGAAGCCCTGCCGGCGGTAGTCGTAGTCGACGCGAAGGTCGACCAGCTCGAGCGTCGCAAACTGCGGCCGCGCGACGACGACGGCGGTCGCGACTGGCCGTCCCTCGATCTCGATGGCCATGGCGGCGCCGTCCTCCACGCCCGAGACGATCTGCCTGTAGGCGAACTTCCTTTCGTCACTGAGGCGGTTCGGCTCGATGAGCGTCTCCCGGAGCGGTCGCTGCTCGAGCTTCCAGACGCTGGCCAGCCCCTGCCCCTCGCGGCCGAGGTGCAGGTAGTCGCGGCTCTCGATGGTGGCGTCGACCTCGTCGAGGAGCTCCAGGTCTGCCCGCGTCATTCGGCGCAGTTCCATGACGTGATCATAACCGGCGTCGGCGCGAGCCCCACCGCTCCGCTTATGATGGGCCCGCCGGCCGTGCCGGCGCATCGGTGACGCATGAGCGACGACCGCCCCACAATCTCCATCAGTCCCGGCCCCGGGGCTCCTCCCGCCTCGTCCACGGCCGAGACGCTCCTGACGCTCTCGGAGGAGCGGGATCCGGTCGTGGTCGCGGCCGCCGTGAGCGAGGTGGAGCCGCACGACGCGGCGCACCTGCTCTCGCAGCTTCCGCCGGAGCGGGCGGGCGCGGTCGTGCCGCTGCTGGAGCCGGGGCAGATGGCCCAGATCGTCACGCAGATGGACGCCGACCGGGCGGCGGAGGTGCTGGAGTCGATGCACCCCGATCACGCGACGGCGGTGCTGGCGGAGCTGAGCCCGGACGACCGGGTGGACATCCTCGACGAGCTTCCGGAGGAGAAGCACGACGAGCTGGTGGCGGGCCTGGACGCCGAGGACCGGGCCGAGGTGCGCCTGCTGGAGCAGTACGCCCCGGACACCGCCGGCGGGATCATGACGCCGGAGGTCACGAAGCTTTACGAATACCTCTCGGTGCAGGATGCCATCGAGACGCTGCGCCGGCTCCACGAAGAGCTGGAGCAGATGTTCTACGTCTACGTGATCGACCGGCACGGCCACCTGTGCGGGGTGCTGTCGATGCGCGACCTGATCCTGGCGCGCCCCGAGACGCGCCTGAGCGAGATCATGATCCCGCGCGACAAGGTGCGCGCCCTGCCGGCGGACATGGACCAGGAGGAGGTGGCCAACCTCTTCCGGCGCTACCACTACCTGGCGATGCCGGTGGTCGATCGCCACGAGCGGCTCATCGGCCTGGTGACGGTGGACGACGTCGTCGACGTCATGCAGGAGGAGACGACCGAAGACGTCCACAAGCTCTTCGGCGCCGGCGCCGAGGAGAAGCTGACCAGCCCCTGGTACTACAGCTTTCAGAAACGCGTCGGCTGGCTGGGCGTGAACCTGCTGACCGCCTTCGTCGGGGCCGCCGTTGTCGCCGCCTTCCAGGGGACGATCGCGCAGCTCGCGATCCTCGCGGCTTTCCTGCCGATCGTGAGCGCGGTGGGCGGGAACGCCAGCGTGCAGGCGATGGCGGTCACGGTGCGCGGCCTGGCGGCCGGCCGGGTGGACCGGGCCCTGCTGCGCCAGGTGCTGGTGCGCGAGCTGAAGGTGGGCGTGGTCGCGGGTATCGTCATCGGCCTGCTGATGTTCGGCATCACGGTCGTGACCAGCGGCCACGACGTCGGCTGGTCGCGCGCCGCGGAGTACGGGACAGTGGTCGCCGCGGCGATGGTGGCAAACCTGACGCTGGGTTGCCTCGTGGGGACATCGGTCCCAGTGCTGATGCAGCGGCTGGGATTCGACCCCGCGCAGAGCGCCACGATCTTCACCACCGCGATCACCGACGCGGTCGGTTTCCTGCTGCTGCTGGCGCTGGCGGCGACCTTCCTGCTTTAGCTATAACGGCCGACGATGACCACCGCCGCACGATGCGCCTGGGCACGATCGGACGCGATGCGCGCGTACCACGATGAGGAATGGGGCGTGCCGCAGCACGACGACCGCGTGCTGTTCGAGTTCCTCATCCTCGAGGGGGCACAGGCGGGGCTGTCGTGGGAGACGATCCTCCGCAAGCGAGACAACTACCGCCGCGCGTTCGACGGCTTCGACGCGCGCAGGATCGCGCGATACGGCGAGGCGAAAGTGGCGAAGCTGCTCGCAGACGAGGGGATCGTCCGCAACCGCCTGAAGATCGCCGCCGCGGTGCGCAACGCCCAGTGCTTCCTCGACGTTCAGCGCGAGTTCGGCAGCTTTGACCGGTACATCTGGCAGTTCGTGGGAGGCAGGTCGATCGACGGCGCCCGCGCCTCGATGAAGGAGGTTCCCGCCAGCACGCCGGAATCGGACGCGATGAGCCGTGACCTGAAGCGCCGCGGCTTCAAGTTCGTCGGCTCGACGATCTGCTACGCGTACATGCAGGCGACGGGGATGGTGAACGATCACGTCGCGGGATGTTTCCGGTACCGGGAGATCCGGAAGCTGAACCACGAAGACGCGAAGATGAGCTTGGCGAAGCGCCGATAGCAGCGACCTCCAGTCGCTGTCCTCGGTCGCGGCGCCACGACGGTGGCTGCAGGTCGCCGGATTCGTTATGCTTCGCCGAATGGTCGCATTCGTTCTCGCCCTCGTGCTCTACACCGATTTCGTGCCCATTCAGGCTCGGCCCGATACGACGACACGTGCCGCGGTGCAGGAGTATCAGCCACCGCCGGGTGCCGATCTCATCGCCATCTACTCCGCCGCACGGCAGGCAATGCTTGCGGGAGACGACGCACAGGCAGCCGCCATCCTGCTGTGGCTCTGGGATCATTCACTGGAGCGCGAACCAGCGTACGTCGGTGTGCGCATGGGTTCGGTGGCTTCCGAGTTGGGAAATCTGGCGTCCCGGCACGATCCCACGCGCGAAGCGATCCGCGAGCGGCGCCATCAGCTCCAGCGGGCCGTCGACGCCGACCCAACGGGCGTAGACATCAACAAGTTGCGCGACTGGGGCCGGCTCAATCAGATCTTGAGTGACGAAACCGCCACCCTTGCATGGTGGGACAAGGTGAAGGAGGCGACCGATGACCCGGGCGTCTCGGAGCGAGCCGCCGCAATGGAGTTGATCCTCCGGGACCCGCTGCTGGAGCACCTGAGGTGGGCGGAGTTGGCGCGGCTCTATCCGGATCCCGAGTTGTACTCGGAGCGTCGAATCGAGCTGATGCAGCACTTGGTGAAGACCTACGAGCAGGATGAGGGCCTGGCAGCGCTTCCGATCCCGCAGGAGCAGCGCGAGCAGATGCGGCAGCGTAGTCTGCAACGGGTGCGGGATAGCTTCCGCGAGGATGTAGCAGTCGTCTATGCCGCCCTGCTTGCAGCAGAGAGAGATGACCAGGCAGGCAAGCTCGCAGCGTCAGCAGCAGTGGCCGACGAGACCCCCGCCGCGTTGCGCCTGGCCTTGGTGGACATGGCGATTGGGGCGGGCGAAATCCGCGCAGAGCACGAGGCGTGGCTCACGGAAGCGGAGCAGCAGGGGCATTTGGCGCCCCAGGCGCGTCAGCTGCGTCAATGGTTGGCGAACCACCGGCAGCAGCCTTGATGCTCTCTCTGCGGATGAGCCACGAAGACACGAAGCTGAGCATGTCGATTACGCTTGCGTCCGCCATCGAAACCCAGTTGTTCAACCGGGTCATATTGATCATGTTTCGAGCATGCGAGCGAAGTGGGTTTCTCACCCCTGCGTCGCGTGGCGACGCAGCTACCGCCTGACCAGAGCAACTCGC
>JAEZED010000210.1 GCA_023417885.1 Planctomycetota bacterium
CGTCGGCGCGCCTCTCCCTGCGCGGCTCTGCGCAGAGCGTGCGGGCGACGCCAGGCCCGACGACACGGCCGGCCGGCCTTCCCGGGGCCGACGCGATGCTGTTGCTGGTGGAGCGCCCGGTCATCGAGCACCAGGCGATCGACACGCGCCTCCGCGTTCCCGTGAACGCGTGGGTGCTCGTCGGCACCGTCGGCACGACGGAAGCGCGCGAGGGTGAGCGCGCCCGCCCGCTCTACCTGCTCGTCCGCGTCGACGCCGATGTCGAGGCGGCGGAGTAAGGGCAAAGGCGAGCCCGATGCGGCTCACGTTGCGGCGCTTCAGGCACCGCGACGTGAGCCGCTTTACGACGATGCTTCGCCTGCCGCACCCTTCGGCGGATACCCCGCCGCCGCGAGGGCGTCGGTGATCGCCTTCGGTGTCGCCTTCCCCGGGTCGTAGGCGAGATCGGCGGAGCCGATGGCGACATTGCGGATCTCGACGCCCGGCACCTGCTCCAGCGCCTTGCGCACGTTGGCCACGCAGCGGTCGCAGCCCATGCCGGTCAGTTCGAGTTTCAGGGTTTCCATTGGCGATCTCCTCATGTCAGCCATCACTCGCCCCGCTTCTCGAGGCGCATGCCGCACTTCGGGCAGCGGGCGGCCGGATCCGTTGACGTTACGTCCGGGTGCATCGGGCAGACGTAGACGACCGCCGGATGCGTCGCGGGTGCGTGCGCGCCGTCATGATGCGTCGGGCCTCCGGCGGCGTCCAGCGGCGGGGCTTGGGGCGGATTGGGGTGAAGGTTTGCCGGGCGCGTCGGCGCGGTCGTGCCGTCGGCGGCGATGCCGTTGGCGGCGAGCGCTTCGGGCGTCGCGGGAAGGGCCTGCTCCCCCGGCTTGTCCTGGTACCAGCCGGGGTCGACGTCGTAGCCGTGCGGCAACTGCTCACGCACCTTCAGGATGGTGAACATGCCCCCCATGGTGATGTAGTCGTATGGCCCGCGCGAGCCCTGCATCGGCACGCTGTTCGGGGGCATCGTCATCCCCATGTCGCCCATGTCGCCCATGCCGTGCTGCCCCATCGTCATGTATCCCGGCAGCAGCGGGCGGACGCGGCGGTCGAAGTCGCCCGGCTCCATGCCGATCATGTTGGGCATGTCGTGACCCATCTGGTTCATGACGTGGTGCGTCATGTGGCAGTGCATCGCCCAGTCGCCTGGGTTGTCCGCCACGAACTCGACCGTACGCGTCGCGCCGACAGGCACGAGCACCGTCGTCTCCGGCCACTGCCCGGCGTCGGGGATGCGCCCGCCGTCGGTCTCGGTCACCTTGAAGTAGTAGCCGTGCAGGTGGATCGGGTGGTGATCCATCGCCGAGAGGTTCCCCAGGCGGATGCGCACGCGATCGCCCTGCTTCGCGATGAGCGGCGCGGTGCCGGGGAAGGCGCGGCCGTTGATCGTCAGGACGTTGAAGTCGGTCATCTCGTTCGGGTCGGGCCGGCGCGTGCCCGGCTCGATCGCCCACTCGTGGAGCATGAGGGCGAAGTCGCGCTCAGGGCGATCCTCCGGCGGCGTGCCGCGCGGGTGGATGACGAACATGCCAACCATCCCCATGCCCATCTGGGTCATCTCGTCATGATGCGAGTGGTACATGTACGTGCCGTGTTGCCTCAGCGTGAACTCGTACATGAACGTCTCCCCCTGCCGGATCGAGCGCTGCGAGAGGCCGCCCACCCCGTCCATGCCGTTGGGCAGGAGGATCCCGTGCCAGTGAACCGTCGTCGGCGCCGCAAGGCGGTTGGTGACGAAGATGCGCACGCGATCCCCCTCCACCGCCTCGATCACCGGGCCGTGCACGCTGCCGTTGTAGCCCCAGCAGTGCGCGTAGAGCCCCTCGAACCCCTCGTGCGGCGGGACGAACTCGTGATCCGGCACCTCCTCCGCCACGAGGTGAAAGACCTTCACGCCATCCACGACGCGGTACGGCAGCGTCCAGCCGTTGGGGACGATGACGGGCGTGTAGTCGCGTCCCGGCTCGCCCGGCGGGAGCGGATCCTGCGGGTGCGGGTCGTTGCCGCGGAGGACGTTGTCATCCTCGAAGTCGAAGTTCTCGTCGCGCGGGCGCGTGGTGGGCTGCGTCTGCCCCGCGCCCATGAGCGCCGAGGCGCCGATGGCGGCGGCGCCGGTGGAGATGACGCGGCGGCGCGTGAGGAGACGGTTGGATAGCTTGTGGTTCATGGTTCAATGACCTCCCTCTCCGCGCGCGGCGCCGGTGTGCCCCGCGGCGGAAGCGTCGCCGCCGCCTGTCGGGGCGAAGCCCGGGAGGCGGCCGCTGGTGATCTGCTCGAGTCCGTTGCGCGCGATCCAGTAGTCGCGCAGGGCGTTGATGTAGGCCACGCCGGCCTCGATCTCCGCCTGTCGCGCCGCCAGGAGCTGGAACGCTCCCACCTGCATCGCGTTGTACTGAAGCTGCGTGCGCTGCGTGATCTCGCTGCGCAGCGGGATGATGACCTGCCTGTGATACTCCGCCATCGCCCGGGCTGCGAGCAGGCGGTTGCGCGACTGGCGCGCCGCCGACCGCACGCGCACCGCCGTCGCGACGTAGCGCCGGCGCGCGGCGGCGAGTTCGCTCCGGGCCGCCGCGGTGCGGGCCTGGCCCTGGTCGAAGAGGGGAATCGGCAGCTCCAGCACCGGGCCGGCGGCCCAGTCCTCGCCCGATTCCTTCTCCGCCGAAACGCCCGCCTCCAGCTCCGGCAGCAGGCCGAAGGAGCGCTCGATGCCCAGCCGGCGGGCGGCGGCGCTCACGTCGCTGCGCGCCGCGGCGAGGTCGAGGCTTGCGAGAATGGCGCGGCGCTCGATGTCGTCCAGGTCCTCGGGCGCGTCGTCCGGCAGATCCGGGAGGCGCTCGGGGAGGATCCACTCGACATCCTCGCCCCACAGGCCCATCAGCACGTTCAGCCGCTCGCGCCCGTCGAGGACACTCGTCTCGGCGCGCGCCAGGTCCACCTTCGACTGCTCGTACAGCGCCCGCTCCTGCGCCAGCTCCAGGTCGGTGATGTTTCCCGCGGCGTGGAGGCGGCGGGCGAAGTCGTAGGACGCCTCCGCCGCCTCGGTCACGGTGCGGCGCAGCTCCAGCGTCTGCTCGGCGGCCTGCTGCGTGTAGAACGCCTCCCTCACGTCGCCTGCAAGATCGACGACCGCGCCGGTCACGCGCAGCTTCGCCGCCTCGAGGGCGTCCTCGGCGATGCGCCGGCGCAGGGGAACCTGGAAGATGTGCAGGAAGTCGGCGATCACACCCCCCTCGAATGCCGCGTCGCCGTCGTGGAACTTCACTTCGGCCTCGAAGATCGGGTTGGCCAGCAGCCCCGCCTGCACGAGCTCGGCCTGGGCGACGCCGAGCTCCTCGTAGGTCGCCTGGAGCTCCGGGTTGTTCAGCAGCGCCACCTGCACGGCGGCGTCGGCGTCGAGCTCGCCCTGGAGCAGCTCGCGCACCGCCTCCATGGCGGCGCGGTCGTCGTCGCTGTTGCGGTTCCACACGACGCGCTGGCCGATGCGCTCGTCCACGCTGGCGCGCACGTCGGCGAAGCCGGCGTCGCGCGGCGCCGTGGCGCATCCCGTCGCGAGCAGGGCGCCCGACAGCAGGCCGGTGCGGAGAAGGAGGAAGCTCATGGCATCTCCTCCCGCGGCACCAGCCGCATGCCGCACTTGCCGCAGCGCGCCTCGGGGTCGTCCGAAGTCACCTCCGGGTGCATCGGGCAGACATATCGCCCATCCGTCGCCGGCTCGGCGGGACGCGTCGAGCGCTCCGGATGCTCGTGCCCCGGCATCGTCGTCGCGCCGCCGGAAGGTGGAGCCCCGGTGATCGCCAGCGTTTGCGATGGCGGCTCGGCGGGCGCTGCGGGGGCGTCGGGGTGGGCGGGGTGATCGGTCTCGACGGCCAGCGGCACGGTGCGGGCGCAGCCCGGCATCCCGAGCCCGGCGGCGGCGACGATCGTCGCGGCCACGATGGTGATCCTTCTCATGATGTTCCTCGTTCGCGCAAGGCGTGTCATGCCGCGCATCGGGCGCGGCGGACGGCACCGTCGCGGCGCAGCCGTGACGGGATCAGCGAACGAAACATCAATGCCTGAAAGCGCACGCCAGCGCCAGCAGCGTGCGCGAAGCGCCGGGCGGGGGAAGCCAGTCATGATCCACGCGCACGACGCGCCGCGTCGGGAACTGGTCGAGCGGCGCGGACAGCGCGGGGAAGAGAACGGGCGCGGGCCCGGCGGCGGGGAGGGTGATCTTCGCCCCGACGGCGGTCGCGGACAGGGCATCGTTGCAATGCCCGCAGGGGCCGTGCTCCTCGTGCCCCGGCACGCGCGGCCGATCGGCGGACTCGTCCGAGGCCGGCGCGTGGCAATGCGCCGCCTCCCCCGCCTCCCCCGCTTCGCCTGCCACCGCCATTCCATCCTCGGTGCGGGCCTGTTGAACGGGGCTCGCGCAGGCGCAGAGGGTGCTCGCCAGGGAGAAGGCGATCACGAGGAGGATGGAGCAGAATCCCCGCATGGCGCACCGATACTCTAAGCGCGCCACCCTGCGGATCAATCGGGGGTCAGCCGCGGCAGGCGCGCTGCGGCTGATCGCGATCAATTGAACGGCAGGACCAGCCCCGTCACGCCCTGCCACGCGCCGCCTGTCTCTTCGGCGACGATTCCCGTGTTGTCCGGCGCGTTCAGGATCACGTCGCCGGGCGGGAGTTCCTCCCCTTCTGCCACGAGGTCGAACCAGACGCTCATGCCATCGAAGCCGCGGTTGGCGGTCGTGCCGATGTAGCGCGACTGGTCGTACTGCCCGTCTTCGACCACGATGCGCGACGCGACGACGTCGTCGATGTTCACCGTGCGGTCGAACCGCAGCTCGACGAGGATGCCGGGCTCATAGATCGCCGCGACGAGCGTCGGGCCCTCGGGTGCGGGCGCACGGCGACGGCGGAGCGGGCGGCGACGCTTCTGGTACTCGGGAATGATGGGGAGCAGCATGGCGGGGAGTGAGGTGAGATGCGGACAAGGGGGCAAGCTGACACGTTGACCAGGCGACATGGTGACAAGGTGAGCGAAGCGCCGCGGTTGCCAGGGCGCCCCGGCTCACATTGTCCCCTTGTCACCTTGTCGTCGGGTCGCTGGTCACGACGCGGCGGCGGCGGCGCCGTAGTTGATGAGGGCACTGGCGGGGCTCCCCGCCGGCCCGCTCTCGCAGCGCCGGTTGAAGTAGTGGGCGGTGATCCACACCTTCGTGCCGGGCGCCAGTTCGCTGTCGAAGGCGATGTCGAACGTCATACGCGCCACGTTCCCCTCCGACTTCCAGCCGTCCTTGATCGGGGGCGTTTCCCCCACGTAGCTGAACACGGCGGCTCCGGCAACGCCGGCGGGGCGACCGCGGCGCGTGCTGTCGGCCTCGTGCAGGCGGACGCGCACGGTGTGCCCGTTGACGGAGAGGATGTCGATGATCGGCGGGAAGGCGGGCGGGTTGATCCGCTGACGCTCGGAGGGCACCGTCAGACCCAGGTCGTTCCGCTGCGCATCGGTGGTTCCCGGATGCTTCTGCACGACGCCGGCGAGCTCGCGAAGGCTGGCGACAAGATCATCGCGGGCCTCATCCTTGAGGATGCGGTTGGTCGTCGAGTTGTTGATCCTGTACGTGGCGTAGATGGTGGCAAACGCGGTGTGCCTGGCTGCATACTGCGTGGCCTGGGCCTCGGAGATTCCGACGGCTTCGAGAAGCGAAGCGATGCCGGTGTTGAACTGCTCGCTCTGGGCGAGCAGCGCTTCATCGCTTCTCGCGACAAAGTCAGATGTCATGATGGCCTCCCGGCGCGTCAAGCGCCGGTTGGAGAGTGACGGAACCAGCGGTGTCGAACAACTCGCCACCGCGTCGCCGCTGTGCCCCTTGCTTCGACGTGGCGTGCGAGGCGGTTTACGATTTTGTTTTTCGGGCGCGATAATAAAAGAGGCGCTCGAGCTGATATGAGCGGCGGCGAATTGGGCTCATAAAATCACCGGTTAGAGGGCCGCCCGGGGGGGCCGCAGGGCACGGGCGCCGTCTCGTTTGTCCCCACGGCTCTTCCGTTTGTCCCCACGGCTGTTCCGTTTGTCCCCACGGCTGGTCCGTTTGTCCCCACGGCTCTTCCGTGTGTCCCCACGGCGCTTCCGTTTGTCCCCACGGCTGGTCCGTTTGGCCAAACGGCTGGTCCGTGTGTCCCCACGGCTGGTCCGTTTGTCCAAACGATGCGCCGGCGCTCACCCGCCACCGGAGCCATCGTCGAACGCCAGCGGCGAGCGGGCGGGAAGGCCACGACGGCGACCTTATATAAGGTGCGACGGACGGGGCCGCCCCGCCGCGCGGGCGTGGACGCAGCCCGGGGGAAACGCCCGGTTCCGGAGGCCCGGAGACCCGCGGCGCGTGGCGGGCGACGAGGGGCGAGGGACGGTTAATATGCACTGTCCCCTTTTCGCCCCCTACAACTTGGCGCGGGTTCCTGCCACTTTTGCGATCCGAGTGGGATCATGTACCTTCAACCAGCTCATGCGAATCGAGACGCTGCACGTCGAGAACTTTCGGGCAATCAGGCTTGCGAGGCTGGTTGACATCAGGGAGGCCATTGTTATCGCGGGCCCAAATGGCTGCGGCAAGTCCGCCATATTCGATGCCCTTCGCTTGCTCAAGTCTGCTTATGGGCAGTACCACCAGAACGAATTTCAATCCTGGCTCAACGAGTTTCAGATTAAGTTTGAGAATTTGCGGCGCGACGCAGCCAGAGTGTTCCATGACCCGAGCAAGGAACTGCGTATCGAGGCCACGATTCGCTTAGCGCCGGACGAGAGGACCTTTTTGTATGAGAATGCCAAGGAATTGCTTCTCAAGCTGAACTGGGCACAGTTCCATCGAGACACTACCCATGTCTCAGGCATCGTGATGAATCCAACGAGGCAGCGGAAGCAAAGCCCTATCGTCGAGAGCCAAGCCGCAAAGATGGTCGATGAGCTTAAGCGCCTGCTCGAGGCGGAGGAGACACATCGAGCGATACTTACGATGCAACCCGGCGAAGAACCGACCGCGGTGTCAAATGCGTTGATTGAGACCGTATTCACTCTCTACGAGCCGGAAAATTTAGGTATAATAGACTACTACGGTCCGCACCGAGTGTTTGGGCGGGAACAACTCAGCAACATTCATCTAAGGGTGCAGGAGCCATCCGAACGTGGTCAGCACGCGCTGTACAACATCCAGAATAAGTATGCAAACATCAAGACACAGATGGCCCAGACGTATGTGCGGCAAATGCTAGCTAGAGAGGCGGGCGTCGAGCTTGGCCAATCGATTGATCTCAAGGAAACGCTCGACGAACTCTTCGAGGTATTCTTCCCTGGCAAAAAGTTCCTCGGGATCCTACCAACTCCTGAGGGGGAGTTGACCTTTCCGGTACGGCTCGAATCAGGGCGAGAACATGATATAAACGAACTGAGCTCTGGGGAGAGGGAGGTCCTGATTGGATATCTGCGCCTCAGAAACTCCGCTCCGTGCAATTCCGTCATTCTGATCGACGAGCCCGAGCTACACCTGAATCCACGGTTGATCAGAGGGCTTCCGAGGTTCTACCAGAAGCACATCGGAACCGGGCTCTGCAATCAGCTGTGGATGATAACCCATTCGGACACCCTTCTGCGCGAGGCCGTCGAGGAGCCTGCTTACGACGTTTACCATATGCAACCGTCATATGCTACCGACGCAGATGAGAACCAGCTTGTCAAGCTATCGGTCTCGGCCGACCTTGAGCGCGCAATCATAAGTCTCGTCGGTGACCTCGCAAGTTATAGTCCGCGATCTAAAGTGGTGCTACTCGAGGGAGAGGCATCAGAAGTTGATGCCAGTATAATCAGCGAGCTTTTTCCGGAGTTTGCCGATAAATTCAACCTCGTCTCGGTCGGAAGCAAACTGCGCGTCGGAGCAGTGCACACGATCCTCGACCAGGCCGCTTCCACAGGGCAACTTGACGCCCGTTTCTTTTCGATCGTGGATCGAGACTGGGGCGAGACGGTCGGCTCTACTGGCACTGAGGTGCAACATAGATTCAGCTGGGATGTGTACCATATCGAGAACTACCTACTCGAAGCGAGCTTTGTGCGCGAGGCGATGCGCAGTCTGGCCCTGCGGTCGGATATCCCAGATGTGGCTGCGATAGACGAACAGCTGAAGCAGGCTGCTCATGACACGATTGACTCTTTAGTTCGCGACCGCTTGGAACGACGAGTTAACAAGAAACTAGTCCGCTGTATCAACACTCGGTCCTCGCCGACGCTGCCCCTCGCAGGTGGTCTACGCAGTGCGGCGGAAGCCTCGGCTAAGAAGATCGCACAAGCGCTCGATGAGGAACTCGCGGTCAACCTACTTCAAGGGCAGGAGACCGCGATCAGGTCAGAACTTGAGGCGTCGCTCTCGGAAGGGCGCTGGCGTGCAGACTTCCGGGGTCGTGACATACTGCGAAAGTTCTGTGCGCTCCATCCTGGTATTCTTGGCATCTCGTACGAGAAATTTCGCAATCTGATTATTAACCGCATGCGCGAAGCTGGCTATCGCCCAGGTGGCATGCGCAGCGTCTTGGAGCAAATTGATGCATTGTGATCTGCGCCCCGCCACTGCCCCGGCGAGAGGAGAGCATACACAAACCACGCGTTGAGCCCCCACCCCGCCGACGGAGAGATTCTCGCTCCTCGCTCCTCGCTTCTAGTCCTGCGGGTCTTCGGGGATGTCGCCGGCTTCGGCGTTGCGGGCTTTTTCCATGGTCATGAGCAGGCCCATCGTCAGGTCCTTCGACGGGGCGTGGCGGAGGATGTCCCAGTGCTCGCGCAGGAAGCCCTGCGTGAAGCGGATCACCTGCGAGAGGCTGATCACCTGCACCGGATAGCCCAGCGGCTCGGGGGAGCGGGCGCCGAAGGCGACGAGGCGCGTGCGATAGCCGTACGGCGGGGGGAGATCCGAGACGCCGTGGGCGAGCAGATCCTGCACGACGCGGTCGGCCATCTCCGGCGGCGCACAGCCGAAGCGGGTGAGCACGGCCTTGAGGACATGCGGGTCGCGCGCGCCGCGGTTGAGCTCGGCGCGGCCCTCCTTCACCTCGCCGACGATCATGTCGATGCGGTCGTCGGCGGTTCCCAGGGCAGGATCGGGGGCCAGCTCCGAGGCGGGGGCCGGGCGGCGATGGCGGCGTACCACCTCGTGCCCCGCGCCGGGGAATCGCACGGCCAGGACGTCGAGATCGGTGCTCGTGCGATAAGGCCCGGCACGCCCGACGGCTTCGACGACGGCGTACTCCGTGACGG
>JAEZED010000226.1 GCA_023417885.1 Planctomycetota bacterium
AAGCACAACGGCGTGAGCGTCCGGCCCGAACCGCACGCCCGCGCCACGCCCACGCGAAAACCGCTCCCCGCCAACGCCGAGGCGCGCCCGGTGGCGATGGCGTGACGACCCGCGCCCCGGCTGGGAAGGGCGCAGACCGGGCGCTGAAGCGCGTGGCCAGGTGGAGAAGGGGACTGCTCCCGTTCCGCTCCCCACCATGTCCCTGTGATGTCCCTTGCCTGCCCCGTCTCATCCAGCTACTCCAGTCGTATTAGCAGGAGGATCACGATGAAACTGATCACACCTCCGGCGAGAGCCGCGATGATGTGCTTGGGTGAGATCGTCGCCGAATCCTGTCTCCGCATCATGGCGAAGTAGATTGACGCAGTTGTTACAAATGGCTGCGGTGGCCGCTATCATTCTTCTCGGCATCATTGGGAATCAAGGGATTTGTGGAGATGGGGCCGGACGCATGCGAAGCGATCGAACTGCTCTGGGACTCCTCGTTGCTTCTGTCGTCATGGGCGCGATGCTGTTTATTGTATTGGCAAGTCGGCCGTCGGATCCGATAGGTGACACGATTGATCGATTGTCGCTTGACCAAGCTGAAGTGGCGTCGCTGCAACGGTTTCCCGAAGTTGCCGGAGCAGATTCCCCTGGGCTGCTTGTGTTCAAAGCTACAGGAGATCCGCGAAAGAGGGCCAAGCATCTCGCCGATGAGCTTCAATTAGACCCAACACATGTTGTATTCGACAGTAACACGCAAGGCGCTATCGATGCAATCGTTAAACGGTACGCTGGCAGCGCTAGTACCGTGGCATCTGGAGAGAGTCGCGGGCGGCTGTTCAGAGTAATCGTTATCGACGGTGATCCGCCTCATGTCGCGCTAGTGGTGACTCCGGGGGCATCGGATTGGTGATTCAACGGATGATTCGCGATTTGGCGTCACGCGCAGGTGTCAGGTCTCAGCGTGGCTTTCGGCCGATGGGCCTGGTGAGACGCTGACGATACATGAGTCGAGATCGCCGCAGCTACGATGTCCTGCATCGGAAGATCGCTCGTCTGGCCCGCTACACCACCGGCGGGGCGCTGGACACGCCACCCCGCCGGCCAACGCCGAGGCGCGCCCCGCCGCCATGGCATGAGGGCCACGGAGAGCGGCGAGGAAGGTCCGACTCGGACCTTTGCCTTTCCCTTCCTCTTTCGCGTCCTGCGCCGCGCGCAGCGGCCCCTGCGCCGCGCGCAGCTGGACGGAGGACGCGGGCGGCCCGGTGTCTCTGTCGCGTTTGGGGCGATCTTCCCGGACCAAGCCACCATGCGCCGAATCCCTGGCACATTCCGCCGGATTCTTCCGGCTTTCATGATCAAGTCTGTGGGCAACGCTCCGCGGCTCGGCAGGCGCCTCGCGCTCCCGTCGGGCAAACGGCAAGGGGCCCCGCGGGTGGCGGGGCCCCTTTCCTGGCTGGTGCGGCGGGCGGGCTCTTCGACTAACGGCCCACCTGCTCGAAGTAGCCGACGTAGTAGAGGAACTGGTTCTGGTTCAGGATCGGGATGTTGAGCTGCTGCGCCTGGTTTCGCACGCTCAGGTACGCGTCGCGCCGGGTGACGGCGTTGGTGTACTGCTGGTTGTAAATCGGATCCTGCAACTGCTCCGGGGTGTAGTTGGGCACCACCGGCTCCTGGCCCAGCACCAGCACGTCGGTCTCGACCGTCACGTCGTCCACGATGCGCCCGCCGAACTCGCGGGTGATGGTGAGCATCCGGTCGTAGTCGCGCGGGTGGGTCTCGCCGTCATGGTCCAGGTCGAAGTCGCCGTAGATGCGGAAGCGAACCGGGACGTTGCGGTCGTAGGCGAGGTTGGCGATCAGGTCGCCCTCGCGGATCGACTGCCCCGGCTGCTGGCTGACGACGCGGGCCTCGGCGCTGTTCGGATCGACGCGGATCACCTGGATGCTTCCCTTGCCGATGGGCAGCTCCGAGGGATTGTCCTCGGTCGCCTTCGGGATGCCGCGCACGGAGTCGTAGACCTGGAAGGTCATGCCGTTGGTGACGCCCTGGTTGCGCCCGAGGTTGATGTAAAGGCGCCCCTGGCTGGGGCTGCGGATCACTCGACCGTCCGGCGACGCGATCATCTGGTCGCCGCCGAAGCGATCCTTGTTCTGCTGGGTGAGGATCTGCACCTGCCGCTGCGACGACTCGAGGGCGCGGGTCACCTGCGTGAGGCGGTCCTCCGCCTGGCGAAGCTGTTCCTCCCAGTTGGCCCGGAGATCGGCAATGCTCTGCGTGCTGCCGGTTTCCAGCTCCGTCTTGCGCTCCTCGACGGTCCGGAACATCGCCTGCACCTCTTCGAGCTGCTCGGTAAGGCCGGCGATCATCTCGTCCTTCTGGGCGAGCTGCTGCTGCGACGTCTCGGCGTTGCGCTGAAGCTCGGCCGTCAGTTCCTCCTGGGCCTGCTGGAGCACCTGGGCCTGCCGGCGCATGTCGGCAAGGCGCGTCTCCAGGAGCTGAATGGCATCCACGAGACTGGCGGCGTTGATTCCCTCGTACTGGCTGTTCAGGCGCTCGAGGGTGGAGTCGATGGTGGCGGTGGCGTTCTCGAAACGCGTGGTTCCGGTCGCCGACTGGGCGAGCGTCTCCTCACGGTTGGTGAGCAGCCGGTAGACGTTGCCGGTGTTCTGGGCCTGCGCCTGCTGGCTGAGCTCGGTGAGGCGCGCGCCCTGGAGATCGGCGGCGCTGGCGAAGTTGTTGAACTGGTCCCGCTCGGCGTTGAGCTGCGCCTGGACGTCGTTCTTACCGGCGTACGTGATCAGCGCGAGCACTGCCATCGTGATGCCGAAGACCGTTGCGATGACGGTCCAGGTGATGAGTGCTGCCTTGGAACCTTGGTTGACCGGGGGCATGAAAACCTCCAACTGGTGGGCTTTGCTCGCGGCTCTTCAGGACCACCGCGCAGGCCGACGAGCAATAGCTGGGCGGGACACCGTCCCGCATGCGGGCGGAGCGATGCGTTTTGTGGGTGGGAAACTACAGCGGGGGGCATTGTAGCGTCAAGCCGACCCCCCTTACAAACACTTCGTGCCCGCAGGACCGGTAATTCGACCGCCGTCCGGCGTCACCGCTCCCCGGCCACCTCCAGCACCACCTTGCCCATCGGGCCCTGCCGGATCCGGTCGAAGGCCCCCGGAAGCTCCTCGAAAGGGAAAACGCTGTCCACCAGCGGTTTGGCGCCAGTTCGCGACAGCGCCTGCACGATCTGACCCCACACCGCCCGGGCCTCCGTCGCCGAATACGTGTAGACCGCCACCCCGCGGATATGGATCCGCCGGAAGAAGAGGTTGGCGGTGTTGAAGCTGGGCACCGGGCCCGCTACTCGGCCGACGCAACTGATCTTCCCGTCCATCCCGAGGGTGTTCAGCACCTCGTTGAACTCCTCCCCGCCGACCTGATCGACGATGAGATCCACCCGGTCCCCCTCCAGGGCCTCCTTGATGCGCTTGCGCAGATCCGGTGGGGACGGATCAAGCGTCACATCCGCCCCCATTTCACGCAGCCGGCTTCGCTTCTCCTCCGAGCGCGACAATGTCACCACCCGGTGACCCAGCGACTTGGCCAGTTGCAGCGTCGCCGTCCCGACCCCGCCGCTCGCGCCGGTGATCAGGATCGTCTGTCCCTCCGGCAGCGGCCCGAACTGCATCAGCGCCTGCCACGCCGTGAGGTAGACCAGGCTCGCGCAGGAGGCCTCCTGCTGCGACCACCCCTCCGGCCGCTCGACCAGGCGAACCGCGGGCACGACCACGCGCTGGGCGAACGTGCCCGGCAGATCCACGCCCGTGTCGCCGCGGAGGATGAGCCGCAGGTCGCCCGGCGCCACGTCGCTCACGCCCGGCCCGACCGCCTCCACCGTGCCGATGCCGTCGCGCCCCAGGATGTGCGGAAATGCCGGCTTGGCCGGATACTGCCCCGCGGCGAGGTAGTAGTCGGCGGGATTGAGCGCCGCGAAATGCACGCGCACGAGCGCCTGTCCTTCGCCAGGGGAAGGGTCGGGAACGTCGCGCAGCTTGAGCGTCTCGATGCCGTCGTAACCGTCGATCTGCCAGGCCTTCATGACCGCAGGATAGCAGAAGCCCGCAGCGCGGGCGTCGGGCGAAGCGGGGGCGGGCGGTGAGGGTGGTGCGGGCGGTTCTAGAATGCCCGCGATGGCCGGTAAGCGTCCAACGTTCTACATCATCGATGGCCACGCCCACATCTACCGGGCCTACTTCGCGCCGTTCCGTGACCTGACGAGTCCCACCGGGGAGCCGACGAAGGCGACCTACGTCTTCACGCAGATGCTGCTCCAGCTCATCGAGCAGCGCAAGCCGGACTACCTGTGCATGGTGATCGACTCCGGGGACGAGACGGTCTTCCGTAGGCAGATCGATCCCAACTACAAGGCCAATCGCGAGAAGGCGCCGGACGACTTCAAGCCCCAGGAACAGCGGATCATCCAGCTCGTGAAGGACGCGGGGGTACCGATCATCTGCAGGCCGGGGTACGAGGCCGACGACGTCATCGCCACGCTCGTCCAGCGATACCGGGGCGAGTTCGACATCTACATGGTCAGCAAGGACAAGGACTTGCGGCAGCTCCTCGGGCCCAGCGCCGTCATGTACGACGTCCAGAAGGACCAGGTCATCGACGAGGACTGGATGCGCAAGAACCTCGGATACGGCCCGGAGAGCGCCGTCGAGGTCCAGACCCTCATGGGGGACAGCATCGACAACATCCCCGGCGTGCCCGGCGTCGGCGAAAAGACCGCCGCCAAGCTGATCGGGAAGTACGGAACGGCGGTGGGGGTTCTCGAGCATGCCGACGAGCTGACGCCGAAGCAGCGGCAGAACTTCATCGAGCACGGCCGCGAGAAGCTGGAAATCTCCCGATCCCTGGTGCGCCTGCTCGACGACCTGCCACTCGACGGCTTCGATCCGGAGGAATGCCGCTTCACGGGCCTCGACACGCCCGCGCTGCGCAACCACCTCGAGGAGCTGGGCTTTCGCACGCTGCTGAACCGGATCGGCATCGAGGAAACCGAAGACCGCGATGTGCCGCCGGCGGCGCCGGCCCGGTATAAGCCGCTGGGCGCTTCGCTCTTCGACGAGGCGGAGGAAGCGCCCGTGTCGCCGCGCGAGGGGTGTCGCTACGACCTCGTGGACACGCCCGAGAAGCTCGAGGCGTTTGCCCGCGAGCTGCGGCAGCAGAAGCGCGTCGCCTTCGACACCGAGACGATGGAGCTGGGCGCGCTCCGGAGCGAGCCGGTCGGCTTCAGCTTCAGCTGGTCGGATCGCTGCGGCTATTACTTGCCCGTTCGCGGGCCCATGGGCGCGTGCGTGCTGGAGGTTGGCCAGGTTGTGAAAGCGATCCGCCCGGTGCTGGAGGACCCGGCCGTCGGGAAGGTGGGTCACAACATCAAGTATGACCTGCTGGTGATGCGTGGCCAGGGCGTGGAGGTGAGGGGGGTCGTCGCCGACACGATGCTGATGGCGTTCCTGCTCGACGCGTCGCGCAGCAGCTACCGGCTCGACGCGCTGGCCCGCGACCTGCTCGGGCACCAGGTGATCGCGATCCAGGACCTCATCGGAAAGGGGCGCAAGCAGGTGACGCTTGATTGCGTGCCGCTTGCCGATGTCGCCGCCTACGCCGCGGAGGATGCCGACATCACCTGGCGCCTCCACGGCATTCTCCAGGCGCGCCTGGCGGAGTATCCGGCCCTGTCGAGCCTGCTGGAGGAGGTGGAGGTTCCGCTGATCGAGGTGCTGGCGGAGATGGAGTGGAACGGCGTGAAGGTCGATCCGCAGATCCTCCGCGAGCAGTCGGCGGTGCTGGCGGAGCGCATCTCGAGTCTGAGATCGCAGATCGAAGAGCAGGCGGGCGGCGCGTTCAATCCCGACTCCCCCAAGCAGCTCCAGGAGGTGCTCTTCGACCGGCTCGGGCTCAAGCGCGGACGCAAGACCAAGACGGGCTACAGCACCGACGCCGCCACGCTGGAGATGCTCGCCGCGGAGCACCCATTGCCGGCGCTGATCCTGGAGTATCGCGGGCTCGTCAAGCTGCGCGAGACCTACCTCGAGAGCCTCGGCAACGAGATCAACCCGCGCACCGGGCGCATCCACACCAGCTTCAACCAGGCCGGCGCCGCCACCGGCAGGCTCTCCAGCAGCGACCCGAACCTCCAGAACATCCCCATCCGCACCGACGAGGGCCGCCGCATCCGCCTCGCGTTCGTGGCGGATGACGACAACGTCCTCCTCACCGCCGACTACAGCCAGGTGGAGCTGCGCATGCTCGCCCACTTCACCGGCGAGGAGCGCCTCGTCGAGGCCTTCCGCGCCGACGAGGACATCCACCGCGCCGTTGCGGCGGAGGTGTACGAGGTGCCGCTGGAGGAGGTCACCGACAGCCAGCGCCGCAACGCCAAGACGATCAACTTCGCGATCATTTATGGCGTGAGCGCCTTCGGCCTGGCGCGGCGGATCGAGGACCTGACCCAGAAGGCGGCGGCGGAACTGATCGCGCGGTACCGCATGCGCTTTCCGAAGGTCTTCGCGTTCTTCGAGCAGTGCGTGCAGGATGCCAAGGCGCGCGGCTACGTCGAGACGATCCGCGGGCGGCGCAGGCCGATCCCCGAGATCGAAAGCCGCATCGCCGCCATGCGCCAGTACGCGGAACGGACGGCGATCAACAGCGTGATCCAGGGCTCCGCGGCGGACCTGATCAAGATCGCGATGGTCAACCTTCACCGGCGCATGAAGCAGGAGAAAACACCGGCGCGCCTCCTGCTCCAGGTGCACGACGAGCTGGTGCTGGAATGCCCGCCGTCGGAGGCCGAAGCGGTGGGGGAGGTGGCGCGGCAGGAGATGGCGGGGGCCATGGAGCTGACGGTGCCCCTGCGTGTGGATGTCGGCTGGGCGAAGAACTGGCGTGAAGCAAAGTAGCCCCGGCAAGGCGTGCAGCCTCCCACCTCCTCCGTGAGAGAGCCGCGGGAACCCCTTTTTCGGGTCCGGCAATCCGGACGTCCGGGACATCGCGGCTACGATCAGGGGCAATGGAGCTCGAGCAGGCACCGAATGACCCGGCCCTGGCGTCGCTGGAGCAGTCCCGCGACGACCGCCGGCCGCGCCTGCCCGAGCCGCCGCCCGTGTCGCTCGAAAGCGTGCAGGATGTGACCCTGCCGACGGTGGCGGGCCTCGAGCCGGCGCTGGACGGCTTCTATCGCGACCTGCTCCGGTTCGAGCGGGTCGAGGCTTCGCCCGGGGCGGATCCCGCCGAGGGGCCGGTTTACCGGGCGGAGAACCACGACGTTCGATTCGTCGTACAGGAATTGCCCCCGGAGCGGGAAGGGCGCCGCCCGGTCGGGGTCGTCACGCCCTTTCTCACCGAGATCATCGAGTACCTGGAAACCGAGGGGATCGAGCACGAGCTCGTGCGCGGCCTCGTCGCCGGCACCGACGGCGTGCTGCTCCAGGACCCCGCCGGCAACTGGGTGGCGCTGGTGCCCCTTCGCGAGATCCGCTGAACCGCGGTTCGTCTTCCCCACGAGAACGACTTGTTTGCAGGCAGACCCATCATCGGCCTTGTGGGCGGCATCGGCGCCGGCAAGAGCCGCGTCGCCCGGCTGCTTGAGGAAGCCGGCTGTTGCCGGATCGCTTCGGACGAGATGGTGCGCGCCGCCTACACGCATCCGGAGGTGAAGCGCGCTGTGGTGGAAAGGTTCGGCGGGGACGTGCTCGACCCGGGCGGCCGCGTCGATCGCGGACGCATCGCGGACATCGTCTTTCAGAACGCGGACGACCGCCGCTGGCTCGAGGCGCTGCTGCACCCGTTCGCCAACCAGGCGCGCGTCGTGCTGATGGAACAGGCGGCGTCGGACCCGGGCGTGCTGGCATACGTTTGGGATTCACCGCTGCTGTACGAGGCGAAGCTTGACGAGCTGTGCGACACGGTGATCTTCGTGGACGCGCCGCGCGAGGATCGGCTCCGCCGGGTGGCGGAGCGCGGGTGGGACGAGTCGGAGCTGGATCGGCGGGAAAAAGTGCAAATGCCTCTGGACAAAAAGCGGGCAAAAGCGGAATATCATGTGAGGAATACGGACGCGGAGCCGGCGACTGGCCGGCAGGTGTCCGAGTTGCTCAAGGAGATCCTGGAACGTTTCGGCGTCTCGGGCGCCGGCGGCTGCGGTTGCGGTGGGATGTGTGCTTGCGCCGCTGCGGCCGAGGGCCCTGCGCAAGTCGCCGCCGCCGAAGGGGCCGGGGGCACGTGTCGAGGCGGATGCTGCCGGTGTACAGGGGCGCCGGACTCATCGACCTGACGCCATCTCTTTCCGGCGGGCCACAAAAATTACCGGCGCACCAACTTCCCGCGCCCTGCCGTGTGTCTAGTGTTAGCCGCTTCCGACAATGCACCCTCCCCCGGCGCGTGCCAGTGACGCGCGCATCCGCCTGCCTGTCGGCCGGTGACCCACAAATGCACCCGCGGGCGCCAGAGGCGGACTACGAACATTTGGATCGTTGATCATTTCACGGCGCTTGCCGAACCTGCGCCCAGACTCCCCCAGATCAATCCGGATATTGCCCGCCGCCGGCGGAGACGAATCAAAGGCGGGCGCCGCCACCCGACCCTCCCGCGGCCGCACACGCGGTCAGGAGGCGTCTCACCCAATCATCGGCTGCGCCGCCTTCTCGGCCGGCGCCGCCGCAACCGCCCGGACAACCTGACGACACAAGGAACCTGTAAGGATTTCACATGGCGAAGCGCATCACACGCCGACGCACCCCCGCCCGCAAAGGCACGGACGCCCCCTCCCGCCAGCGCACCACCGCGCCGGCGGCCCCGGAAGACGTCAACGGATCCGACCACCATCCCGACGAGGAGATGGAAGCGTCGCGCTCCACGGCAACCGCCGTCGCCGAACCACCCGCCGAAGCACGCGAAGGACGCACGCAGGAGCGCCAGTCCCGTCGCGACGAGCAGGCGCGCTTCCCGTCCGACGAGGAGCTGGCCGCCGAAACGCCCGAGGGGGTGAAGTTCAAGCCGACCGTCCGCGACGACAAGCTCTACATCCGCGATCTCCAGCGCATGGAGGTCGAGGAGCTGCACGAGCTGGCCAAGGCCGAGGGGATCGAGGACTACGCCGGCCTCAAGAAGCAGGATCTGATCTTCCGCATCCTTCGGAGCCGCATCCGCAAGACGGGGCTGCTCTTCGGCGAGGGCGTCCTGGAGATCCTGCCGGACGGCTTCGGCTTCCTGCGCAGCCCGGACTACAACTACATCCCCTCGCCGGATGACATCTACATCTCCCCGAGCCAGATCCGGCGCTTCGGCCTGAAGAACGGGCACGTCGTGACGGGGCAGATCCGCCCGCCGAAGGAGAGCGAGCGCTACTTCGCCCTGCTCAAGGTCGAGAGCATCATGGGTGAGGACCCGGCGCGGGCGATGGAGGTGCGCAACTTCGAGGATCTGGTTCCGCTTCACCCGGAGAAGCGCCTGCACCTCGAGCACGGGCAGGACGAGATCTCGATGCGCATCGTCGACCTGGTCACGCCGATCGGCAAGGGCCAGCGCATGCTCATCGTCGCGCCCCCGCGTACCGGCAAGACGGTGCTGCTCCAGAAGATCGCCAACGCCATCAGCACCAACCACCCCGAGGCGATCCTGATCATCATGCTCGTCGACGAGCGCCCCGAGGAAGTGACCGACATGAAGCGGCACACCAGGGGCGAGGTCGTCAGCAGCACCTTCGACGAAGGCACCGGCCGCCACGTGCAGGTCGCGGAGATGGTGATGGAGAAGGCCCGCCGCTGGGTGGAGTACGGCAAGGACGTCATCGTCCTGCTCGACTCCATCACCCGCCTCGCCCGCGCCTACAACCAGGAGGTCGCCAGCAGCGGCAAGATCCTCTCCGGCGGTCTCGACTCCAACGCCCTGGCCAAGCCCAAGAAGTTCTTCGGCGCCGCCCGCGCCATCGAGAACGGCGGGAGCCTGACGATCCTCGGCACCGCGCTGATCGACACCAACTCCAAGATGGACGAGGTGATCTTCGAGGAGTTCAAGGGCACCGGCAACAGCGAGCTTCACCTCGACCGCCGCCTCGTCGAGAAGCGGGTCTACCCCTCGATCGACATCAACGCCAGCGGCACGCGCCGCGAGGAGCTGCTGCTCGATCCGAAGGAGATGGAGCTTGTCTACCGCCTTCGCCGCGTCCTCTCGGACATGAACCCGGTCGAAGCGATGGAACTGCTCAAGAGCCGCCTCGAGAAGACCAAGTCCAACGCCGAGTTCCTGCTGAAGATGAACCTGGACTGACGGCCACGATCCGGACCGACCCCGACCGATAGTGCACCCGCGGCCTTTGCCGCGGGTGCCTTTCATTTGGGCAGCCAATCGGACCGGCAGCGCGCGTCAGCAGGCCGCGGGCTCGTTTCAGGCAGGTTCTTGCCCCTTGCCCTCCCAAACCGCGCAGTCCCCGCCAGCTTCCGGCGTCCGAGAATAACGCCCGGCAGAGGCCAAAAATTTGGTTGACAGGCCGGCGCCTTCGGACGATCCTCGCCCCTGCACCCTCCCTCGGGCCGGTGCCCGGAGCGCAATCCGATGTGCCCGGTTGCCGCGGTGGCTTCTCGGTCTTTAACGGCCGCCGCGTCAAGAAGCTGTAAGAGTCGTCTCAGCGACCTGTACAGGGAGAATAGTGTGTTTGACATCTCAGGCTGCCTCCCGCGTTCGGCGCGGGTGCGCGCACCGGCAGGACCCGGCGCGCCCCATGCTTCTCATTTTCCCCGCCTCATCACCGGCGTCGCCGCGTTTGTCGCGATGCTCGCCGGCGGATCCGCCGCGCGGGCGGATCTGATCGTCGGCGTGGACAATCCCTTCGAGCCGCTCTGGCACATCGACACGGATACAAACGTCTATACGCCGATCCTCAGCGGCATGGGCGCGCAGGCGATCGCGAACGATCCGAACACCCACACGCTCTACTTCATGACCAACACGGTCACGCTCTGGCGCTGGGCCTACGGCGCCGGCATGGCCCCTGAGCTCATCGGGAACACCACCAGCGACCAGAGCAGCCCCTTCCTCTCCCTCACCGGCCTCGGCTTCGACCATGCCACCGACCGCCTGCTCGCCACGCGCACGCTCGACAGCAGCGCCGGCCCCGAGGGCCTTTGGAATGTCAGCACGGTCGACGGCCACTCCACGCTCGTCGGAGCGTTCCCCGGCTCCTCGGCCCTCTGGGATGTCGGCGGCTTCGACGTCGACCCGACCACCGGGCGCGCCTTCGGCATCAGCGACGGCAACAACGAGGGGATCTACGAGATCGACCTCTCCAACGGGAATATGACCTTCATCGCGCCGCCGCCGATCTCCGCGGACGAGGAGATCGACATCGACGGCCTCGCCGCCGGCGGCGGAAAGCTCTACCTCGTCGAGGATCGCGCGGCGCAGGCCGACGGGCGCATCTTCGTCTTCGACGTGGCGACCGGACAGTACGAGGAGCCGCTGGTGGTGCCGTGGTTCTTCAGCGAGATCTTCTCCGGCGCCACGTGGATCTCCGACGACGAAACGACCATGATCATCCCCGAACCCGCCTCGATGGCGCTGCTCGGCGGAGCGGCGCTGCTCGCACTCCGACGCCGCCGCCGGCCCGAGGGCGCCGCGACGCCTCGGCGCGCGTCGAGCCGGAGCAGGCTCGCCGTCGCCGCGGCCTGCCTGGCGCCGATGTTCCTGGCCGGCGCCGCACAGGCGCAGCTCGTCATGGGAACGAGCGAGCGCGACGAGCCACTCTACCTGATCGACCTCGGCAGCATCCGCCCCGGCAGCTTCCCCGTGCCCGCCAACATCGCCGACGCCTATGCCCTGCCCAACACCGACGGCCTGAGCATCTGGGCGATGACGGCGGACGAGACCAATCGCCGCCTGCTCTACCTCGACATCGCGCCGCTCTTCCCGGGCGCCGATCCGACGACGAACCTCTGGGGCTACAGCTACGACACGTTCACTCACGAGTTCCTCGGCCAGATCGTCAACCGCGACAGCGGCTTCGGCCAGTCGATGCAGGGGCTTGCACTGACGCAGTCGGGTGCGCTCTACGGCGTCTACAACGTCGGCGGCACGCCAGGCGAAGGGCTCTACCGGCTGGACATCGAGAACGCGGTGGGTACGGGCCTGAGCCGGCGCATCTTCGCCGACGGCGAGATCTTCGCCCGCAACCTGCCGGGCGGCGAGAGCGCGTATGACTTCGGCTCGCTCGACTACGACCCTGTCACCGACCAGATCCTCTTCTACAACAACGACGACGGCGCGCCCGACGGGCGCGGCGTCTACGCGTTCGACCTGACCGCCGGCGATGTCGACTTCATCGTCTCGGATCCGAACCACCGCCGGCTCGAGAACGACATGGACGGCCTGGCGGCGGGCGGGGGAAAGGTCTACCTGACCACGGACGAGCCGGGCTTCATCTACATCTACGACCTGGTGAACGGCGGAATGTACCAGGACTTCCTCTCGCCGATCGGTCACGAGAACGGCCTGTTCGGCGGGGCGGGCTTCGCGCCCGGTCTGATGTACCTGATTCCGGAGCCGGCCAGCGCCGGCCTGCTCATCGGCGCCGGCCTGCTGCTGGCCCGCCGGCGCCGCCTGTAGTCGCGTCGCATCGCCTGATCCTCCGGCACTCGCCGGCCTCGGGAGAATCCTCACCATGCTCAATCGCAAGCACACTCGCACGCTTCCCCTCGCCCTCGCCGCGGCCGCCTTCTGTGCGCCGGCGGCCTATGGGCAGACTTATTCCGTGCTCTACCAGGAAGGGCAGGCACTGAGCGGCGTGGGCAACTGGGTGAACTTCGCCGCCGTCGAGGTCAACAACCTCGGCCAGACGCTGGTGTTCGGCGACACCGATGCCGCCACGACCGCCGACGCTGTCCTGGTGTTCGATGGCGCGGTCATCCAGCGCGAGGGCGACTCGATCCAGCCGCCGGACGCGATCTTCACGAGCGCCGGCCGCGTGTCGCTGAACAACCTGGGCAACTTCGCCTCCGATTACAACTTCGATGGCCCCTTCGGCGCCGATGACGACTCGGGCATTTACTACAACGGCAATCTCGTCCTCCAGGGCGGGCAGCCGTTCGACGCGCCGGGGGCGCCCAGCGACAGCATCTGGATCGGCTTCTTCGGCACGCACCTCGCCAGCACCCCCACGACGCAGATGCTGCTCCTGGGCTCCACCGAAACCCCCACCGGCGGATTGCAGAGGGCGCTGACGATTCTCACGCTCGACGGCTCGGGCGCCCTGGCCTCGCAGCAGATCGTCGGGCTCGAGGGCGTGGCGCTGCCCGGCATGACCGATCCGGTCGAGGACTTCGAGACGGACCAGAACGAGTTTGCCTTCAACAACAACGGCGTGGCGCTGTTCGCAGCCCACACCACCGGCGCCACCACCTCCGACAGCTTCATCTACCTCACGGGCACCGGTGTGATCGCCCAGGAGGGCTCGCCCTCGCCGGTCGCCGGCCGCAACTGGGATTCGCTCGCCTCCATGCACGTCGCCCTCAACGACAACGGCGACTGGGCGCATCTGGGTCATCTCGCCGGCGGCAGCACCACCGACGACCACGTCATCATCAGGAACGGCAGCGTCTTCGTCGCCGAAGGTGATGCCGTTCCCGGGCTCCCGGATCGCGTGTTCGACAACCTCGCCTCCGCCGAGTTCGTGATGGACGATGCCGGCAACCTCCTGTGGGTCGGCGAGTTCGACGCCCCCTCCTCCGCCGAGGATCGCGGCCTCTTCTACAACCACACGCTCCTGCTCCAGGAGGGCGTCAGCACCATCGACGGTCTGACGGTAACGACCCTCAACACCGTTGCCGAAACGCTGGCCATCAGCGACGACGGGCGCTTCGCCATCATCGACCTCACGCTCGACGGGAGCCTCGACACCGTCGTCATGATCGCGATTCCCGAGCCGTCGGCCGTCGCGCTGCTTGCCGGCGCGCCCCTGGCGCTTCTGCGCCGCCGCCGGCGCGCCTGAGCTGGCCCGGAAGCACCCTCACCCGCTCGACCCGCCCGGCATTCACCGGGCGGGTTTTTGGCGCTTTCCCCTGTACACTGGGCCTTATGCCCAGCACAGGACGCCAGCCGGTCTACGGCCGCAACATGGTCGCCACGAATGTCCCCATCGCCGTGCAGGCGGGGCTGGAGATGATGCGCGAGGGGGGCAACGCCGTCGACGCCGCCGTCGCCACCGCGGCGCTGATGACGGTGGTCGAGCCGACGACCAACGGCATCGGCGGCGACATGTTCGCCATCGTGAGCGAAGGGGACACGCTCGTCGGCCTCAACGCCAGCGGCAAGTCGCCCGCCGCCTGGACGCCCGATCGCTTCGCGGACCGGCGCGGTATGCCTTCGACCGGGTGGGATTGCGTCACAGTTCCCGGCGCCCCGTCGGGCTGGGCGGCGCTGCATGGGCGATGGGGCAAGCTGCCGTTCGAGCGGGTGATGGCGCCGGCCGTGCATTATGCGCGGCAGGGGTATCCCGTCTCGCCGATCATCGCGAGCTACTGGCGCAACGCCGCGCGCAGCCGGCTGGCGCGCTTCGAGGAGTTCAGCCGCGTCTTCCTGCCGGACGGCCGCGCCCCGCGCGCCGGCGAAATCTGGAAGAGCGAGGTGCATGCGCGCACGCTGGAGGAGATCGGCCGCACGAAGGCCGAGAGCTTCTACCGCGGTGGGCTGGCGAAGAAGATCGCCGCCGCCAGCCAGGCCGAGGGCGGGGCGATGACGGAGGAGGACCTGGCCGATCACCAGCCGATCTGGCACACGGAGGACGAGCTGGCCAGCACAGAGGCGTTCGGCGTGACGCTCTACGAGATCCCGCCCAACGGGCAGGGGATCGCCGCGTGCATGGCGTGGCGCATCTGCCAGGAGCTGGCGAATCTTCACGGCGTCGAGGACTGGTACAGCCCCGACGGCCTCCACCTCCAGCTCGAGGCGATGAAGCTCGCGTTCGCCGACCTTTACGCTTACGTCTCCGACCCCGCCACGATGCCCTTCGAGCCGCAGCGGCTCACCGGCAGCGGCTACCTCGCCGAGCGCGCGAAGCTGATCGATGCGAAGGAGGCGCAGGTCTTCGCCGCCGGTGTGCCGAAGCAGGGGGGCACGATCAACCTCACGACCGCCGACGAGAGCGGGATGATGGTCTCGCTCATCCAGAGCAACTACGGCGGGTTCGGGAGCGGCGTGGTGGTTCCGGGCACGGGGATCGCGATGCAGAACCGCGGCGCGGGGTTCGTGCTGGACGAGGGGCATCCCAACCAGGTCGGCCCGCGCAAGCGCCCGTTCCACACGATCATCCCCGGCTTCGCGAAGAAGGACGGCAAGCCGCACCTGGCCTTCCAGCTCATGGGCGGGCCGATGCAGGCGCAGGGACACCTCCAGATGATGCTCCACATCTTCGCCGCCGGTCACGGCACGCAGGCCGCCGTCGAGGCGCCGCGCTGGCAGGTGATGCAGGGACACGAGATCAGCTACGAGCAGGAGTTCGATCCCGCCGTCATCGACGACCTGAAGCGCCGCGGACACCTCATGGAGCGGGGCGGGTTCGTCAGCTTCGGCGGGTGCCAGATGATCCGCCGCCTCGACAACGGCATCTTCGAAGGCGCCAGCGACAACCGGAAGGACGGCCACGCCGGGGCGTTCTAGAGCCCGGCTGCAACCGACAGCGGCTCGATGGGTGTTGCAGGAAGGGTGGGTGGACTTCCAGCGGAGGACACCGATGCCTCATCTCATCGTCATCATGCTGCTGTCATTGCTCTGGCCGGTCGGGTCTTCGCAGCCCGCCGGCGATGCCGGGGCGCCCGGCCTCTCCGATTCGGAGCGCGCGCTGAAGGTCGTGCTGGAGCGGCGCGACCTGTTCCTGCCGCCGGATTACGCCCTCCAAAGCCAGCCGCAACGTTTCGGGGAGATCCAGGTGAGCGTGAAACTGCTCGGCGAGGCGCAGACCGCCGCCGGGCCGCGCAAGCTCGTGGTCGTGCAGGTCAGCGCGCGGGCGCAGGATGGCCAGTGGCCGCAGGAGCTTCGCGCCGACTGGGTCGCGTACTTCACGCCCGACATGCAGCTCATCGAGCGGCACAACCAGGGATGCGGCAGCGCGCTCCGGCTCGAAGGGAACGTGATCCACTACGGCCCGAACCGGAGCTTCGATCTCTCGACGCCCGAGGGCCTGGCCGGCTTCAAGGGCACGCAGAACTGGTGCTGACGCGAAGGGAGGGCGCGTGGACGAACAGAGCAACGGCGAGCTGCACAACCGCCTCGAGCTGATGGAGGAGGAGATCCACCGCCTGCGCGAGCGCGTGCGCGAGCTCACGGGCCAGGAGGCCGATCCGCCGGCCTGGTTCAATCCCGCCGAGTTCCGCCGCGTGCTGGGGCGCTCGACGCTGTGGGGCCAGCTGGCGATGGCGGCGGTGATGATCGCCGCGTTCGCCATCACCATGTTTCCCAGCGGCCTGCGCGGCATGTGGATCGGCCCGGTTCCGGTGATCGACTTCGGCGGCATGGCGCGCGGGACGTACGGCGTGGGCATGGGGCTGATCGCCGTCGGCGGGCTCGCAATCGGCGCTGTCGCCGTGGGAGGCGGGGCGATCGGCATCCTCGCCGTCGGCGGGGGCGCGATCGGGATCTTCGCCTACGGCGGCGGGGCGGCGGGGCTGATCGCCGTCGGCGGTGGCGCTGCGGGCTACATCGCGATCGGCGGCGGGGCGTACGGGCGCTGGGTGCTGGCGCAGCGCGGCGCGGGGCTGAGCGTCTTGGCGCTCAACCGGCAGGACGAGGATGCGGCGATGTTCTTCCGGCGGTGGATCCCCAGCCTGGAGCGCGCCATCACGCGCCCGATGCAGGTGGTGATGGCCGAGGAGGTGCGCGCCAGGGGGTGAGGCGTTGTCGTGATGCAGGCCAGATCCGGCGCGGCCTGGCATTGCCCGGCCGCGGCTTGTGAGTCGGCTTGGTTTGGCGCAACGGTGGTGGTAGCTTGGCGGGCATGCGAAACCTGTCGCGCGTGCACCTCGTTGCGGTGGTGGGGGTGGTGGGGATGGTGACGGTCGTTGTGGGATCAGTTGCCGGTTGCGGCTCATCCACCGAGATCGATGGGCTGGCGGCGTTCACGCGCGTGGACGTCAACGACGTCGGCCAGTCCGACGGCGTTCGCCTCGCGGGCAATCTCAGCCAGACGCTCCTGACGCCCGGCTTCCTGCGCGGCGAAGGGGGCAACGGCCTGCGCCTCAACGCCAACGTCGCCTACAGCGATCACTCCGACGACGAGTTCACCGTCTGGTCGCCGCAGATCGGCCCGAGCTTCCGCCTCGGCGTCGGCGGCCTCTATGTCGAGCCGGGCGTGACGGTCGGCGGCGCGTTCGCGGAGCTGGGGGACGACACCGAAGCGTCGTGGGCCGTCCGGCCATACGGGCGCGTCGGCCTCGCGTCGGACATGTTCATCGTCGGCGTGGAAGGCGGCTACCAGTATTCGAACCTCGAGTTCGACTTCGGCGACGACCCGCAGGCATGGTACATCGGCGGCTACTTCGGCATCCGCCTGGGCCACTGACCCGCGCGTCCACGTTCTGGCACTGCCGGATCAACACATTCTGCGGAGCAGCACTGCATGGAACCACCGACGAGTCGTGAACAGATGCAGGCCCTTCGTATGCTGGAAGCGCTCGAGTCCGCCACCGAAGGTCAGTCGCCCATCTCCACCATCGTCCGGAAGTCCCGGCTGCAGGTTGGCAGGAGCGCAGCGTTCCCCAAATGCAGATGCGGCAGGTTCCGCCGCCTGAAGGCGTCGTCGATGAGCGGAAACCGCGAGAAGTCTTGAGCAATCGTCCAGCACTTGCCGTAGATCAGCTGATGACGGTCACCACACTACATGGGTACTTCGAGCGTACGGGTATGACGGCGGCCTTGGTCGTCAACGACATGCTTCAGGCCATTGACGTCGTGACGGCGACGGATGTAGCAGCGGCTCTCGTCGAGGACCGGGGGGCTGAGCGCCTTCGCGTTCTAATCGCTCGTCTTCGTGGCCAGCACCCGGCAGGGTAGTGGCAACCAGGCCCCATGGATTGTCGATTGGATGTCGGACGGCGCGCGGGTGGCTTTCCACGTTACACCAATTCGTGATGAGACCGGCGGATCACTGACGATGGCGATTCAAGGGGCAGGCTGGCGATTGTGTGTATGACGATCGGCTCACTCCTCTGCCATCCCATCTGTCGCGGAGTCGTGAGCCCGGGGTACAGGGTCCGCGTGATGGGATCGTGCCCCGGTCGTCGTGGCCCGCTCACCCTGGCCCGGTGAAGCGCGCACCCGTCGGGAGGAGCGTGCCACGGGCGTCGTGGCACGATCCCATCAGCGCGGTGAACGTGCCACGGCCGTCGTGGCACGATCCCGTCAGTGCGGTGAACGTGCCACGGCCGTCGTGGCCCGATCCCAATGCCGCGGGGAAGGTGCCACGGTCGCCGTGGCACGATCATTTCACCGCTCTGACGCCGTCCATCGACGCGGTCAACGCTCCCCCAGCCGATTGCAGCCCGCTTTTTCCGGACATCACGCCTTCGGCATCGCCCGACTCAGGTCACGCCGCCGCGGTGACGATCTTCCATGGGGGTCCTCACCATGCGAAAAGTTCCGAAGAGTCGTGAAGGCGCCCTGGAGTTCTTCTCCAGCCCCGCGCAGCACTGGGTTCAGAACGCCGCGGCCCTGAACGTGCCCGCCGACCAGGCGGCTGCCGTGGCCGCGCTCGCTCTCGAGGCGCGACACGCCCGCCTCGAGCAGCGCCAGGCGCAGGCCGCCGCCCGCGCTGCGACCCTGCGTTACAACCGCATCCTCGACCGGCTCCGCAAGCAGGGCGGCGCGATCCTGGCGCAGGTGGATGTCACCGCGCGGCAGGGTGGCGACGCCGCCTACGGACTCGCCCGCGTGCGCGCGCCGAGGAGGAAGTCCCCCATCGGCCCGCCCGAGACGCCGTACGCCTTCAACACCCAGCTGCACGTGACCGGCGCGATCACCTTCACGTGGAAGTGTCGCCATCGCGAGGGCGCCGACGGGGTGACCTACGAGATCCACCGCCGGACCGGCAGCGCCGGCCCGTTCACCTTCTGCGGCTTCTCGATCGGCAGGAAGTTCACGGACGACACGATCCCGCCCGGCACGCCCTGCGTGACCTACCAGGTCATCGCCCGGCGCGTCAGCGGCCGCAGCCTACCCGGAGAGTTCAACGTCAACTTCGGCGGCGGCGCGAGACCAAAGTTCCAGATCGCAAGAGCAGCGTGACGCTGCCTTGAGCGCTGGAATCGGCGCGCTCAACCCCACTCCCGCCGGGAGAGGTGCCGAGGCCGCAGGCCGCGG
>JAEZED010000032.1 GCA_023417885.1 Planctomycetota bacterium
GTCCATGGGAGGGCTGGCCCTCCCTGGCGGGGTCCACGGGGCGCGGAGCCCCTGGCCGGCTTGCGTGGTTGAAGCTCCCTTGGGAGCGAAAACCGCGCATGGCTGGCCGTCGGCCCCGAGGGGGCCAAGACGATCGGGAGATGGCAGCGGACGGCGGCGGCGCAACGGGGTGAGCGGCGGTTGGGAGGAGAGAAAGAACGGCGACGACGGTCGCCGCTGTTCAGCGTGTCAGGTGGGGGAGACCGGCGACGTCGGCGGCCTGGGCGATTCCCCGTCAATCGAGGGCGGTGCAGCCAGCACCAGGTCAGCGAAGGGCAACGGCTGATCCGCGGATGTCGTCTCTTCACTCGCCGGCGGGATATCGACGTCTTTCACCACGTGGCCGGCGCCCGTCGCCTTACCGGTGGAGTGTTTCGGCGAACGAGCGCCATTCCGGGATGGCGCCGACGCTTTCGGCACGGCAGTGTGGGCCGGTCCGGTCAGACGGTCGACGACCTGCTCCAGCGCCTTGGCCCGCCCGATGGCCTCGGCGCCGGCAGCGGCGGCGGCAGACAGCTCGGCAATGCGGGACTCGGAGGCTTGCGCGGCGGCCTCCAAAGCGGGAACGCGGGCGGCGATCCTGGTCAGGTCCTCGCAATTGCGCTCGGCTCGGCCGGCGGCCTCCCGAAATTCCTCGACGCGGCCCTCAACCGTCCGAATCACGGCCATCCGCTGCTCGAGGTCGGCCTCCAACGCGGGAACGCGCGCCGCCGCCGCCGTCAGCTCGCGAATGCGGTCGATGGCGCGGCCGGCAATGGCGCGCAGGTCATCGAGATCGTCGGACGTCTCGAGATCGACGGCTACCAGGAGAGTGGCGACGATCTCCTGCAGTGCCTCGACCTCAGTGGCAGCGATGGTGAAGTCCGCTTCGGCCTGTTTCCGGCTTTTCTCCCAGCCCTGCCGCAGCGTCTCGGCTTCGGCTCGCACGGCGGCGACGGCGGCGCCTCGAGCCGACGCTTCCGCCTCGAGAAGCTGCATGGCCCGTTCCCGCTCGGCGGCGATCGTCCTGGTCAGGATGTGGGCGAAGGTCCGGGTCAACCCGTCCGAGGCTTCCCGCCATTCGAGCGGCAGTTCGACCGGCGCATCGTCCGAAGGCAGCGCGGACGACGGCACGGAGGGCGTTGCGGATGGCGGCGAGGCGGCGGCGATCTCGTGCAGATGCCGGCAGACCGTCGTCTTCGATCCGCCGGTCCTTTGAAGAACCTGCTCGGCCGTGGGCTCGACCCCTTCGGCTCGGAGCGCATCATAGGCGGCTTGCACCGTCGCACGCGTGGCTTTTGTGGCAGACATGTGATCACCTCCCGTGTTGGTGGCATCGGACATAGGGGCGGTGGAAGGGCGATCCACACGACGGAGGAACCGGTACGGTACGGCCTGGAACGGTACAGGCCGGTATGGTCCGGTATGATCTCGCTCCGGTATGGTACGGCGCCGCCTCCCAGGCCATATCGAATCGTCCTGCCCTGGCGTCCTCCGCAAGGGGAGGCGCCAGGGCACGGTTGACACGCTGTTCCCGGTCCCGGCCGAGGTCGTCAGGGGTCGTAGGGGTTCTCGACGCGCGAGAACGGCAGCGAGCGGCAGATGCCCTGCAGCGCCTGTAGGGTTGGACGCTCGAGCTCGAGGCGCAGGCGGTCGAGCTGCGCGTCGGGTACCGCGACGACGAATCCCCCATCCGGCGCTCCGACGGCGGCCAGAACGTCGTTGAGACGGACCAGAGCCTTGGTGGCCTTGCCGGCGTCGGTCTCGATCTCGTAGAGCCGGTGGAGCCGGCCGCCGCGCAGCACGACGACGTCGACCTGGGCAAGGCTCCGTTCGGCGGCGGCCTGACCGAGCGCCGGCAGAATCAGCGTCAGCCGGCGTCGCAGGGCCGGGTGTCGGCCTCGGTCACCGGGCGGCAGATAGACGGCGTCGCCGAGCAGGAGGTGAACGCTGGCCAGCAGCCCCTGGAGGCGCTCGTGCCGCGAGAGTGGGCGGGGGAGGCCGGCGACCGTTGCCGGCGCTCCGGCCCGCGGCAGCGCGATGGCACGAATGAGGGATCCGGGCTGCACCTCGATGTCGGGATAGGGCCGCTTCCGGGCCTGGGTCAGCAGCTTGGCGCGCAGCTCGTTGGCGATCTGCACCGTCGCCTTGCCGGCCCGGTGCGAGCCGGAGGCGACGGCCAGCAGTTCGGCGAGGCGGTCGGCATGGAGCCAGTTGCCGAGGATGTGCGGATGGCGCAGGACCGTCAGGGCGTCGTCGGCGAGGGAGCCCGGCCGATGGCGGACGGGGACGGGCTTGGTGGGATCGACGATGGCGGAATCCAGAAGGTCGGGATGAAGCATGGCAATCTCCTGCCCATGATCTGCCGCCCGGCAGGATACCGGTGGCGGGGCAAGACGGACGGAATGACCGGCCGGTGCCGCTGTTCTGCCGGATCGCCCCCATGGATCGCCACCCCGCCGAGCGACGGCGGTGCGTCCCAAGGCGGTGTAAGTGATGCGCATTTTTCGGGAACCACCTCGCCGGCACGATCCCATATAAGCGTCAGCTCCTGCTCTTGACCGCACCGATCCACAAATCGGCCGCCGTCGTCATGACAGGAGGTCCTCCATGCGCGTTGTCTACATCCACTCTTCCGCTTCCTCGACGGCCGATCTGCTCGATCGGCACGCCACCGCGATCGCCGGCGCCCGGATCCTGAGGGACAGCAGCGCCGATCAGGCCGGCCGCGACACCCTGCTCACACTCCTCACCGATGGTGACGAACTTCTCGTTCCGGGTCCCGAGCATCTCGGCGCCAACAGCGGCGTGATACTGGACTCGTTGCGCCGCGCGATTGGCGCCGGCGCCCGCGTTACCCTGCTGCAGGACGGCCTCGACTGCGTCAGCATCCTGCGGGCCGCCGCTCTCCTCGAGGCACTGCCGGACGCCGATAGGCCGTCGGTGCGCCGGGACAGCCGCCCTTACCGCCGCGCGACGCCCGAACGCATCACTGAGATCCTCGTCCTGTCGGCGAACGGCACGCCGATCCGGGTGATTGCAGAAATGGTTGGGCTATCGTCCTGCACGGTCATACGTGTCCGGCGCATCCATCGGGTTCTGCCGCATGCATCCTGGCCTTCCGACTGCCTGGGCAGCGCCGACTGAGCCCCACCGTCAGAAGCGAGAGCCGATCCATGCAACCCAACCGTCACATCCTCATCCACCTCGATGGCCGACGCCCGACACGAACGGTCGCCATATCCCTCGAGCGTTGTGTTGTGATGACCCACCGCTACACGCCCGACGGACTCTACGATTCCAGCGAGGTGATCGACCGTCTGCCGACGCCGGCCGAAGCGCGTGAGGCGCTGTGCCTGGCGTATCTGAGTGACCGCTTCGCCGGGTTGTCGCAGGACGATCGGGCGAACATCCTCTGGCGGCTCGCCCTCATCGCGGCGGGAGATGCGCCGCCGAGGGAGCATCGCACCCGGTAAGGCTGTCGGCGTAGCGGGATCGGGGATGCCGTGCAGCCGGTCAGCTGGGAGTGGGCTTCGGGATCGGCACCCATTCCCTATGGTCCCTCTCCGTCCCAGGCGGTCCCGCTCTGTTAGCTGATGCCGAGCTTTGTGCCGTTGACGGCTGAGGCATCTAAATAGGAACGGACACTGTTGGCGAATTCGGCCACCCTGTCTCGAGGCGGCTCCAACATGGCTTCGGGTTTTGGCTTGAAGCGAGGTTGTCGGCGGATAAAAGTCCTCCCCGCTCAGGAATGCGCCAATAGTTTCCACCGCTACTCGCCCCCCAAGAAGGACGGCCCGCGGTTCGGCCGCTTACGACCGCTGCGATGTTAAAACGGCCGGCAAGAGGCCGGCCGTTGGCGTTCCTGGCTCCGGCGCGGCTCAGCGCGGGGTGAGCGTCACGACCAATTTCGCGTTATTCTCGCTCAGCACGCCCCTGCCCCTGGCGGGGACGGCGAGGCTTGCAGCACCGAGTTCAAACCCCGACACCACAGGGCGCTGTCCGCCGCGGCCATTCTCCTCGACCCGGACCAAGTGGTTGCAGTGCAACGCCCCGCTTAGAACTGCGCTGCCGTTCTGGATCGTCAGCATGCCGTTGAACCCAAGGCCGGTGAACACCGGTACTCCTTTCATCGTGGTGGTTTGTCCGTCGGTGGTCACCTGCAGCACGTCATTGCGGACGCCGTTGCTGAACTCCGTTGGGCCTTCACTGACGAGGCCGGCGGCCACATAGGTCTTCTCAGGCGTGGAGCAGGTAGCCTCGAGCCAGTAGTTCCCGCTGTCCGCAGCGGCCGGGGCGGAGGTGAGAAGACCGACGAGGGGCAGCAGGGCCGCATAAACGGGGAATTTCATAGGTACACGTATCGTCAAGTGGTTGTTCCGACAACCGATAATGCACTTCACGGCTGCGGTGGTCAAGACCCCTGCGGAAAGAGGGATAAGCGGATCTGGAACGCTGGCGCAGAGAAGGGGGGCTGGATAATGACGGACATTGTTAGCAAATTCGGCAGCCCGGTCCCGATGCGGCTCCATCATGGCTTCGGGCTTTAGCTCGAACCGGGGTTTTCTGTCGGCGGTAACAAGCCCGCCACCGCTTCGGAATTCGCCAACAGTGTCAGAAGCTGTTCCCAACCTTCCGCTTGCGCCGTCGACGGCCGTTATTGGATGGCGACGCCGGCGGTCGCCCCATTCAGGGCAACGAGGCGGCCATCGCCGGGTGTGTCGGCCTGGCACGTCCTGTCCCGTCACTGGCCCTTGTCGATGGCCGGAAATTCCCCGTGGCGGTTGTCGTCGGTGACGCCGGCGAGGAGATCATCCAGGGTATAGGACGGGATCATGCTCGAGGGTACCGCGACCGTACCGTAGGCCCGCAGGCCCGGACCGCGCCGGTTCGGCGCGGTGCCGGTGAAGGCGATGCCCGGCAGCTGCGCCAGAAGCGCCGTCACACTCCTGACCTGCTCAGGATCGTCCCCCATCAACCGGATCTGCACAGCTTTGCCCATCGTCCATCCCTTTCGCGTAGAAGTTCCGCCCGCTGGTGCGCCGTAAGACTCTCCATCAGCGCGTTTTCAGCCAACTGCTGTGCCTCCAGTTGGTTCTCCGCCCGCCCGATCCTAGACTGGATAGGGGCATAGAGGTTCGCCCGCCATCCCCATCCGATTCCCGATTGGAGGGAGGGCCAGACCATCAGAAGCCATCCTTCACCTGCGGCATCTGGCGGCCTCCAGGACGTGAGGGCGCCCCGCCTGCCGGAGCTTTTGAGGGGGGACCAATCCAGGAGCAGATTGCTCATTCTTTGCTCCCGCGCCGAGGCAGCCGCTGCCGGATGAGCTCCGCCGCCGCATGTGCGGACAGTGCGCCCTGTTCCACCATGACGGCTTCGGCCGCCTGCTGCGCCTCTGCGCGCTTCTGGAAGCCCCGCTGGCTCTGGATCGACGCCCCGATGAACCCACCGGCACGTTCGCCACTGTGGACGAGGTAGTGCCACCCATCGCTCTTGCGTGCCACGAGAGCCGTCCAGGATTCGATGCTGAGGCACGTCACGCCTGTGACGGCGTCGGTCTCCCAGCACGCGCTGTCTTCGTTGGTCACGGCTCCCCCTTTGCCTCTTTCACCACGATGAGCGGCGGTTCGTCTGGTACAAAGGCGGCCACCTCCGCCGCCGGTCTTGAATGCTCGAGGGATGCGGCGGCCCGGCGCGCCGCTTCAGGTACGATCGACCTCATGCTCCCAAGGTCGAGTGCCCACCCTCGAGAGCCGCAGCCACCTCATGCGTCGCACCCGTCAGGCTCCTCCAGATGGCGTTGCGGCGCATGAAAGGCCCAGTCCGGACCGGACAGGACGGCGCGCAGGAGTTCCGACGCCTGAAGCGCCAGACCGCCCTGATCATCTCGACCTTCCCGGCCCATAGCGCTGAACAACGTCTCGAACCGCGGCGGTCCGCTCGTGGAACGTTAGAGTGGCATAGCGCGTGGATTCGATCAGCAGTTCCACCGCGACAACCGGCGACGTCTGATGCCGTCCGGCGCGGAGGCGGGCGAGAAACCGCTCGCTCGTACGCAGCGCCTGCCGGCTGCACGCAATGCCCCAGCCGCGGGTCCATCTCGGCCCCTTCAGCAGCATGCCCGGAGGCGCCTGACTGAACCGCGCCCCATAATGGCTCCATCTGCGGTTCCGCCACAGGGAGAGAGTCGGGTACCACCGGCGAGAGACGTTGTACCAGCCCTGTGGTCCCACGGCGCGGGAAGGCAGGAAGATGCGTTTCCTCATCCTGCTCCTCCTCGTCGCCCGCCGCTCTACCCGATCGCCCATCTCGATCTCC
>JAEZED010000059.1 GCA_023417885.1 Planctomycetota bacterium
CCCCCCGCCGCTTGGGCGACGTCCGCGCCCCGCGGCGAAGGTCTTTGCCGCATCCGTCCGGCTTTCCTACGCTTAACAAGAGATGAATCCGACCGTCACCGACGCGACAAGGCAGCCAGATCGACTCAGCGGCACCCAGCCGGGCGAGGGCTCGTCCGAGCCGGCGCGCGACGCCGCCCCGCCGCGCGAGGCGGGGCCGACCGAGGGCGGCAACGGAAGCGTCCGGCGCCAGAAGACGGTGCGCATCCGCATCAGGCGCCAGGACGGCCCCAACGCCGAGCCGCGATGGGAGGACTTCGATGTCCCCCACCGGGCGAACATGAACATCATCTCGTGCCTCCAGTGGATCGCGGCCCACCCGACGACGGCCGACGGGAAGCCCACCACGGTGCCGGTGTGGGACGCCGGCTGCCTCGAGGAGGTGTGCGGGGCGTGCACCATGCTCATCAACGGGAAGGTGCGGCAGAGCTGCAGCGCCCTGGTCGACAAGATCAGCCCGGACGGCGAGCCGATCACGCTCGAGCCGATGACCAAGTTTCCACTCGTGCGCGATCTTTACGTCGACCGGAGCCGCCTCTTCAACGACCTGAAGCGGATCAAGGCGTGGGTGCCCGTCGACGGCACCTATGACCTCGGTCCCGGCCCGGCCTCCACCAAGAAGCAGCAGGAGGAGCGATACCCCCTCTCCCGCTGCATCTCCTGTGGCTGCTGCCTCGAGGCGTGCCCCCAGTACACGCCCACGAACCACTACGTCGGGGCGGCGATCATCAGCCAGGTGCGCCTCTTCAACGAGCACCCGACCGGCGCCGCCCTCATGGACGACCGGATGAAGGTCATGATGGGCGAAGGGGGCGTGCACGACTGCTCGAAGGCGGGCAACTGCGTGCAGGTCTGCCCCAAGGACATCCCCCTGCTCGAGAGCATCGCCAAGGTGCAGCGCACCGCCACGTGGTACGCGCTCAAGAAGCTCATCGGAAGGTGAGGCCTTCCGGCTCCCGCCCGATGCCGCGGTGCAGGCGTGCCGCGGCCGCGGTCTCCCGTGCGATTTCCGCCTCGGCGGCCGGCTGGTGCACAAAGCGGCTTGCGCCTGCTAATCTTCGGTGGTGGCCAAGTCGAAGCAACAGTCCGATCAGCCTCCCCGCATCGTCAACAGGCGGGCCGGCTTCGATTACCACTTCGACGACCGCCTCGAGTGCGGCATCGAGCTGCGCGGCACCGAGGTCAAGCAGCTCCGGCTCGGGCAGGCGCAGATGTCCGACGCCTTCGCGGCCGTCGAGGGGAACCAGCTCTTTCTTCACAACCTCTGGATCGACCCGTACCGCCACGCCGGGGAGCACGCCAACCATGAGCCCAAGCGCACGCGTCGCCTGCTCGCGCACCGCCGGGAGATCAACCGGCTCGCCCGCGCCACGCAGGAACGCGGGGTCACGCTGATCCCGACAGCCATCTACTTCAAGGAAGGGCGTGCGAAGGTGGAGATCGGCATCGCCCGGGGCAAGAAGGCGTTCGACAAGCGGCAGGACCTCAAGAAGAAGTCCGCCGACCGGGAGATCCGCCGGGCAATGACGCGACGGTAGCGGAGCATAGCTCGCGATGGCCGCCGCGCGCCACCAGAGCCGTCACCCGTCGACGCAGCGCTCCAGCACCTGCGCCGCGGGCAGCAGCCTCAGGCAGCTCTGGTGGGAGCAGCGGCGCGAGTAGCAGGGGGAGCAGGGAATCTCCAGCCGGACGACCGAGCCGGCCCGCCCGTAGGGGCCGGTGCGGCTCGGGCTCGTCGGCCCGAAGAGCGACACGAGCGGCGTCCCTAATGCCGCGGCGATGTGCATCGGGCCGCTGTCGTTCGTCACCGCGAGCGAGGCGGTCTTCAGCAGCGCGACGAGCTGCCGGATTCCCGTCCGGCCCGACAGGTCCAGCGCCGAGGGCAACTTCGACCGCACGATCCCCGCCGCCTCGGATGCGTCGCCGCCGCCAGCGATCACGATGCGCAGCCCCCGCTGTCGCTCCAGCATGATCGCCAGCTCCGCGAAGCGCTCCGCGGGCCAGCGCTTCGTGGCCCAGTTCGTTCCCGGCAGCAGCACGGCAAACGGCTCGCCGTCGAGCGGCGCGAGCAGCGACTGCACCTGCTGCTCATCCTCGGGCGTCGTGACGAGCGGAAACTCGACCGGGACACGCCCCAATCCCAGCAGCTCCGCGACGTCGAGGTATCGCTCCACGGCATGCCGCTCCCCCGGCCGCGCGGTGACCCGGTGCGTGTAGAAGAGCGCCGCCGCCTCGCGCGCGTAGGCGAAGCCGACGCGGACTGGGGCGCCTGTCTGCCACGCCAGCCACCCGCTTCGCAGCAGCCCCTGGAGGTCGATCACCAGGTCGAAGCCACGCCGGCGCAGGTCCCGGGCGAGACGCCGGGCAACGCCCGACTGGCGCACCAGCCCCGCCCCCCTGCCGCGGTCGAAGGGAATCGTCTCGTCCACGTGCGGGTTGGCTTCAAGGAGCGGCGCGAACGGGCGCGACACCAGCCAGCTCAGGTGAGCCGCGGGCCAGCGCCGCTTCAGCAGCGCCGCCACGGGCAGTGCGTGCACCACGTCGCCCAGCGCACTGGGCTTGACGATCAGGACACGTCGCGGAGGTTCAAGCTCGATCGGCCGCACCGCCGGCAGTCTAGGGCGTCGGCGGCTTCGGCGCGGCATAGCGGTCGTGCATCGACCGGACCCGTCGTGGCCAGCCTCCGGGGGCGTAGCCGTCGCAGACGTCACGCGCATCACCCGCACGGAATCGGGGGTGCCGCGCCAGGGCCTTCAGGAACCGCTTCAGCCCGGCCCCCGGCGCCGGATGGTGGCGAACGCCGTCGCAGTCGATCATCACCGGCGTCCGCCCGCCGGCCGCAGGGTAGGCGATCCAGTTGCTCGTCTTGGCGTCGAGGTGCGCAAAGCCGTGGCGTTCGGTCGTGCGGATCGTCTCCCCCACCGCCCGCAGCAGCGCGCTTCGGCCCGCGTGGGGCAGTTCATCGAGGTCGAGCTTCTCGATGAGCTCCCCGGGCACCAGCTCGAAGACGACGAGGTTGTCCGCCACCACCAGGCCGCTCCGGCGCTCCATGACCAGCAGCGGCACCTCGGTCGGAAGGCCGCGCACGAAGAGCTTCCACGTCTTGATCCACGAGCGCCGGGCCCGCGCCGGGCGGAACAGGTCCACCGCCCACTGCGTGGCGCGCGTGCGGCGCGGGCGCTTGGCCACGACGCCGGCGCGCCGACCCGCCAGGTCCACCGCGCCGCCGGCGACGGTGCCGCTGTGATCGTGCTTGTAGCGCCTCCAGTCGCCGTCGACCCCCTCCAGGATTGCCTCGAACGCACCGCGCCAGTCGGCCTCCGTGATCTCCAGATCGTTGAGCGCCGACCAGGGCCGCGCCGCCGGAAGCCGCCGGAGGAAGACGCCCGACCACTCGCCGGCCTCGAGCCGCCCGAAAGCGCCCTCGCCGGTGCGGCTCTGCTGCAGCACGCTTCGCCACTGCCCTCTCGGCAGGGGCTCGAGGATGACCGGGCTGGGGGCGGGATGCGTTTCGGGAAGAACAGGCACGACGCTCTAGTCTACCCCCGGCGGAAGATGCGCTGCGAAAGAGAAGCCCGCCGTCCCAGTCAGGACGGCGGGCTTGGTATCAGGGAAATTTGCGAGGCGATCAGTTGATGTTCTCGATCTCCTCGAGGAGGTCGCCCTCGTCCTCGTTGAAGTCCTCGACGGTGTCTTCGTCGTCGCCGCCGTGCATGTCGTCGGCGCCGGCGCCGCCTCGGAACAGGTCGTTCCCGAAGAAGCCGAACATCGAGTCATTGCCGGCGCCGCCCTCGAGGGTGTCGGGGCCGCCGTTGTCCTCGCCGCCGCGCGTCGGGTGGTCGAAGCTGTCGCCTTCGAGCAGGTCGTCGCCGTCGCCGCCCTGGAGCAGGTCGGCGTTGCCCCAGCCGCGGAGCGTGTCGTTGCCCGCCCCGCCGTCGAGGCTGTCGCGCGAGCCGGAGCCGTTGAGCAGGTCATCCCCGTCGCCGCCTTCGAGCACGTTGACGTCGAGGCCGCCCGAGAGGGTGTCGTCGCCGTCGCCGCCCAGGAGCGTGTCCCGGTCATAGAAGCCGGCGTTGCGGACGGCATCGTCGTAGACGATGTCCGTGCCGCCCATCAGGTAGTCGTTGCCGGCGCCGCCCTCGATGTGGTCGTTGCCGCCGTGACCGTCCAGCTCGTCGTCGCCGTCCTGGCCGAAAATCTCGTCGTTTCCGAGCCCGCCGCGGACGGTGTCGTTGCCGCTTCCGGCGAAGATGCGCGAGCCCGGGGCGTCGTCATCGAGCGTGATGGTGTCGTCGCCCTCGGCGGCGAAGATCTCGGTGACGCCGACGTTGGCGGCCGGGAAGGTGAGCACTTGGCCGTTCACCGACACGCGCAGGCTGCTGCCCTCGGGCCGGTAGGTGATGGTGTCGTCGTCGCTGCTGCCGTTGATCTGGAGGACGCCGGTGTTGGTGTTGAGCGAGGCGATGGGGACGATGTCCACGGAGCCCAGCAGTTCGAGCTGCGCCCCGTTGTCGCCCATGAGCGTGACGGCGAGGGGCAGGCCGGATGCGGTGCCCACGTACTCGTGCGAGCCGAGGACGCTGAAGCTGCCCGGCGTGTCGCCGGCGACGATGGTTCCTTCGGTGACGTCGCCGTTGCCCCAGTCGATGTCGGCTGTCCAGTCGCCCGCGGTTCCGGAGGGATCGAGATCGGTGAAGGTGGCGACCACGACGTTAGTGAAGGGAACATTGTCGAGCGCGCGGATGGTGCGGGCGCTGCCGGAGGCGGCCGCGTCGCCAACGCCGACGGTGACGATCTGCTTGTCCCAAGGGTCGTTGGTGCTGCCGCGCGAGGCTGCCCCTTCCTGCCGTACCTCCACGAGGATCGACGCCTGCCCGGTGAAGCCGGGCCCGGGCGTGTAGGTAACGGTCTGGTCCTCCTCGTTGACGGTGACGCTGCCGTCGTCATCGCCATCGAGGCTCACGCGGTACTCCAGATCGTCTCCCTCCGGGTCGGCGGCGGGCACGTCGAAGGTTATCGCCTGCCCGGCGTCGACCACGTAGTTGGTGTCGAACGGCAGGAGGACGGCCGGGGAATCCACGGTGTCGGCCTCGGCCGCCACGTCGAAGTCGAGCGTGCTCGACTCGCCTCCGGAGTCGGTGGCGGTGACGCGGATGGTGTAGGTGCCGGCCGTGTCGGTGATGAAGCGGAGGACGCCGTCGGTCTCGTTCTCGACGGTGCGGACGTCGGTGACGACGATGGGATCCGTGGGGGTCTGCCCGCTCACGGGGACGTCGGTGATCGCGTCACGCACGTCAAAGCCGCGGATGAGCTGGCCGAAGATGGTGTGGTTCAGGTCGAGAAAGCGCTGGGGCCCCTCGGTGACGAAGAACTGCGAGCTGTTGGTGTCCTTGCCGCTGTTGGCCATGGCGAGCTGGCCGTCGCCTGCGAAGAGGACATCGGGGTCGAACTCGTCGTCGAACGTGAAGTCGGGCTTGAGGCCGGAGTTGGGGCCGGAGAGCCCGTTGTTGGTCGGGCTGCCGAACTGGAAGACGAAGTCGTTGACGACGCGGAAGATCTGGAGGTCGTCGTAGAAGCCGCTGTCGGCAAGGCCGGAGATTCGGCGCACCGTCTCGGGCGCGATGTTGTCGTAGAGCTGGTAGAGCATCGTCCCGAAGCCCTCCACGTCCATCCGGAGGAACGTGTTGGTCTGCGGGAGGAACTCGGCGGCGGCATTGGCGCCGTCGGGGCCGTCGACGATGCTCACGGTGTAGGTGATCGAGTCGTCGTCGGCGTCGTTGGCGGCGACGGGGACGAACAGGCTGTTGCCGACGGCCGCGGGCCCCTCGAACGGGAGATCCAGGAACTGCGGCGCCGCGAGGAGCCGGCGCTCTTCCAGGGACTCGATGGCAAGGGAGGCGTTGCGGCCGAGGCGCCCGGCGGCATCCTCCGCGGCGCGGCGGAGGGAGAGCGGGCGGCGGGTCGGACGAGAGGTTCGGCGACTCATGCGGTTTGGCTCCTGGAAGTTCTGGAGGTGGATGTACTGGTGCAGACCCTGCGGCGCCCGCGCGGGGGAGCCGCACGAAAAAGGTAGCGATGCAAGGGCGGGTGTAAAGCCCGGACGCCGATCAGGATATCGCGCCAACGGCTCAGGCGGCAGCCCCCTTTGCTTCCGGTTCGGAGGTTCGGCGGCGTCCTACCGGATAAACCGCATCTCCCCGAAGTTTGGCACGAGCGCCGGAAGCCCCGGCGCCGGCGAGAAGCTCGCGGGCCAGTAGACGAAGAAAGCCCTCCCGAGCAGGAACCGCTCCGGAACCCGCCCCCCGCCGACGGCCAGGTCGCCCTCGTAAGGGAGGAAGATCCCGTCGCTCCAGCTCCGGGCGTCGCCGCTGAGAAACGGATTGTCGCCCAGCGTGAAATACTCCCCCTCACCGAGCCGGATGACGTCGTCCGGGAACCTCTGGGGGCTGGCGTACGGGTTGAAGCTCCCGATCTGGTCGCGGGCGGTGTAGTAGACGTCGCGCCAGAGGGAGACGTGCCGCAGCGTCGCCACCTGGCCGGCGGCGGTGATGGAGACTTCGGGCGCCGGCTCGCGCTCGTCGGACTCTTCAACCTCGACGAGGCGGGCCACGTCCGGGGCATACTCCTCGTCGGTCGTCTCGATGATCGTCCTGCCGTCCACGAGCACGCGCACGCGGTAGTCGGCGTTGATGAACTCGACGTGGCGCGGCGAGGAGAGGTCGCCGGAGAACGTCGCCTCGCGATCGATGAAGGTCGTGCCGTCGGCGCTGGTCCCGGTGAGACGGACGACGCCGTCGCGGATCTCGGCTTCGAAGGCGTCGCCGCGCTTCGTCATGCGCAGGCTCAGCGGCCCCTCGCCGGAGGATCGCTCGTAGAAGAAAGCCAGCCGCAGGTCGCTGACGGTGTTCAGGCGGATCATGCCGTTCGGGTAGACGAACGTCTGCCTGAAGTCGCGATCGAAGGTGTCCTGCGGCGGGCGGTTGTCGCGCCGCGTGCGCTGGTCAGCGGCGTTGATGTCGTAGGCGAGGAAGTCGGTGAACGGGAAGGTGTCCGGATTGGCCTGTGGATCGAACGCGAGCGTGGCTTGCCCCTCTCCGCTGAAGGCGAAACCACCGCCCTCGGCCGCCGGGACGACCTGCCACCCTTCACCGCTGACGGGTTGCCACGGCATGCGCCAGGCGGAGTCCTCGAATGGCGCGCCGAAGCTGTCCTGGTAGGTGCGTTCGCGGCCCTGGGGGCGGTGGTCGTCGTCATAGACGATCCGCCAGAGGGCCGACTGCTCGACGGGGCCCTTGCGGGCGATCTCGAAGTCGCGGGCCTGGAGTTCGCTGGAGGGCTTGTTGATCGTGGTGACGTAGACGTCCCCGTCCACGAGCATGAGCGTCTCGCCGGGCAGGCCGATCAGGCGCTTGATGTAGTTCTGCTGGTAGGGCTCGGTGCTCCAGTCCTGGAGGTTCGCATAGAGCTCGCCGCTGCGCGAGGGGTTCTTGAAGACCACGACCTGCCAACGCTGCGGCTCGTGAAGGAGGTAGGCATGCTTGAGCACGAGGATCCGGTCGCCGTGGGAGACGCCGGGGGCGGTCGCGTCGTTGTCCGGGTCTTCCGGGTTCTCGCGCGGGAACCGGTAGGCGCAGTTCGGGCAACGGATGGCGTAGATGCGGTTGGCGTAGGAGGGGACGCGCTGGGTGACCTGGTCGGTCGGGTAATTGACCTTGAACTCCCACCCGCAGTCAGGGCAGTCGAATCGCATGTGGGCGCCGAGCAGCGTTGGGGCCATGCTGCCAGTCGGGATGACGAACGCCTCCAGCACGAACGCCCGGAAGATGAAGGCCAGGATGAAGGCGACCAGCACCTGCTCCAGGATCACCTTCACCCCCTCCTCCTGCGGCTGCTGGCGCCGTTCGGGCGCCACGGAGGCGTTGGCGGGCACCTCCCCCGCCGGTGCGGGGGCGTCTCCGGCGCCAGCGGCCGGCGGATTCTCGGCAGGCTCTTGCGTCATTCGGCCTTAGCTTAGCAGCCGGGGGCGGAAGGATCGCCCAAGGCCCCCTTGCAAACCCATGCCCGCGCCGCGACGCTACGGACGCCGACTCACGACGCGGCGCGACACCAGGAGGCTTCCATGCCCGACGGCGTGGACCATTCCGCGGCCCATCATGGCCTGCCCAACGGCGCCACGGTGCTCGTCACCGGGGCTGCCGGCTTCATTGGCTCTCACGCTGCCGAGCGCCTGCTCGAGGCGGGGCTGCGCGTCGTGGGGGTCGACAACTTCAGCGACTTCTACGACCGGCGATGGAAGGAGATGAATCTCCGGGGCATCCGGGGGCCGCTGGAGGTCGAGGAGATCGACATCGTCGACGGGCCGGAGATCGACCGGCTCATCGCGAAAGTAAAGCCCGCCGCCATCCTGCACATGGCCGCCATGGCGGGCGTTCGGCCGAGCATCGAGCAGCCGGCCTACTACGCGCGCGTGAACGTGGAGGGGACGACGCACCTGCTGGAGGCGGGCCGGCGGCATGGCGTGGAGCGATTCCTCTTCGCGTCCAGTTCGAGCGTCTACGGCAACCTCGGACGCGTGCCGTTCCGCGAGGAAGACGACGTGGCGGAGCCGATCAGCCCCTACGCCGCGACGAAGCGCGCCGGCGAGCTGATCTGCCACACCTTCCACCACCTCTACCGCCTGCCGATCGCGTGCCTGCGCTTCTTCACGGTCTACGGCCCGCGCCAGCGCCCGGACCTGGCGATCCACAAGTTCACGCGGATGATCGAGCGCGGCGAGCCGATTCCGTTCTTCGGCGACGGCAGCGCCAGCCGCGACTACACGTATGTCGACGACACGGTGAGCGGTCTGCTCGGGGCGATGCGGCATATCCCGGCGCACGGCTTCCGCATCTACAACATCGGCGGAGAGCATGCCACGACGCTCGCCGACCTCGTGGCGGCCATCGAGTCGGCGACGGGGAAGAAGGCAATCCTCGACCGGCGCCCGTTTCCGCCCGGCGACGTGGATCACACGTCGGCCGACTGTGGTCGCGCGCGGCGGGAGATCGGGTACGAGCCGCGCGTGTCGCTCGGGGAGGGACTGAAACGCTTCGTCGCCTGGTACCGGTCGCAAGGACACCTCTACCCGCTGCCGGGCGAGAGGCCGGCCCACAAGGCGGCGGCGGGCTGAGGCAGGGTTTGCGGGGCCAGGTCGAGGCAAGTCCGCGCCCCTCGCGAGGCTCAGCGGGCGCGTCGGGGCCGGTAACATCGTCGTTTGCGGGCCGGGCAGAGGGTCGGGGCCGGGACTTGCTGTCGCGGCGGCCCGGGAGCGGCGATCAGGCCGATTTCCCGCTGCCTGCACCTCCAGATGGTGGTACATTGTTCGCTATCACCGAACTGCATCCACATCAGTTCTGCCTGACAAGGAGCAGTGCATGCCAATGACTTCGACGATCAACCCGCAGGCGCCGGGCGTGGGCCGGCTTCCCGCGGAATACGTCAGCAATCGCCTCATGGAGATCGCCTCCGACACCTCCAAGGGGGCACAGCAGCGCATCAGCGAGGCGACCGCCTACGCGGGCACCTCCGGCTGGGAGAGCTGCTGCGTCTTCGCGCTCGCGCCGGATCTGATCCGGCACGTGGAGCTGCGCTGCGACTCGGATCCGGATCAGCGGATCGTTCTCCAGATCCTCGACTCCGAGGATGGGCAGGAGCGCCTCCAGGTCTCCTACGTGGGGCCGGACGCCGAAATCGACAAGATCTGCTGAGGGGGCGGCCGCTCCGCGCGCAACGAAAAACCGACCCGAAATCGGGTCGGCTTTGAGTGCGGCCGAGAGGAGTCGAACCTCCACGTCCTTAACGGACACAAGAACCTGAATCTTGCGCGTCTGCCAATTCCGCCACGGCCGCGACGGCTGGGACTGCCCCAGGCTCTCCTGAGGCAGGCGAGAATCGTACGCGGGGGTCGAGGGGTGTCAACCGCCCACTCCAGCCGTACGATGCGGCCAAGATGAAGTTCACCCGTCATGGGTTCAAGGAACTGCTGGTCGGAACGCTCGTCCTGGTGCTGATGGCCAGCGCCCTGGGCTACTTCGAGCTCTGGTGGCTCGCCCTGCTCACGCTGCCGGTGCTGATCTGGCTCTGGGCCTTCTTCCGTGACCCGGAGCGGCCGATCCCGGCACACGCGGGCGGGCGGGTGACCATGGTCGCCCCCGCCGACGGCAAGGTCAGCGACGTGATGGAGCTGGAGAGCGATCCTGTCATAGGCGAGCCCTCTGTCCGCATCGGGATCTTCCTGTCGGTCTTCAACGTGCATATCAACCGCAGCCCGTGCAGCGGCGTGGTGACGGAGGTGACCTACCGCAAGGGGAAGTTCATCAACGCGCTCGACCACTCCAAGGCCAGCGAGGAGAACGAGAGCAACACCATCGTCATCTCCGAGCAAGCCAACCCACAGCGCCCGGTGGCGGTGGTCCGCCAGATCGTCGGGCTGATCGCCCGGCGCATCATCTGCACGAAGAAGGTCGGCGATTCCGTCTTCCGGGGCGAACGGTTCGGGATGATCAAGTTCGGCAGCCGGACGGAGTTGTCGATCCCCCGGCGGCTGAATCCGCGCATCCTCGTCGAGCCGGGACAGAAGCTGCGCGCCGGAGCCGACGTCGTCGCTGAGGTCGATGGCTGGGGCGACACCCGCCGGGATGGCGGGCGAGAGGCGGCTCAGGTCCACGACCCGGAGATGGAGCCGCTCGTGCAGCCCACGCCGTCCTGAATCGCGCCGGCCTCGGCCGGGCCGGTAACATAGGTCATCGTGCTCAAGCCCGCCCTTCACCCCGCAGACGTCCGGAGGAAGAAGCGCATCCGCGAGCTGCGCCGCCGGCGCATGCGGCGCAGCGGCAGGCGGGCCTACGTGCGCAGCGTCCAGTTCCTGCCGAGCCTGGCGACGCTGGGCAATGCCATCTGCGGCTTCGCCGCCATCTACATCGTCACGCTCGACGAGGCGACGGTGGGATCAGATCGCCTCGCCCAGTACCTCGTGCAGTCCCGGTTCCTCGCCGCGGTCTATCTCGTGGCGCTGGCGATGGTCTTCGACGCCCTCGACGGCCGCCTGGCGCGCATCGCCAGGCACACGACCGACTTCGGCGGGCAGCTCGACTCGCTCGCCGACGTCATCAGCTTCGGGGTCGCGCCGGCGATCATCTCCCTTCACGTGCTGAAGTTCGAGGAGCTGGCGCAGCAGCTCACGCTGCCGCTCTTCGTCACGCGGCTGGTCTGGGCGATCGCCGCCCTCTACGTCGCCTGCACCCTCCTGCGCCTGGCCCGCTTCAACGTCAGCAACGAGCATGGGGAACAGAGCCACATGAGCTTCCTGGGCCTCCCAAGCCCCGCCGCCGCCGGCGCCGTCCTCGGCGTCGTCCTCATGCAGCAGGACCTGCTCATCCAGGCGGCGGCGCAGCGGGATGGATTGGTGCAGGATGTCCTGTGGGTCACCGCGGGCGTGCTGACGATGCTCCTCCCGGTGGTGGTGCTCAGCGCCGGCCTGCTGATGGTCAGCAACTTCCGCTACCCGCACGTGGTGAACCGCCTGTTGCGCGGGACGAGGCCGATGTGGACGGTCGTCCTCGCAATTGCCCTCGTACTCCTTCTCGTCGTGCAGCACCGGTATGTCCTGGGCATCACCGGCCTCGTCATCGCCTTCAGCGGGCCGATCTACTGGCTCTTCCACTTCCGCCGCGCCGAACGGCCGGGTGAACGGACCGCCTAAAGTCGGCTCCCATGGCCCAGATCGTCACCCGATTCGCTCCCAGCCCGACAGGCTACCTCCACGTCGGCGGGGCCCGTACCGCCCTCTTCTGCTGGCTCCTTGCCCGCCACGAGGGCGGGAAGTTCTTCCTGCGCATCGAAGACACGGATCTTGCTCGCAGCACGCAGTCGGCGGTGGACCAGGTGGTCGAGGATCTCTCCTGGCTCGGCCTGAACTGGGACAACGCCGACAACCTGATGTTCCAGTCGAAGCGCAAGGACGTTTACGACCGCATCATCGACGACCTGAAGGGTCGGGGCCTCGCCTACGACGCCTGGGAGACGCCCGAGGAACTGGCCAATATGCGCGAGCAGGCGATGCGGGCCAAGCGACCCTTCCTCTACCCGCGCCCGAGCTACACGGCCGACCAGCTCAAGCGCTTCGTGGACGAGGGGCGCACGCCCGTCGTGCGGTTCGCGATGGAGACGAAGGACTACTGGTTCGACGACGCGGTGCTGGGCCCGCGCCAAGGGGTGGACGCGCGCCAGGTGCAGGATTTCGTCATCCGCAAGGCCGACGGGATGCCGACCTACCACTTCGCCGTCGTCGTGGACGACGCGGAGATGGGGATCACGCATGTCCTGCGCGGGCAGGAGCACCTGCTGAACACGGTGAACCACATTGCGCTAATGGAGGCGCTGGGGATCGAGCGGCCGATCTTCGCGCACCTTCCCGTCATCCTGAAGACCGACGGGAGCAAGATGGGCAAGCGCGACCGCGACAAGGCGGTGCGCGACGCCGCGACGAAGCGCCTGGCGACGGACGATCGTGACGTCGCCGCGCTTGCCGGGCTTGCCGGCATGAGCGTGGAGCGGCTCGCCGAATGGTTGGCCGACTCCAAGTCGCAGCTCGATCCGGCGGAGCACGATGCGCTGATCCCACACATCGACATCTCTCCCGCCGATCTCCCCGCCATCAGCGTGCACGACTTCCGCAAGGCGGGCTACCTCCCGGAGGTGCTCAACAACTTCCTCGCCCTGCTGGGCTGGAGCAGCGGGACGGACCGCGAGCGCTTCAGCATGGCGGAGCTCGTCGAGGCGTTCACGCTCGAGCGCGTCGGGCGGGCCAACGCCAAGTTCGACTACAAGAAGCTCCAGGCCTTCAACACCGAGGCATGCGAAGCGGCGCCGCCGGAGCGGCTGCTCGCAGGGTTCCGCGACTACCTCTCCTGCAACCCCGCCTCCCCGCTTGCGGGGCAGGATGATGCAACGCTGTCGCGCCTGCTGAAGATGAACGCCGGCTTCCATGTCTTCGCGGAGGCCGACGAGAAGTCGCGCTTCTTCTTCCTCCCCGATGATGCAATCGAGTTTGACCCGAAGGCGGTCGAGAAGGTGCTGAGAAAGGGGGAGCCCACCGGCCTGGAGCACCTGCGCGCCCTGCGGGACCGCCTGGCGTCACTCCCCGACTGGAATGTCGAGACACTGGAGGCGGCGACGAAGGCGCTGTGCGAGGAGCGCGGCGCCGGGCTCGGCAAGATCGCCCAGCCGGCGCGCGTCGCGGTGAGCGGGGGAACCGTCAGCCCGCCGATCTTCGACACCCTGGCCTTCCTCGGCCGCGAGCGGACGCTGGCGCGCTTCGACCGCTGCCTGGCGCAGAACGGTTAAGCCGTACGGCAGCCTCCCGCGGTCGGCAACGGGCGGAGACCGTCTGCCTTTTCTTCAAAAACGTGTCAATCTCGCCTCGCCGCCGGCCAGTGACATGGTGTCGTCGCCCCTTCCCGTACCGGTTCTCGCCGGTGACGGTGCGATAATGACGCGCGGCGGGATGATTTTGCCCTGTTTCGCCCCGTCACCAGCGGGAAGCGCCGCGAAACCGGCTCGGAATGGGCCGTACCCGACCGATGTCGATATCCGGGCCCGGAAACGGGTCGCTCGTATCCGGAAACGAGTGGTCCGGGCCATGAAACGAGTCGCTCGAATCCGGGTACGAGTGGTCCGAATCCGGGCCCCACGGATCTGGAAACGGACGCCGTCATCGCGCGCTGAGGGGTGCGTTTCAACCCGCCGCGCCAGGAGACTGAGCCTCGCTGCCTGAGCGCTGGGCCCTTTCTTATCGAACCGGCGGCGTTTCCGCCCTCGCCGGGCGGGTTTCTGGCCAGCGCGCGCCCGCCCCGCACTATTGCGCCTTGAAGTGATGCGGACACTGACTCGAAGCGCGCCGCGATGGCCTCAACGCGCGATGCCGGCCTCCTCCACGGCGCCCGATTCCGCTCGATCCGCGGCACGCGGAATCACGTCGAGCCGAAGATCGATCACCGTCAGCCGCTCCGGGTCCCCCGGGTCGGCGAGAATGCGCGTCCGCTCGTCCACCGTGAACCGCATCTCGAACTGCTCATCCAGCGCCGACGCCGACTCGAACGCGCTCGCGGCGAGCCGACGAACCACGTCGCGCACGACCAGCTTCTCCCAGGCACCATCGACCGGCGACGCGCTCCCCCGGCGCTCGCCCGCATCGCGCTCCACCCGCCTCGGAGCAGGCGTGACCGTGCCGCTCCCGCCGTCCACCACGTCGCCGTCCCCCAGCAGGCTCACGCGCAGGCCGCTGCGCCCGTCGGCCGCAGCGCGGTTGATGAGGACGATCGCATCGTCGCCGACACCGGTGATGGCGCCGCTTGCCCGGTCCACGAGCATGGCGCGCCCCTCGTTGACGCCGAAGCCGAACGACTGGCCGCTCAGCTCCAAGGCGACCATCAGGCGCCCGAAGCGGCCCCGCTCAAGGAAGTGCTGATCGACCATGCCGTGCGAGAAGTAGCCGAACCCCAGGGCAAGCGGGACGGCCGGATCGCGCTCCCCCGCTAACGCGATGGCGCTGGAACCGCCGACAAGCATGGGATCGGACATCATGGCGGCCCCGGCGCTGGATCCGGCGACCATCCCGCCGCGCTCCAGCAGGCGCGAGACGGCCTGCGAGGCGAGCGTCTCGCGCCCGTCGGGCCGGAAGACGTTGAGGATGCGGCCCTGCCGGCCCCCCGTGAAGAAGAGCGCATCGCACGCGTCGATGGCCCGCGTCATCTCCGGGTCGTCGGCGAGCGCGAAGTCCTCCTGGCCGATCGGGATGAGCCGCACCTCGCGGCCTGGCGCGTACGGCGCGATCCGGCTGACGGCGCGTTCGCCACCCTCGAGCGAGGCGCTGGCGGTGGGAATGACGCCGATCGTTCCCCCCTCGGGCGTCGCCTCCGCGAGAAGCGTGTAGAGGCGCTCGGCGCTGCTGCCGATGTTTCCGCCGATGATGAGCAGCCGCCCCGCCGGCTCGGCGGCCGCGGCGGGCGTAGTCAGGCAGGCCAGGAGAAGGATCAAAAAAAGAGAGACGACGGCTTTGCGAACTGCGTTCAGGTACGGCATTTCCCGCACTCTAGCAGAATCAGGCGCTGGTGGTCTGCATCACGGCCTCGGCGTCCGGGGCCTGCGACTCGGGAACCGGCGGAACCATGTGGTCCTTGCCGATGCAAAACTGACCTTCGAGGCTGGCGCCGGCGCCGACAGCGAGGGTGTGGGCGTTGAAGTCGCCCGTGACGGTGGCGGCGGGACCCACCAGGGCCGTTCCCCGGACGGTGATGCCGTTCTTGGCCTTCACCTGTCCGCGGATGACGAGCTCCCCGCAATCGACGCTGTCGGAGACGATCTGCCCCTTCTTCTCGACGACGATGGAGCCGGTGGTCTGCAGCTTTCGACGGGCGTCGTAGGCCTTGATCTTGAGGTCGCCGACCTGGAGTGGCTTGTGGCACTTGCGGCAAGTGACGGTCTGCGCGCGCCGCCCGACCTCCTGCGGCGTGCCGCAGTGGTAGCAGACGATCTGCTGCGTGTCGGAGGCTTTGAGGTTGAATGAGAAGGCCATGAGCCGTCGCGCAGGAGGATCAGGGCCGCGCAGGGCGGAACGGGACTACGAAGCCGGCGCCCCGGGCCCGGCGCCCGCGGAAACCGAGTTCGTGGCTTCCGTGGGCGCCGGTGATCCGGGCGGCGCAGGTCAGGGCGGCCGGAAGGCGCGCGTGCGGCCTCAGGCGTTGGCGGCCTGTGCCTGGGCGTTGGCGGGCGCATTCGCGCGGCCGCCGTGCTGGCCGTTGGCCTTCTCGGGCGCGTTGATGCGCGACAGGCCTGCGGGCGGATGCTCGACCTCGCCCGGCTTGACGGCGGAGGGGCCGACGCTGACGTGACCTTTGAAGACGGCGCCTTCCTCGACGATGAGCTTGCTGGCCTGGAGGTCGCCCTCGTAGTCGGCGGTGCTCTTGAGTTCGATGCGGTCGGAGGCGGTCAGGTTGCCGCGAACCTGGCCCTCGATGGCGACGGCGCCGGCCCGGACGTCGGCCTGCACCTTGGCTTCGCGGTCGATATGGAGCTTGCCGGGCGTGCGGACACTGCCCTCGAGTCGGCCCTGCAGGCGGACCGCCTTCTCGAAGCTCAGCTCGCCCTTGAATACGACGTCGGGACCCAGAACGGTCGAGTAATCGTTGTCGGCCATGTGGCCCTTCCTTGGTAAGCGGCCGGGGGAAACACCGTGGGTGGGATCGTGGGATTCCGTTCCCATAAAGTGGCTCCAGTATAAACGACAACCGGCCGATGATGAAAGGGCAGCGCACCTTCTGCGCCAGATTTCTACCCCACCCCTCCGGAACCCATGACGCCCACCCAGAACAGGCCCCTCATCGTCGGCGCCGGCGGGCACGGAAAGGTCGTGGCCGACATCCTCCGCGCCGCCGGCATCGAACCCGCCGGCTTCATCGACGCCGACGAGTCGCGCTGGGGCAGCCAGATCATGCGCATCCCCGTGCTCGGCGGGATGTTGCAGCTGGAGAAGATCGCCCGCGCCACCGGCGCGCGATCGGCGGTGGTGGCCATCGGCGACAACCGCGTCCGGCGGGAGCACGCCCGGGAAGTGGAGCGCGCAGGGCTGGCCCTTGCCTCGGCTATTCACCCCTCATCCACAATCTCCCCCGAGGCGGGCATCGGGCAGGGCGTCGTGATCTGCATGGGAGCGGCAATCTGCGTCGAAGCGCGCATCGGCGATCTTGCGATCATCAACACCAATGCCACGGTGGACCACGAGTGCGACGTCGGGGCGGCCGCCCACGTCTGCCCGAACGCCAGCCTGGCCGGCCGCGTGCGAATCGGGGAGGGAGCGTTCATCGGCATCGGCGCGAGCGTCATCCAGTGCCGCCGCGTCGGCGACTGGGCGACGATCGGCGCGGGCGCGGTGGTGATCCGCGACATCCACGACGGCGCGACGGCGGTGGGCGTCCCGGCACAGGTCGCTGCGTCCCAGGCGAGCTATCCCCGGGCGAGCAGCGTGGGATGAACGGGCGACCCAGAGCCGGATATGGCCAGAGGTTTCACAGATTTGAACGGATTCACACCGATTGCTCAGAGAGAGGTTGCGGGCGGGTTGTGGTCGATGGAGATTCTCAAGGTTCCCGCCATCGCGTTGAAATCTCCCCCGAAATCTGTGCCAATCTTTGAAATCTGTGGCTCTTCTGAAAGAACTCACCGGAACCTGATTCGTGTCCCCCGCCGCCCTTGCCATCGCCATCACCCTTCTGACGCTCGGGGCGTTCCTCGTCTCGGTGGCGGCGACGTGGGGGATGATCGGGATCGCCACGAAGATCAACCTCGTCGACAAGCCGGGGCACCGGAAGATCCACCACGTCCCCAAGCCCCTCGGCGGCGGAGTCGGGATCTTCCTCGGCGTGGCGGTGCCTCTGCTGCTGGGCTGCGGCTACGTGCTGCTCGACCTCTGGTTTGACCCCTGGGATACGACGGAGTTCCAGCAGCGCGTCGTCGGTGAAGGGGAGTTTCGGTTGCTGGGCGGATTCGTGCTCGACGTGGCGCTGGTCCGCGGGCTCCGCGAGCAGCTCCCCCTCGCCCTCGGCTTTCTCGCGGGGGGCTTCGGGATGTTCCTGCTCGGCCTGATCGACGACAAGAGGGCCCTTGGCCCGTTCATCAAGCTCGTCGTCCAACTCGCCGTCAGCGCGTGGTTCGTCTGGCAGTTCGACGTGCGCCTCTTCACCTTCCTCGACGACAACACGCCGCTGGGCGTCATTCCCAGCGTCGTCATCACCGTCCTCTGGATCGCCGGCGTCACCAACGCCTTCAACTTCCTGGACAACATGGACGGCCTGTCCGCCGGCGTGGCGTGTGTCTGCGCCGTCGTCTTCCTCGCGGCGGCGCTCATCGTCGGGCAGCTCTTCGTCGCCGCGACACTCGCGCTGCTCGTGGGGGCACTGCTGGGATTTCTCGTCTTCAACTTCCCCCCCGCCAGCATCTTCATGGGCGACTCCGGGGCCCTCTTCATCGGGTTCGTCCTCGGCGTGCTGACGGTGCGCACGACCTACCTGCCGCCCGGGCAGGACTTCGCCGCCGGGTGGTACAGCGTCTTCGTGCCCGTCATCGTCCTCGCCCTGCCGCTGTATGACATGATCGTCGTCAGCGCCATCCGCCTTGCGCGCGGGAAGAGCCCCTTCGTCGGCGACACCAATCACTTCTCCCATCGCCTCGTCGCCCGCGGCATGAGCCGCCGCACGGCGGTGCTGACGCTCTACCTCGTCACCGCCGCCACGGGGGTCGCGGCGATCCTGCTGCCGCTGGTCACATCGACCTTCGCGGCGATGCTGATCTTCATGCAGACGCTGCTCATCCTCGGCGTCGTGATGCTCCTGGAGCAGCATCCCCTGCCGCGCCCGCCCGAGCCCCCGACCACGTGACGTGTCAGGGCCGGCCACCGCTGTCACCTAGCATTCATCGTGTCCCCTCCCCCCGAGACCCGCGCTGCGCCCGACGAGGATCCACCGGCCTCCGCCTGGCTCTCGCGCATCGCCTTCGGCGGCGCGCTCGTCGTCGTCATCGCCCGCGCGATGATGCCCCAGTACCTGCGCGACACGGAACAACTGGCTCCCCTACCGGATCCGGCCAACCTCCCCCCGCGCGCCGCGGGGCCCGCCGTCGGGGTCGTGCTGGACGCGCTGACGATGCTGCTGGCGCTCCTGGTGCTGGCGCGCTTAGCGATCGACCGGCAGGCCCGGCCGCTGCGCACCTGGACCGCCCTGCTGCTGGCGATCCTTGCCGCCTGGGCCTTTGCGAGCACGCTCTGGGCATCGGACAAGTTCGCCGCCGCGGCGTCGGCTTCGACATGGCTCGCCGCGGCGGGGCTGGTGCTGATCTTCTCGCAGACGGTGCGGACATGGTCGCGCCTGCGGGTGGTCGCGGGCGTCGCCGCGGGGCTGTTCCTGGTGAATATCGGGCACGGCGCGATCTACCGGCTCGTCGAGCTGGAGGACCTGCGGCAGGAATTCGAGCGCAACGAGATGCAGATCCTCGCTCAGCAGGGGCTGGAGCCGGGCACCTTCGCCGCTGAGAACTTCAAGAGCCGGCTGATGCAGGGGCAGACCGGCGGCTTCTCCGCCTCCCCCAACAGCCTGGCCGCGACGCTCGTCGTGCTCGGCTTCGTCACCGTCGGGCTCATCTGGCAGCGCGTGCGGGACCGTAGCGAGCCGATGTGGGGACTCGTCCTTTCGCTGGCATTCCTTCCCGGCGCATGGATCCTCTGGAAGACCGGCAGCCGCACCGCCATCGCCGCAGCGCTGCTGGTGGCGATCGTGCTCGCGGCCCTCTTCCCGTTGCGCCACGTGCTCGCCGAGCGGCGGCGGAGCGTCTTCGCGGCGTTCGTCCTGCTGGTCGCGCTCGGCGCCGCGGGCGTGATCGGCATCGGCCTGGCCACGGGAACGCTGCCTCACCCGTCGCTCGCGTTCCGGTGGCACTACTGGACGGGCGCCTGGGGCGTCTTCACCGACCACCCGCTGCTCGGCGCGGGCTTCGCCAACTTCGGCGACGCCTACCTTGCCCACCGCCCCGCCATCGCAGCAGAGGAGGTGAAGGATCCGCACAACATGCTCGTCCGATTCGCCAGCGAGACGGGCATCATCGGCGCAACCCTTGCGGTCGCGTGGCTGCTGACCTTTGCGTGGGAGCAGGCGCGGCCCGCAGCGCGGCCGGACGATCGTGAGCGGCCCGGCCTGCCTCGCCCGCTGGGACTGGGCGCGCTCGGCGGGGTCGTCGCGCTCGGCGTTCTGCTGAACATCGCCGCGTCGATCGACCTCGCGGCCGACCCCGGCTTCGTCTTCCTGGAGGTCTTCCGTCGTGGCCTTTATGGCCTGCTGATCATGGGCGGGCTGCTCCTGGGGACGATGCGCTCGGCGCACGATCCGGTCGCGGATACGACACCCGCCCCCGCCCTGGCCGCCGCAATGATCGCCGGCCTTGCCGCGGCGCTGCTGCACGCGATGGTGGATGTCGTCGTCTTCGAGATCCCGGTGCTGATGCTCGTGGCGATGCTGATGGGCGCGTCGCTGGCGATTCGCGCGACCGATGCCATGTCATCGCCGCGGCCGCTGGCCTGGGGCACGTTGCTGCTCGCTTCCGCCGGCACGGTCGCCTTCGTCGCGCTCTATGCCTTTCCCACCGTGGTGGCCGAACGCTTCGGGGGCGAGGGCGACCGGCTCCTGCGCACCAGCCGGCCGGTGCCGGCGGCGCAGCAGTACGCGCGCGCGCTCGAGTGGTCGCCCGTGTCGAACTCGAGTTATCACGAGCACCTGGCCCGCGCCATGGCCTACGGCGGAGCCCCGCCGGCGCAGATCGAGGCGTCGCTCCTGCGCGCGGTGGAGGCGAATCCCCGCTCAATCGCCGATCGTGTGTCGCTCGCGGAGATCTACGCCGCGCACTTCCAGCCGCCCCGCCTCGCCGACGCGGCGGCGCAGTACGAGACGATCCTCGCGCTCAACCCGAACGACCTCCAGCTCCGGCTCGACTACGCGCGCGTGCTGGCGGGGATGAACCGCCCGGCGGACGCGGCGGCACAACTGCGGACCGCGCTGGACTTCAACGACCAGCTCCACCCGAACGAGCCGGAGCGCCTGCCGCCCCAGCGCGTCGAAGCAATCCGGGGAATGATCAGCAATCTCGAAGGCGCCGCCGCCTCCGAAGCCCGCTAGTAGCCACAGATTTCACAGATGAGCACAGATTGACACAGACCCGGGACAAGGCCCAGCACCTTCATCCTTCCCCCCTCCTCCCTCCTCCCTCCTCCTTCATCCCTTCCGCCGCTACGCCTCCTGGAGCGCCGCCTCCGGGACGTCGGCGTTGTGCGAGACCGCCTGCACGTCGTCGTTGTCCTCGAGGGTGTCCACGAGCTTCAGGAAGCGGCGCGCGTCCTCCTCGCCAAGCTCGACCGTGTTCTGCGGGATGTTGCTGATCTCGGCGCTCTCCAACACGATGTCGGCGCCCTCCAGCGCCTCCTTCACGGCGCCGAACGATGATGGCTCGGTGAAGACGACGTAGACGTCCCCTTCCTCGCGCACGTCCTCCGCGCCGGCCTCCAGAGAAAGCTCCATCAGGCGATCCTCTTCCACCGCGTCGGCGCGCACCGCGATCACGCCCTTCTTGCCGAACTGGAACGAGACGCTCCCGCTCGTCCCCAGGCTCCCGCCGTGGCGATCGAACGTGTTGCGCACCTCCCCGGCGGTGCGGTTGCGGTTGTTGGTCAGCACCTCCACGAGCACCGCCACGCCGAAGGGGCCGTACCCCTCGTAAACGATCTCCTCGAACCCCTCGCCGCCCGCCTCGCCGCTCCCCTTGGCGATCGCGTTCTCGATCGTGTGCTTGGGCATGTTGGCGGCCTTGGCCTCATCGACGATGTAGCGCAGGGCCAGGTTGTCGCGCGGGTCGGCGCCTCCCTTGGCGGCGACCATGATCTTCTTGGCGATCTTGCCCCAGATCTTGGCGCGCTTCTTGTCGATCGCCGCCTTCTTGTGCTTGATATTGGCCCAGTGACTGTGTCCTGCCATGTCTGCTCTTTCTGGTCACTTGTCCTTTGTCACTTGTCATTTGTCCTTGGTCGGTTGCACCAAGTGACCAGTGACAAGTGACAAACTAAGGAATCACCTTGTTCAGTGGGTAGCTGAAGATCGCGGTGGCGCCGCTGCGCTTCAGGCGGGGGATCAGCTCGCGCTCCAGCCGCTCGTCGATGATCACCTCGATCGCGTAGTCGCCGTCGTAGAGCTTGTTCACGGTCGGGCTCTGCTGCGCCGGAAGGTACTCCACGATCTCCGCGAGGCGCCCGTCCGGCACGTTCATCTTCAGGCCCACCTTGCCGCGCGCGTCGATCGCGCCCTTCAGCAGGATGGCCATGTTCTCCATCATCTCCCGCTTCCACGGCACCGCCCACGCCTCGCGGTTGGCGACGAACCGGATCGTGCTCGTCAGGAGCGTGTCCAGCACCCGCAGGTTGTTGGCGCGGATGCTGCTCCCCGTCTCGGTGAGATCCACGATCGCGTCGCAGATGCGCGCCTTGATCTCCGTCGTCCCCCAGCTGAACTCGACCCGGCAATCAACCTTCTTCTCCTGGAAATAGCGGCGGACGGTGTTCACGATCTCCGTCGCGATGATCCCGCCGGCGAGGTCCTCCGGCTTCTGCACGGGGCTCTCGTTCGGCACCGCCAGCACCCAGCGGGCGGGGTTGCTGGTGGCGCGGCTGTAAGTGAGCTCGCAGATCTCCACCACGTCCTGCTCGTTCCCGTTCTCCACGATCCAGTCGTGACCGGTGAGGCCGCAGTCGATCAGGCCGTCGACGACGTAGCGGCTCATCTCCTGCGCTCTGAACAGCACGCAGGAGATGCGGTCGTCGTCGATGCTCGGGAAGACGCTGCGCTCCCGGACGCCGATGTTGAAGCCCGCCCGCTCGAACAGCTCGAACGTGCTCCTCTGCATCGATCCACTGGGGAGGCCCAGGCGAAGCTTGTCAGCCGGTAATGCGTTCATTCGTCGTCGCCCGCCGCTCGCGCCCTGCCCCTGCTCACTTCCTCATGCCGACTGCTTGCGCCCGCTGGCGCGCCGCGTGCCGGTGCGGGTCGTCGCCTTGGCCGCCTTCTTCGAGGTCTTCTTCGCCTTCGCCTCGCCCGTGCGCCCGCGAGACCGCGGCTTGCACGACTCCGCACGGCAGCAGGCGAAGAAGGGCCAGTATTCGTCGGCCTTCAGGTTCGACTCCAGAAACTTCTGGGCGTCCTCGAGCGTCGCGTCGGCCTCCAGCACACCCTGGCCCGCGAGATACCGTCGCATCGCCTCGTCGACCGGCATCGCCGCCTGACCGAAGCCGAGCAGCGACACGTACCCCTCGATGAACGGCGTCATCGCCGGAACCGCCCGCAGATGCGCACGCTGCTCCTTCTTGTTCATCGCCGCCACCCGGTCGATCGTCAGCCGCCCCTCGCCGTCGAACAGGTGCATCAGGATCTCGCGCAGCCGGACGGCGCGATCCATGGCGGCCGGGTAGCCCGGGCCGATCAGGTTCGTCAGCTCCAGCTCCGTCGCCACCCGGAGCTCGTTGACGTCCACGAACTCCTCGTCGAGCGCCGCCGCCGCCTTATGGGCGCGGCCGTCGTCGCAGGCCTCCTGAAGCACGCCCAGCACCAGGGCGCGCAGCGGATCGAGCTGGGGCCGATCCCCCGGCTTGTGCTGGCGGCACAGCTTCTTGTGGAGCGACTTCAGCGTCGCGGCGTGTTTCGTCGCGTTCTTCATGGACAGGCATCTCTCGTCCGACCGACTCCGCCCCGGCGGCCGTGCTTAGGTGTTCCCGCTTCCCCCTTCACCACCGCCTTCGCCACTTTCCTCGCTGGCGTCGTCGCCGGTCTCCTCCTGCGACGCATCCTCCGGCTTCATCTCCTGCTCAGCCTTGCGGATCAGGTCGAGCACTTCCATCTCGCGCCGGTACGCCTCGTCCTGGTGGAAACGCAGGTAGGGAACCGTCCGCGTCGCCAACGCCTTGCCCACCCGCGTCCGCATCAGCCCCGCCGCATGGCGAAGGGCCGTCAGCGCCGCCGTTTGCTTACCCGGCGAGCCCATCATGACGACATAGATGTCCGCCATCGACAGGTCTTCGGCGACCTTCACGCGGCTGACGCTTGGGAGCACCCCGTCGAGGCGCGGGTCGTTCAACTCGCGCATGATCACCTGCGCCACCTCGTGGCGGATGGCGCTGCCCACTCTCTCTGTGCGTCGCGACATGCTGCTGATCCGGCGGCTCTGGAGTGGATAAAGGATAGGCGCCCCGGCACCCGCACCGGGCGGTGACGACCGGCTCAGACGAAGTCGATCCGGTATTCGTCCAGGTCGACCTGGGGCAGCGTCCGGACGAGATCGACGATCTTCGCCAGCGCCCCCTCCACGTACCCGTGGTCGCTCCCGACCATGGCGACTCCGAAGACCGAGCGCCGCCACTGGTCCTGGGCGTCGGTCTCGGCGATGCTGACGTTGAACGCGTGTGCGATGCGGTCGCGCACGCTCCGGATCGCCCGCCGCTTGTCCTTCAGGCTCATCGCGCCGGGGATGGACAGGTCGAGCTGGAGAACGCCGATGGTCATGGGGCGGGTGGTGCGGGCTGGTAGATGGCAGATGGGGACGCGCGTCGCCGAGTCGCTCCCGGCCCCATCTACCATCTACCATTCCCCGTCTACTCCCTCTCACAGCGTCCGCGCCACGGTCTGCCGCGTGTAGAACTCCAGCTTGTCGCCTTCCTTGACGTCGTCGTAGTTCAGGAGGTTGATGCCGCACTCCAGGCCCGACTTCACCTCGCGCACGTCCTCCTTCAGGCGGCGCAGGCTGGCGATCTGGAGATCCTGCACCACGACGCCGCCGTCGCGGATGAGCCGCGTGAGGCTGTTGCGCGTGACGTGACCGTCTGTGACGTAGCAGCCCGCGATCGTGCCGAGGCGACTGGCCTTGAAGGTCGCCCGCACCTCGGCGGTGCCCTGGTAGACCTCCTTGACCTCCGGCTCGAGCATGCCCGAAAGCGCCTTCTTGATGTCGTCGAAGATCTCGTAGATCACGTTGTACGTGCGGATCTCCACGCCGCGCTGCTCGGCCAGATGACGCGCGCTCTCGTCGATTCCGACGTGGAAGCCGATAATCACCGCGTCGCTGGCGTCGGCAAGCTCCACGTCGCTCTCGTTGATGGCGCCGACCGCGGAGTGGATCACCTTCACGCGCACCTCGGCGGTGTTCTGCTCGCCGATCGTCGCGTTCAGCGTCTCCACCGAGCCCTGCACGTCGCCCTTGAGGATGAGGTTGATCGTCTTGATCTTCCCCTCCTCCACCGCCTCGAAGAGCGTCTCCAGCGACACGCGGTTGCGCACCGCCAGCTCCTCGCGACGGTTCTCGTCGCGACGCTCCTCGGAGACCGCCTCCGCCTCGTCAACCGAGGAGAGGACGTAGAACGCATCGCCCGCCGAAGGCACCTCGTTGAAGCCGCTGACGAGCACCGGCATGCTCGGGCCGGCCTCGCGGATCATCTGCCCACTGGCCTTCTGAAGCGCCCGGACGCGCCCGTACCCGGTGCCGGCGAGAATGACGTCGCCGACCTTCAGCGTCCCCTGCTGCACCAGAACCGTGGCCACCGGGCCCAGGCCCTGCGTCATCCGCGCCTCGATCACCCGGCCGCGCGCCGGCGTGCTCGGGGCGGCCTTGAGCTCCATCAGTTCCGCCTGGAGGTCCAGGATCTCGAGCAGCTGCTCGATTCCCTGGCCCGTCATGGCGCTGGTGCGGACCACTTCGGTGTCGCCGCCCCACTCGGCGGGATTGAGATTCTGCGCCGCAAGCTCGCCCAGCACCTTGTCCGGATTGGCGTCGTCGCGGTCGATCTTGTTCATCGCCACCACGATCGGCACGCCGGCGGCGCGGGCGTGGTTGATGCTCTCGACCGTCTGCGGCTGCACGCCCTGGGCCGCGTCCACGACCAGGACGACGATGTCCGTCACCTGCGCGCCGCGGGCACGCATGGCGGTGAACGCCTGGTGGCCCGGCGTGTCGATGAAGGTCACCTGCTTCTGCTGCCCCTCGCGCTCGACCATCACGTCGAAGGAGGCCACGTGCTGCGTGATCCCGCCGGCCTCGCCCGCGGTCACGTTCGTGTGGCGGATCCGGTCGAGCAGGCTGGTCTTGCCGTGGTCGACGTGCCCGAGGATCGTCACGATCGGCGGGCGCGACACGAGCGCCTCGGTGTCGATCTGCTCCTCGATCTCTGCGAACCGCTCGTCCAGCCGCTCCTCGGCGGTCTTCTGGCGGGCGACCTGGATCTCGATGCCGAACTCCATGGCGAGCGCCTCGGCCTGGTCCGGAGCGAGGCTCTGGTTGGCGGTGACGAAGACACCCTGCTTGGTCATGAGAGCCTTGATAAGGGTGCCGCTCTTGATGCCCAGGTCGCCCGAGAGGCTCTTGACGGTGATGGGCTCGTTGACCACCACCGGGCCGTCGCGCTGGCTGGGGGAAAGGGCGCGGAACCCCTTGCCCTTGTTCGCGGTCCGCTCCATCTGGCGATCGAGCAGGCTGCGGTTGGCGCGGGCCGCGTTGAGCGCGTCGCGCCGGGCGATGATGTCCGCGTCCGTGAACTCGCGAAGCTTCTCCAGCGCCTCGCCCCGCCGGCCCTCGCCGCCCCGGCGGCGCAGGGAGAGCGACTTGCCCGGGCCGGTGCGGCTCTTGGCCTTGTCGTCCTCTTCGGTGGTGACGCGCACGCCGCCTCCGCCCCGCGCCAGCGGGCCGGTCGGAATGCGCTGCTGCTCGGGCCGCTCGCCCGGCTCGCGGCGCTTGCGCGGCGTCGGAACGTGGTCGGGCGCCTCCACGCGCACGACCTTGGGCCCGCTGATCTCCGCGGGCTGAAGCCGGGTGAGCTGCGGGGCGGGTGTGACCGGCGCCTCCGCCGCCCGGCGCGCCTCGCGCTCGGCACGGATGCGCTCCTGGATCTCCCGCTGCTTGTCGGCCAGCGTGATCGTCGGCCGTGTCGTCGGCTCCGGGAGACCCGTTGCCGGGTTGGTCTGTCGATGGGCAGCCGGACGCGCCACGGGCGGCGCGACGGGCGCGGGCGTCTCCACTGGCGCCGCAGGTGCCGCGGGGGCCGCAGGCTCCTCCTGCGGCGCCTCGACAACCGGTGCAACCGGCGTCGCGGTCGCGTCAGGGGCCTCGGCGGCAGGACGCGCGGGCGCGGCCTCCGTCTCGGTCTCCGCGGGCGCTTCGACCTCGGCGGGCACCTCGGCGTCGGCCTCGACCGCGGTCTCAGTTTCCTGCTCCTCCGCGACGTCGGTCTGCTCCGTGGGCGCGCGGCGAACGGTGGTCGGCGGCGGCTCGGCGCGCGCCCGCGCCACCCCGCC